>JAEYAU010000292.1 GCA_023404705.1 Pseudomonadota bacterium
GCCGCGCTCAATGCCCGCGCGTTCACGGTCGGCACCGACATCGCTTTCGCGCCGGGGCAGTTCGCGCCGGACACGCGCAGCGGCCGGCATCTGCTGGCGCACGAGCTGGCGCATACGCTGCAGCCGCCGCGGCCGGGTCAGCAGCCGCACGACGCCACGCTGCGCCGCCTCACCTGCACCATCGCCGGACCGCCGCAGGCCAATCCGGATGCCGACAAGGTTGTCAAGGGCGTGCGGGACGGCGACGTCGACGTGGTGGTCACCGGCATGCGCGGCAAGGCGATCCCGGACCTCTGTGCGCTGCGCAGCGCGGTGCATGCCGGCACCAACGAAATGCTCGAGCGCTGGCTGCTCGCCCGTCGCAACCGCGCGGAGTCGGCCGGCTCGCTCAATCGCGCGGTCGCCATCGGCACGGCCCTCGTGAATCCGGTGGCCCTCGCGGGTCTTGCGACCTCGGCCGTGCTGCCGGGCGGCGATCCGGGCAAGAAGACCGTCGCCAGCGCCGAGGAAGGGCTGCGTCTGCTGCTGCCCGCCCTGCCCCTGATCGACCGGCTGGAGCTCTATGACGAAGGCCTGCGCGAGATCGAGCAGGCGCAGCTCGACACGATCCGCGCCGCCAGCATGGACGAGCGCATCGCCGCACGCGCCGAGAGCGCGCGGCTCGAGGTCATCTACGGCCGCATGGGCGTCAAGGAGGAGTATGACGCGCGCCTGATGATCGATCCCGGGCAGAAGTATGCGGCGGCGGAGCACTTGCTGAAGCGGGCGCCGGGCGTCATTTCGGACGACGAAGACCTGGTGTTCGACGCGATCTGGGCGCTCACGCCTTCGGATCGGCGCACGTTCTTCGACAAGCACCTCTCGCCTCTGAACAGGCTGTTGTCGAACGATCAATTCAAGCTTCTCGCGGCTCTGACGAAGGGAACGGAGGCGGAAGCGCTGGTCGTGCGGCTGCGGCTTGCGACGGAGGGGCGTATCGACGACCAGGAGGCGATTCAGGCCATCGTCGATCGGGCGGTCGCGCTGCTCGCCGAGCAAAAGCAGCTCCGCGCCACGATCGCGATGACCACGCTGCCCGAGAGCGAACGGGGCGTTGCGCAGAAGCGCCTCGACGAGCTCGGCGACCTGGAAGCGCTGGTGCGCTTCAGCACCGATAAGCTCAATCCGAACAGCTTCCTCGGCAGGCTGGCGGATGCCGCTTCCTCTCCGGACGCATTCGGCGCCATGACGCGGAAGCTCGGCCAGACGATCAGTGATCCGGAGCAGCAGGGCGAGTTCGTGTTCCGCGCCGCGAAGCAGCGGATCCTGCTCGCGGCCGGGACGCTCGGCGGCGCCGACGAGGATGCGATCCGCAGCGCCATCCTGGAAGTACGCGCCCCCCTGCCCGAGGCTGCGGCCAAGCTGCCGCCGAAGGAGCGCGATCAGAAGCAGACCGAGGAGAACAACAAGATCCGCAAGCGGCTGTTCGAGGACAAGGAGGTGGACAATGTCATAAAGCGGCTGGTCGGCTCCGCCGAGATGCGCATTCGGAGCTACAAGACCGCGACGTCCTTCGACGAGAAGCATGCCGAGCTGACGCTCGCCCTCAACGCGGCGAACTGGGGCGAGTTCTTCCAGATCCTGCTGCAGATCTCAAAGAACGAGGTGTGGCGCACCGCATTCCAAGCGACCGCCACCGATCCATGGGACACGTATGCGCGCGTGCACGGCGAACCGCGCGAGATCATGCTCGAGATTCTCAAGCAGCCGCCACGCATCCCGATCGACAAGATCCTCAAGTTCACGGGCAATGTGGAGGTCCTGCGCACGGCGCTCGCCAACATCGACGAGGTGACGCGCGCGAAGCTGCGCCTCGGCTACCTGCTCTCGCGCACCCAGCGCGCACCGACGAAGGATGAGGAGCGCGAGGCGCTGAAGGCGTTCCAGGACTTCGAGGCGCAGGTGAAAGCCTCGCAGACGACCGCCAAAATCGTGGACAAGGCCGGCATCGAGGCCGTGCTCGATGCGGCGCTCGGCGCGGAGCCGACCGAGAGCGAGCTCGAGGACGGCGCGGGCCGCTACAACGCCGCGGCAATCATGTACGAGCGCCAGCAGGCGCGGCTCGCGCTGCAGCTTGGCGCCAGCGCGCTGTTCACCGAGACCGACGAGACCATGCAGGCTGCGGCGCGCGAATTCGCGGCGCGCTGGCTGCCCATGCGGGAACGCAAGCCCCAGGAGCTGACTGCGCTCGAATTCGCGGCCTTCGCGGCTCTTCACGATCGCTTCAATCACCGATCGCAGGAGTTCACCGAGGCGAGCAATACCGCGGGCGAAATCGCGGGGATGGTGGCGGCGACCGTCGCGGGCATCATCATCGTGGCCGGCACCGGCGGTGTGACCGCACCCGCCGTCATTGCGGCCGCGGCGGCCGGCGCCAGCGCGCGCGTCGTGACGCGCGAGATGTTCGGCGCCGATTACTACAATCCGGCAAGCGAGCAAGGCGGGCGCGATGCACTGCTGGGTGCGATCGACGCCGCGCTCGCGGTCGTGGGTGCTTCGCTCGGCGCAAAGGGCGCGCAGATGCTGGGGCTCGGTGGCCGCGCGCTGCTCACCAATGCGGCGCGCGTCGGCGGCGAGGTGGCGGAGCAAGCGAGCCAGGGTCTGTTGCGCCGGGTCACGGCGCACGCGGTCGAGGCGGCGATCGACGGCGCCTTCTCGGGCTTCGTCAGCGAGGCCGCCAATGCCATGACGGACGCGCGCACCTGGCGCCGCGGCGTCTGGGCCGGCCTAGTGCGTACCGGCCAAGCAGCTCTGATCGGCGGCCTATTCGGGCTGGCCGGCGGCGGCGTCATCGGCGCGGCGATGCCGATCGTCGGCGCCGGGTTCCGCAGCGCGGCGGATCGCCTGCTCGGGGCCAGCGTCGAGAAGACGCTCGCCCATGCGGGCGCCACCGAGACCCTGGAGGCGGCGCGCGCCGCGGTCCGAAAGGGCAACATGGAGGAGGCGCAGCGGCTGTTCTCCGAGCTCGAGAAGCACCTGTCGGCCGAGCAGTCGAATCTTCTCTGGCGGGATCTCACGCGTCTTGCCGAGGCCGCGACGCGACTCGAAGAGCCGATTACGCTGCTCGGCGAGCGCCATACCTTGCGGCTGGTCGATGGCGAGCAGGGCTCGTTCTTCGTTCTGTGCACGTGGTGCACGCGTGTACGCGATATCCTCAAGGGCGCCTTGAAAGAGGCAAAGACCCCCGATGCCATTCGTCGGCTGGAAGAGATGATCCGCCAACTCCAGACGATGGAAGACAACATCACGAACGGCGTGATCACTAAAAAGAAGGCTCAGGACGTCAACGCGTTGAAGACCATGCTGGGCATTCTCTCCGAAGGCGAGCACCTGATCGGCAAGGGCCTGGTGAACAAGCCGAAGATCTCGTTCGTGGACTTCTCGCGGCTAACCAACAATGCGGAGATCGCGGCTCGTGCCCAGGAGCTTTATGAAGGCTACCTGGACCAGTTGATGAACGCGCGGCGCGATCTGTTCCGGCGCAACCCG
Source organism: Pseudomonadota bacterium (assembly GCA_023404705.1). GTDB lineage: Bacteria > Pseudomonadota > Alphaproteobacteria > Rhizobiales > Xanthobacteraceae > FEB-22. Next base: position 3,529 of record JAEYAU010000292.1, read on the forward strand.
GACCTCAAGGCGCTCCTGGAGGAGGAAGCCAAGACGCGGGCGCTTCACCAGGCGCGACGGGAGAAGGTGCCGGGAGCCAAGGAGCTCGAGGCCGGGGCAGAAGCTCGCACTGCGGTGAATCAGCTTACCGATATTCCGTTCGGCTTCTACGATCGCGCGGGCTTCGACCAGTTCGCAAAGCGTCTCAATGCAGCGCTGGAGCAGAAGGCGCCCGGCGCAAAGCTCGTGCTGGAAGGCAGCTCCGTGACCGGTCGGCGCTTCGATCGACTGGTCGATTTCCAGCCCACCGGCGCGCCGTTCAGTTTCACGAAGTTGAGCGACTACGACATCGCGATCGTCTCCGATAACCTGTTCAAGCTCGCGCAGGAGAAGCGGATTCCGATCAGCCCGGGCAAGGCCGGCCAGGCAGCCGATGCAACCAAGGTGCTCGAACATGCCGACCTCGCGGCGCTCGATCTGCTGGACTTCAATGCCGAGGCGAACAAGGCGATCCTGGAGGCCACGGGGATCGCCTATCCGGTGAACTTCAAGGTGCGCAAGGCGACCGCTGCCGGTTCCGGTGTCAGCTTCACGCTGCAGCCCTGATGTGAGAGATCGCGATGTCGCTTACCGTTCCATTGTGCATTCGCTTGCGCGGCGGTTTGCGCGCCGACCCGTATGAGCTGTCCTTGGAGCCGATCGAGAGGCTGTTCGGCATCAAGCTCCGCCTGAGCGACGACAACGACTACGGCGGCGTTTACTACCGCTACGCTCCGGAGCCCGTGCCGGAGGTCGGCCCCGTGACGATTCTGGTGCACCCCAACGCCATCTCGGACGACGATCTCACCTATCCGACGCGCCCCGAGCTCGGAACGGCGCTGCGCGTCGATCTCTTCGGTGCGACGTTCCTCGATCCGGGCCGGCTGGAGTGGAGCCTGCGCGCGGCCTATGGCGACATGTTCGACGTGTGCGAATACTCCGCATTCTCGCTGCTGACGTCCGAGGGGAGCTCGCCGAGCGCGCATTGGGTGGAGTTCGCAGGCGCGTCCGGAGCGCGCGGGGCTCCCCTGCCGGACACGCCGATCCTCGCCTGCACGCTCGAAACCGAAGTCCCGGCATCCCGAGCCGAGGCCGTTCGGAAGGACGTGGCGCAGCTGACGGATGCGGCCGGAGCCCTCACATCCATCAACGAGGCTTCGGGCGGCACGGAGACGCGGCTTGCCCTGGCTTTCGAAACGCCCTCGCTGCTCGAGCTTGGCCGCTACGCCGAGGTGATCGCGCGGACGGCCGGCGAACAGGCACGTTTCATCGGCTATTCGGTCGAGGGGGATCTGCAGCGCGACGGGCGGCTGCAGCGTATCGCGCATCGTTTCGGTCCCACAGACGGCACAGGACCGGCCTGGCGTGCAAAAGACGTGCGGGCTTGATTGCGGCAAGGCTGGCTGGGGCGCCTGGATTCGAACCAGGGAATGGCGGAATCAAAATCCGCTGCCTTACCACTTGGCTACGCCCCACCAGGGCGGCCGCACGCCACAGCGTGCCGCGCGGCCGCGATCGGCGGCGGACCATAGCGGCGGCGCGACCGGCGATCAACGCTGGCCGGGCCGGGCTGCACCGGGATTTACGTTATTCTTCAATGGATCAGCAGGTGGCACATGCGGCTTGCGGTTCCGGCGGGCTCCGCTATATAAGCGCCCTGCTCTCGCAAAATCGGAGTGTAGCGCAGCCTGGTAGCGCACCTCGTTCGGGACGAGGGGGTCGCAGGTTCAAATCCTGCCACTCCGACCATCACTTAGCGGCATCCCAGGCCTGCCGCGCCACAGTTAGACCACAGGTTCGGGCCGCAGGCCCGCCTCATCCCGGTCTCCGCCGAGCCCGACGTTCGGCGCCGAGAGCCTGATTCACGTCAGTAATGGAATTGGCCTTCTAGGCTGTTGTGAATTGTGGCAACCGCGCCGCCAGCGCGAGCGCTTGAATTCGTTGACCGCGCTCATTGGCGGCGATCATTGCAATCGCATTGAGTGTCGGTTTCTCTCGCGCAAAGGTTTCGACCTTGTGGATTGCTGTTGCGCGCCACAACCGAACCTCTTGGATCTTGAGCACGAACGGCCTTGCGATTCTGCGATTGAGCATAGGGATTGCTCTCCTTCTCGATGCGAAGGCCGCCCACGTCCGGCGGCCCGCTTCAAAAGTCCCGAGCTGTTGACCAGCAGGGCGACAGAACGTAGCTTTCGCTTATTGCGCGCCGCTTCCGGCAGTAGCCTCGAAGATGCCTTCATCAGTCTCAGACGCGCGATCCAAGTCGTTCGTCCTCACTTTTCTGGCGACCTTCCTCATCGGCATTGGCATCGCCGAATGGGTATCCCGCGCCAAGGTAGTACGGTCGTTTGCGGAGGCTCGTCGGGCCGAAGAGGTGTATCGAAGCCCGCTAAACAGCGCGATCTTCGGCGACTCGCAGATGTATGCCGCCTTCGCGCCGTATCGGTCGATCTACTCAAACCTGCCCCGAGATCCCGAGTTCGAGATGATGGCGCTCTCGGGCGAGAGCATGCTGATGGTGGAAGTTCTCGTCACGGAATACTTTCGCTTTCGCCGGCCCGACAAGGTCATCCTTCCGGTGGGACCACAGTTCTTTGCCGCGAACCGGCTGGCCCGAGGGCACGCCGGATACGACACCTACTTTGGGCAGAACAACTGGCTGCAGCACCACGTCCGTTTCGTCAGCTATTTCGCGGAGCCGGGCATCGGCGGCTTCACTACGACTCTTCTAGTCCGCAACGTCGTCTCTCAGCAGGAGAGTGCCCCAATCGAACGCGAAGGCTGCCGCATCTCACCCGCCGAACGTCGCTGGACTGACTATAGTCCTCGATGCCGCGCATGGCTCGCAACGGGCCGCGTCGCAGGCCAGCGTCCGATTAATGGGTTCGAGACGTCGCCCGACTTCGCCGCCTTCGTTCGGCTCGCCAGGGCGCTAAAGTCCAAAGGCGCTCAGCTCTGCTTCGTTCGTCCGCCCGTCTCAGAGGAGTATGAGATGCTAACGCGCGACGACGTCCAGTATCAGATTGCGTTGCGTAAGATGTGGTCACTCGCCGATGAGCTTGGCGCTCGCAAAGTGCACTACAAGAGCCTTCCTTCCATCGAACAGCAGGCGTTCCTCAATCAGGATCATATTGCACCAGAGGGAGCGAAGCTGTTCGCCATGACCGCGATTGCGAAGTGCTTCAGCGATCAGATACCGACATCGGCAGCTCAGTAATTTTCGCCGACAGCCTTGTTCGTTCCCCTGGCATCGACTACACGGCGTTTAAATCCTGCCACTCCGACCATTCTTCCCGACTCGGCTCCCCGCCGGTGACTTTTCCCGGAATCCCTGGAGTTCCTGATGGACGCGGTGCTCGTCCCCGCCGAAACCCTGCGGCGGCAGATCGAGGGTCTTCTCGCGGCCTGGGGCATGCCGGCGGATCAAGCCGCCGCGACGGCCGAGGCTTTGACGCAAGCCGACCTCATGGGGATCGACAGCCACGGCGTCCATCTCCTGCCCTTCTATGACGAGCAGCGCCGATCCGGCAAGGTCGTGATGGCGCCCGAGATCCGCGTCGTGCGGGACGTCGGCGCAGTCGCGCTGGTGGACGGCGGCGGCGGGTTCGGCGAGGCGCCGGCGACGCGCGCGATCGATCTTGCGGTCGAGAAGGCGAAGGTCTTCGGCATCGGCGCCGTGGCGGTGCGCAACTCCAACCATTACGGAGCGGCAGGCGTGCATGCGCTGCGCGCCGTGCCGCACGGGCTGATCGGCATCTCGACCTCGGCGGTGTGGAACACCGCGATCGTGCCGACCTTCGGCGTCAAGCCGATGCTCGGGACCAATCCGTTCGCTTTCGCGGCGCCGGCGCGGCGCAATCCACCCTTCTATCTCGACATGGCGACCAGCACGGTCGCCATCGGCAAGCTCAAGCTCGCGCACATGGCGGGCAAGCCGCTGCCCGAAGGCTGGGTGCTCACCCGCGAGGGCACGCCGCAGACCCATGCGGGCGCGGCGCTGGTCGACCGCCTGCTCACGCCGCTCGGTGGCGACCGGGTCCACAGCGGCCACAAGGGATATGGTCTCGCCGTCATGGCCGAGATCCTCTCGACGGTGCTCTCCGGATCCACCTATGCGCCGCTGCGTCAGGAGAGCGCGACGCGCTTCGACGTCGGCCATTTCCTGATGGCGATCAATCCGGACCTGTTCCGCGACGACGGCCGCTTCATGGACGACCTCGACGCCGTGATCGATGCGCTCAAGGCGTCGCCGGCGGCCGATCCCAAGCAGCCCGTGCTGGTCGCCGGCGATCCCGAGCACCAGAGCCGCTCGGCCCGCGAGGGGGAAGGTGTTCCGATCCCGCGCCCGCTCGCGACCGCGATCAAGGCCTTGTGCGAGGCCGCCGACGCCGCGTACCTTTTCGAGCACAAGGCATAAGCCGGGACTGCACCGGCGACTCGGGAGGGAATCGACATGCATCAGCACCTCAGGGGCTGCGCGCTCGCGGCCGTTTTCATGTTTGGCGCCGCGGGTGTCGCCGGCGCAGCCGAAGTGCGCCTGATGACCGGCCCGCAGGGCGGCGTCTGGGTGCCGCTCGGCGGCCAGCTCAAGGACATGTGGGAAAAGGCGGTACCGGGCCTCTCGGTGCAATCCCTGCCGGGCGCCGGCATCGCCAATGTTCGCGGCATCGAGGAAGGCAAGGCCGAGATCGGCTTCGGCAACTCGATCTCGACCGTCGACGCGCTCGCCGGCAACGCGCCCTTCAACAAGCCGCATGCCAATGTATGCAACGTGGCGACGCTCTATCCGCAGTATTTCCAAGTGGTCGTGCGCACCGACTCGGGCATCGGCTCGGTGAAGGATCTCAAGGGCAAGGCGGTGAGCACACAGCCGCGCGGAAATACCGGCGAGCAGATCGCGAACCATATCCTGAAGGTGAACGGCATCACCTACAACGATGTGAAGATGAGCTTCGTCTCCTACACGGACTCGGTTTCGCAAATGCAGGACGGTCACGCCCAGGCCTTCATGCTCGGCACCACCGTGCCGTCGGGTGCCGTGATGGACCTCGCCTCCGCGCGCGACATCAAGCTGCTCGATCTCTCGGCGCACCTCGCCGACATGAAGAAGCTCAATCCGGGATACACGCTGGTCACGGTCCCCAAGGGCACCTATCCGAAGCAGGACGCCGACGTGAAGGTGATCGGCTACGCGACCCACATCGTCGCGTCGTGCAAGCTTCCGCCCGAGACCGTCTACGCCATGACCAAGAGCATGGCGCAGAACGTCGCCGCGATGGCGACCCTCAACAAGGCGATGGCCGGCCTCACGCCGAAGGAGATGGCGGAGGATATCGGCATCCCGTTCCATCCGGGCGCCGCCAAGTTCTATGCGGAAGCCGGCCTCACGGTGAAGACGCACTGATGACAGCGGCGGCGTGACGCGTCACGCCGCCATTCTTCGGGAGCGGGGGCGCGATGAAGCTCGATCTCAGTCATGGCGGCCTCGTCCGCCTCGCGGTGACCGTCGTCGGCACCGCCATGGCGCTCTACCACATGTGGGTGATCGCCTTCGGCACGCCGGAGGCTATCATCTTCCGCGGCACGCATCTGCTGTTCGCGCTGGTCCTGGTCTTCCTCGTCTATCGACGCACCACGGCGGCCGCCGGACAGCCGCCGAGCGTCCTGGATTATGTCCTGCTCGTGGTGGCAGCCGCGCCGATCCTCTACCTGTTCGTCAACTACGAATACGTCGTCACGCGCATCTACTACATCGACGACCTGACCACGGCCGACATGGTGCTCGCCGTCGTCATGGTCGCGATCATCATCGAGGCGACGCGGCGGGTGATCGGCTGGGCGCTGCCGATCACCGCGCTCGTATTCCTCGCCTACGGCCTGTTGGTGGCACGGCTCGAGCCGATGCGGATGCTCGACCAGCTGTTCATGACCACCGAAGGCATCTTCGGCATCCCGCTCTCGGTCTCGGCCGCCTATGTGATGATCTTCGTGCTGTTCGGCAGCTTCATGGAGCGCACCGGCACCGGACAGCTGTTCATGGACTTCGCCATGAGCCTGACCGGCCACACGGCGGGCGGGCCCGGCAAGGTGTCGGTCGTGAGCTCGAGCCTGTTCGGCACGATCTCGGGCAGCGCCGTCGCCAATGTCATGGTGGACGGGCCGATCTCCATCCCGCTGATGAAGCGCACCGGCTTCCCGCCCCATTTCGCGGCGGGCGTCGAGGCGGTCGCCTCCACGGGCGGGCAGATCATGCCGCCGATCATGGGCGCAGCCGCCTTCGTGATGGCGGAGTTCCTCGCCGTTTCCTACGCGCAGGTCGTGATCTGGGCGATCATCCCGGCGATCCTCTATTACGTGGCGTGCTTTGCGGCGGTGCATTTCGAGGCGAAGCGGCGCGGCCTCATGGGCGTGCCGCGCAGCGAGCTGCCGCGCATACGTGTCGTGTTCAGGGAGCGCGGCCATCTGTTCATCCCGATCCTGGTGATCCTCGGCATCATGTATTCGGGCTACAGCGCGCCGCTCGCGGCGCTAGGCGGCACCCTCGCCTGCTTCCCGGTGGCGGCGCTGCGCGCCAGCACGCGCGGCTACATCACGCTGCCGAACATCATCGAGGCCTTCGTGGACGGCGCGCGGAATGCGCTCTCGGTGGCGCTCGCCTGCGCCTGCGCCGGCATCGTGATCGGGGTGGTGACGCTGAGCGGCCTCGGCATCGTCTTCACGCAGCTCGTTGTCGGTCTCGCCCAGGACACGCTGCTGCTGGCGCTCGTTCTCACGATGATCGCGGGCATCGTGCTCGGCATGGGCATGCCGACCACGCCGGCCTACATCATCATGACGGCGCTGCTGGTGCCGGCGATCATGAAGCTCGGCGTGATCGCACCGGCCGCGCACATGTTCGCCTTCTACTTCGCGATCCTCTCGGCCATCACGCCGCCGGTGGCGCTCGCCGTCTATGCGGCGGCGGGTCTCGCCAAGGCCGACCTGTGGACCAGCGGCTGGGCCGCCGTGAAGATCGGCGCGGCGAGCTTCATCATTCCGTTCATGTTCGTCTACGAGCCGGCGCTGATGATGATCGGCGACTGGCCGACCATCATCTGGCGGTTCATCGCGGCCTGCGCCGGTATTGCCTTCTTTGCCGGCGGGTTGCACGGCTATTTTCTCTCCGCGGCTTCCCTTTGGCAGCGGGCTGTGCTCATTGTCGCGGGCCTCTGCCTCATCAAACCCGGCTGGTTCACCGACCTGATCGGCGTCGGCCTCGCCGTCATGGTGATCGGCAGTCAGGTCGTCTCACGCCGCGCCGCGCCAACCGCCATTGCAAAATAGCGTCACATGACAACACGAAAGCGTCCTGAAGAGCTCCGCAGCCATCGCTGGTTCGGAGTGAGCGATCTGCGTTCCTTCGGCCACCGCTCGCGCCTGCGGCAGTTCGGCTATGACGCCACCGACTGGGGCGGCAAGCCGGTCATCGGCATCATCAATACCTGGAGCGACATCAATTCGTGCCACGCGCATCTGCGCGCGCGCGCCGAGGACGTGAAGCGCGGCGTGTTGCAGGCCGGCGGCTTCCCGCTCGAATTGCCCGCGATGTCGCTCGCCGAGCCGTTCGTGAAGCCGACCACCATGCTCTATCGCAACTTCCTCGCGATGGAGACCGAGGAGCTGCTGCGCAGCCATCCGCTCGATGGCGCCGTGCTGCTCGGCGGCTGCGACAAGACCACGCCGGGCCTCGTCATGGGCGCGACCAGCATGGGCCTGCCGATGATCTACGTGCCGGCCGGGCCGATGCTGCGCGGCAACTGGCAGGGCAAGGTGCTCGGCTCCGGGTCCGACGTCTGGAAATACTGGGACGAGAAGCGCGCCGGCAACATCACGGAAGCCGACTGGAGCGAGATGGAGAACGGCATCGCCCGCTCGTTCGGCACCTGCATGACCATGGGCACGGCCGCGACCATGATGTCGATCGCGGAAGCGCTCGGCCTCACGCTGACGGGCGCATCGGCGATCCCGGCCGCGGACGCGAACCATCCGCGCATGGCGGCCGCCGCCGGGCGGCGCATCGTCGAGATGGTGTGGGAGGATCTGACGCCGGACCGCATCCTCACGGCCGCGGCGTTCGACAATGCCATCAAGGTACACATGGCGATTGGCGGCTCGACTAATGCGATCGTGCATTTCATCGCCATGGCGCGGCGCGCGGGCGTGCCGCTCACGCTCGAGCGCTTCGACGAGATTTCGCGCATGGTGCCGGTGATCGCGAACATCCGGCCGTCCGGCGAGTATCTGATGGAAGACTTTTTCTATGCGGGCGGCCTGCGCGGCCTGATGGCGGAGCTGCGCGACCTGCTCGATCTCTCGGCCCGTACGGTCTCGGGCCGCACGTTGGGCGAGGACATCGCGGGCGCCAAGGTGTTCCTGCCTGAAGTCATTCATCCGCTCGCCAAGCCGATCTATCGGGAGGGCGCGACCGCTGTGCTCAAGGGCAATCTCGCTCCGCGCGGCTGCGTGATGAAGCCGGCCGCAGCCGAGCAGCGCCTGCTCAAGCATCGCGGGCCCGCGATCGTGTTCGAGGACTACAACCACATGGCGCGCGAGATCGACCGCGACGATCTCGACGTCACGCCGGAGCACGTCATGGTGCTGAAGAATGCCGGCCCGAAGGGCGGCCCCGGCATGCCCGAATGGGGCATGCTGCCGATCCCGAAGAAGCTCGTGAAGGCGGGCGTGCGCGACATGCTGCGCATCTCCGACAGCCGCATGAGCGGCACCAGCTACGGCGCCTGCATCCTGCATGTCGCGCCCGAGAGTTATGTGGGCGGTCCCCTCGCCTTCGTGCAGAACGGTGACGAGATCGAAGTCGACGTCGCGGCGCGGCGCATCCATCTTCATGTCAGCGACGAGGAGCTCGCGCGCCGCAAAGCAGTGTGGAAAGCGCCGGCGCCGCACTATGTGCGCGGCTACGGCGCGATGTTCTCGGCCCATATCGGACAGGCGGACGAAGGCTGCGACTTCGACTTTCTGGCCGGAACCGCGCCTGTGCCGGAGCCGGAGATCCATTGAGGGTGGAAGCCGCGCGAAACGCGCCGTCTGCGCGATCGGCCAATAGACGCAAACGTTTGTTCGATCACCTTCAAGTTGCAAGCCGCGCGCGTCCAAGGTAATCTTCCCCATCGTCAGGTGCCACAGCCTGACGGAAGCGGGGGAGAGACCGATGACCGGGCTTCGGATTGCGCAGATTCTTGCCTTACCTGTGCTGCTTCTGCTTCACGTCGCGCCGGCAAGCGCGCAGGCGACCCGTACATGGGTCTCGGGCGTCGGCGACGATGCCAACCCCTGCAGCCGCACGGCGCCATGCAAGACCTTCGCGGGCGCGATCTCGAAGACCGCGCCCAACGGCGAGATCAACGTGGTCGACAATGGCGCCTTCGGCGCCGTGACCATCACCAAGGCGATCACCATCAATGCCGAGGGCAACGAGGCCGGCGTGCTGGCGACCGCCACCAACGGCATCATCGTCAATGCGGGCGCGAACGATGTCGTGATCCTGCGCGGGCTCGACATCGACGGCAGCCCCGGCAGCGGCGTCTCGCCGGGTCTGAACGGCATCCGGTTTCTCGCCGGCGCCGCCCTTCATGTCGAGAAATGCCTGATCCGCAATTTCCGCGGCGCCAACCCCAATGGAAATGGCATTCTGTTCGCGCCGACCGGGACGTCGGAGCTGTACGTCAACGACACGTCCATCAACAACAATGGCGATCTCGGAGCCGCCACCGGTGCCGGAATCGCCGTTATTCCCACCGGCGCCGGCAGCGCGAAAGTCGTCATCACCAACACTCGCTTGGACAACAACCGGTTTGGGCTGCGCGCCGTGAGCACCTCCTCCTCCGGCTCACAGTCGATAACAATCGATCGAAGCTCCGTCAGTGGCAATACGAACAACGGAATCTTGATCCTGACGGCAGCCACTGCCGGCGTGCCGATAAGTGCCATGGTCAATCAAACAGTAATCGCGAACAACAACGCTGGGCTCAACGTAGCAGGTAATGCCGCAACATTGCTGGTCGGCAACTCCGTTATCACCGGCAACGCGTTGGGCGTCGTAACGAGCAGCGGCGGTTTACTCCAATCATACAAAAATAACATGATCAATGGAAACACAACGGACGGAACACCGATCGCGCAAGTCAATTTCAACTGAGCGCGTCGCGCGCGAGCGCGCGTGGCGTGCCCAAACCTCCAGAAGCCGGGCATGCCGGAGAGACGCGCCCGGCTTTGCCGTGTTGATTTATCCGCGTGGTCCGCTATCCCGTGCGCGGGATTCATTCAAGCGGCCGCGCGCATGTCCGACGACATTCCGTTCAACAAGACCTTCGATCTTCCGGCCGAGCAGGTCGAGGAGGTCGTGCCCGGCATCCGCCGCATCGTCTGCGACAATCCGGGCCCGTTCACCTTCACGGGCACGGTGAGCTACATCGTCGGGCGCGGGCAGGTGGCGATCATCGATCCCGGGCCGGATGACGAGCGGCACGTCGCGGCGCTGCTCGACGCGGTGAGCGGCGAAACCGTCACCCACATCTTCGTCACGCATACGCATCGCGACCATTCGCCGGCGGTGCCGCGCATCAAGGCCGCGACCGGGGCGCCGGTGTGCGCCGAGGGACCGCATCGCGCGGCGCGACCGCTGCAGGTCGGCGAAGGCGCGCGGCTCGATGCCAGCGCCGACATGGAGTTCGTGCCGGACATCGCTCTGCCCGACGGCGCCGTGGTGACGGGCCATGGCTGGACGCTGGAAGCCGTCACGACGCCCGGCCACACCGCGAACCACATGGCCTTCGCGTTCCGCGAGGCGAACGCGCTGTTCTCGGGCGATCACGTCATGGGCTGGGCCACCACGATCGTGGCGCCGCCGGATGGCGCCATGAGCGACTATATGGACTCGCTGCACAAGCTGGCGAGGCGCTCGGAGGAGATCTATTTCCCGGGCCACGGGCCCGAGATCCGCGCGGCGCCGCGTTTCGTGCAGCGCTACATTCGCCATCGGCAGGGGCGCGAGGCCTCGATCCTGCACCGGCTCGGCAAGTCGCCGACCGACATCCCGACCCTCGTGCGGGCCATCTATATCGGCCTCGACCCGCGGCTTGCCAAGGCGGCCGGGCTGTCGGTGCTGGCGCATCTCGAGGATCTGGTGGCGCGCGGCATGGTCGCGACCGAAGGCGCGCCGTCGATCACCGGCACCTATCGCCGCTTGGATTTCTGATCGCCCTTGGCGGCCGGCTTCGCCTTCTTGGCGGTGGCGTTGCGCTTCTCGAGCTCCTCGTTGATGAGGTCCTCGATCGCCTCCGAGAGCGATGCAACGCGCGAGGCATTGGTACCGAAGTCGCCGCGCTTGCCATAGCGCGACGCGGACCGGATATCGACGCGCGCACCGTCGCCGTCCTGGCGCACGCGCACCACCACGTCGTCGCGGAAGCCCATCACCAGGGTGCGCGCGACCGCCTCGATGCGGCCGTCGCGCCGGCCCGGCTGCGGCGGGCGCGCATCGACGATGCTCCACTTGCGCTTGGTGATGATCGCGAGCGCCGCGTCATAGGCCTGCTGCGGCGGCACATTGAGCACCAGCGGCTCGATATCCGGGTAGGCGGAGCGCTGCAGTTCGGCGGCGCGCAGGCCCGCATAGGCAATCGGATTGGCGTCGCGCGGCCGCAGGCGCGCGATCACCTCGAAGCGCGGCGGATCGATTGCGTCGGTCGTGATGTCCGAGATCGGCGGCAGCAAATAGGCCTTGGCGCCGAGATAGGCGGGATAGCCGAGCAGCAGCAGGCTGATCAGCACCGCCGAGGCCGCGACGCCGGCGCCGCGATGTCCCTCGCGCCAGATCACGACAAAGGCGCCGATCGCGAGCACAATCGCGACCACCGCGAGGAACAGCGCGCCGCCGAAGATCGCGAGGCCGGCCACGATCTCGAAGAAGCCGGCGCGCACGATGATGATCGTCAGCAGCACCACTGGCAGCGCGAACACGGCGATGCGGCGCGACCAGAGCGCGAGGCGCGACATCGGCTGCTCGGGAATGCGGCGCAACAGCATCACGTCACCCGCAGACGCGCTTGAGCGCGGCCCATTCGTCGGCGCCGAGCAGAGATTTCAGGGATGCGGAACGCGGTGCCGCGTTGATGACGGCGACGCGCGCCTTGGTGGCCGGATGATCGCTGGCGAGCTCCGTCCCGGGATGGTTGGCGCCATCGATGCGCGCAAGGATGGCGCCGAGCGCGCGCGGATCGCCGCCGATGCGGGCCATCAGGTCGACGCTGTAGGCATCGGCCGCGCTCTCGGCGTCGCGCGAATAGGAGGATGCCAGAACGGTGTTCGCGGCCACCACGATGGCGCCGCCGCCCATGAAATCGCCGAGCAGCATGCCGAACAGCAACGAGAGACCAGCCGACTGCAGCATCGCGCGCGTGCCGTCGCGATGTGCCACGTGACCGACCTCGTGCGCGATGATGCCGGCGAGCTCGTCGGGCGTGTTTGCCTTCGCGATCAGGCCCGCGAAGACATAGATGCGGCCGCCGGGCAGCGCGACGGCGTTGGCATCCTTGCGCCGCACCGGGACCACCTCGAGCCCGATCGGCAGCGCCGCAGCCGCCTCGAGCTGGCCGACCAGCTTCTGCAAGGCGTCGCGGCCGGGGCCTTCTGCGGTGCCGGCGCCGCACTCGAAGGCCGCGCCGGCGCGGTCGGTATCGATCATCTTGCGCAGCTCGGCATCGACCGATGCGCCGAGCCGCTGCTCGAGCGCGAGAGGCACCAGCGGCGCGATGCGGTCGGCGAGCGCGGGCACGCCATAGACCGCAGCGACGACCAGCGCGGCGGCGGCCGCGAAGCTCCAGACGAGCACCGTCAGCTGCGAGCGGCGCTCGGGTGGACGCTCGCGGTCGACGGTCGCGGCGCGCTCGTCGATGGCGGCGGCGAGTTCCTGGTCGCGCACCTCGAGCCGCGCGAACACCTTGCTGCCCTGCAGGCCGAGGCGCAGCAGCCCTTCGGGCGCCGCGAGGTGCTCGAGGTCCGCGTAGGGCCAGCGCACGTAAGTGAAGCCCTCGCCGGTCGAGCGGATGGTGAGCTTCTCGGGGCCGAGCTCGACCTCGACAGGCCGGCGGGCCGCCATCATGCCGTCGAAGTAGATGCCGTTGCCGCGAGTCGTCATGCCTCAGATTCCACCGACATTGAGCGCATCCGCGAGCCCCTCGCCGATCGGCGAGCCCGCCGCGTCGACGGCGCGCACCTCGTCGAGATGCTCGAGCCCGGCGAGCCGCAGAGTGTCGAAGCCATGCGCCCAGAGGCGCAGCTTCACGGTCGCCTGATAGATCGTCGAATAGGCGAGCGCCACGATCACGTAGATCAGCACCAGGTACACCGTGGTGACGATCTCGATGGTCTTCGGCTCCCAGCCCGATTTCTCGAGCACGCTCAAGCCGAGCAGGCCCATGGTGGCGAGGATCACGATGACGATGCCGGCGAGCAGCGCATACCACATGAAGCGGACATAGACCGCATAGACGCGCGCCGTGCGCAGCCGCGACGTCAGCGCGATCCGGCCGAAGCGCAGGCCCGAGATCCACCAGCGCAGCACCATGGCCTGGAAGATCGGATAGAGCAGCGCCGCCATGACGACGGCCCAGCCGATCGCCAGCAGCGCGTAGACGAGGGCGCCGGTGACCCCCGCGCTCTCCAGCTCCGCGAGCACGTCGCCGCTGCTGCGCAGTGCGGCGATGAATTGGCGCCATTGCACGGTGCCGAGCGAGGCCGCGATGCCCAGGACTCCGGGCACCATGACGAGCAGCCACATGGGCAGGCCGCGGAAGAACAGGCCGAAGGCCGAGCCTTCGAAGCGGCCCTTGAGGTCGCCATAGTGCGTGTTGTCCATCTTCAGCCGCTCGAGGCTCGCCACCGCCCAGGGATAGACGAGGCCGAGCGTGAGCACGATGAGCGTCCACCAGATGACGGCGTTCAGCGCGTAGCGCCAGGCCGAGCCGGTCTGGCGGAAGCGCAGGCCGCGGTAGAGCGTGCGCGCGAGACGATAGCGGCGCGCCCGATAGACCGCGAAATGGCCCAGCAATGCCAGGAACACGAGCGCGAACATGGTCGTGATGCGGCCAAGCACACCGAGGTCGAGCGCCGCGAGGAAGAAGGCGACATTGAGCGGGATCAGCAGCGCGATCGCGATCAGGAAGCCGAGCAGGAGCTCGCGGGCGGTCCCGATATATTCCAGGCCGTCGCCCGCCACCTCGGAGTTGAGCCACAGGTAGCGCCGGAGATCGGTGACCAGCCAGAAGCGGTACAGCCCGAGGGTGACGACGAGCCCGAAGGCGCCGCGCACCAGCAGGCGCCAGAACGGCCGTTCGGGACCGACGAAACGCCCCGTCCCGGGCGCCGCATGTGCATCGGCCGGCGCCGCAGGGGCCGTGGAATCGCTCTCAGACATGCAGTCCCGTCGGATGAGAAAAGCCGTGATCCGGCCGGACCATAGCGCATCCGGCGGCAAATGCGAGGGTTCCGGCGGACGCGGTAAATGGCGGCGGTGCCGCAACCTCTCATTTGGCCCGGGAGCCGCCGCTTGCTTGCTGAACCGCCTCGGCCGTTCATCCTTCGAGGCTCGCATCAGCCGGCTGGCGCCGCCTGATGCTCGCACCTCAGGATGACGGGACTGGTGCTTGAGGGGCCGGAAGGGCGCTTGAGGCCCCTACTCTGCCGCCACCGAACTCGGCAGCACGTAGTCCTTGAACTGCTCGCGCAGGGTCATCTTCTGGATCTTGCCGGTCGCCGTGTGTGGGATCTCGGGGACGAAGACCACGTCGTCGGGTATCCACCACTTGGCGATCTTGCCTTCCATGAAGGCGAGGATCTCGTCCCGAGTCGGGGTCTCGTCCTTCTTCGGCACGATCACGAGCAAGGGGCGCTCGTCCCATTTCGGGTGACGCACGCCGATCACGGCGGCTTCCGCCACCTTCGGATGGCCGACCGCCAGGTTCTCGAGCTCGATCGAGGAGATCCATTCGCCGCCGGACTTGATCACGTCCTTGCTGCGGTCGGTGATCTGCATGGCGCCATACTGGTCGATCGTCGCGACGTCGCCGGTATCGAAAAATCCGTCCTTGTCGAGGATGTTGCCGCCCTCACCCTTGAAATAGGACTTGGCGACGCTGACGCCGCGCACCATCAGGCGGCCGAAAGTCTTGCCGTCCCAGGGCAGCTCCTTGCCGGCATCGTCGACGATCTTCATCTCGACCGAGAACGGCGCCGAGCCCTGCTTCACCTTGACGTCGAGGATGCCCTGCCAGTCCTGCGCGTCGTAGTCCGGCTTGATCGAGCAGATGCTGCCGATCGGGTTCATCTCGGTCATGCCCCAGGCATGCGCGACCGTGACGTCGTAGGTCTTCTCGAACTTCTCGATCATGGCGCGCGGGCAGGCGGAGCCGCCGATCAGCACGCGCCGCAGCTTGGGGAGCTTGAAGTTGTTGGCTTCGAGATGGGCGAGCAGCATCAGCCAGACGGTCGGCACCGCCGCCGTCATGGTGACGCCTTCGCTGTCCAAGAGCTCGTAGATCGAGGCGCCGTCGAGCTTGGCGCCGGGCAGCACCAGCTTGCAGCCCGCCATCGGCGCCGAAAAGGCGATCGACCAGCCATTGGCGTGGAAGAACGGCACCACCGGCATGATGGTGTCCTGCACCGACAGGTCGAAGGCATCGGGCGACAGCGCCATCATCGAGTGCAGCACGTTGGAGCGATGCGAGTAGACGACGCCCTTCGGGTTGCCGGTGGTGCCCGAGGTGTAGCACATGCCGGCCGCGGTGTTCTCGTCGAAGGAGGCCCAGCGGAAGTCGCCGTCCACCTCGCCGATCCAGTCCTCGTAGGCGACCGCGTTACGCAGGCTGGTCTGCGGCATGTGCGCGGCGTCCGTGAGGATCACGAAGCGCTTCACGGTCGGAAGCTGCTCCTGCAGCTTCTCCATCATGGGCACGAAAGTCAGATCGAGGAACAGGATCCGGTCTTCGGCGTGATTGGCGATATAGATGATCTGGTCGGCGAAGAGCCGCGGATTGATCGTGTGATAGACGGCCCCGAGGCCCGTGATGCCGTACCAGACCTCGAGATGGCGCCAGGTGTTCCAGGCGAGCGTGGCGACGCGGTCGCCGGCGCGGATGCCTTCCTTTTCGAGGCGCTGGGCGACCTTGAGGGCGCGGGCGCGGACCTCCCGATAGGTCGTGCGGTGGATCGGGCCTTCGATCGATCGCGAGACAACTTCGCGCGCGCCGTGCTGGATCGCGGCGTGATCGATGATGCGATGGCACAGCAGCGGCCAATCCTGCATCAATCCGAGCATTCTTTCCTCCCAGGTATCTCTTGGGCCTTACGGCCTAGCCGGCCCCAACATTAGCGTTGTTCATATACGACGCAAATGCCGAGCGGGTTGCGGCCTGACCTGGCGTTAACGGCTGTCGAGCCAGCTTTCGAGTTCCGCGATCGAGGGAATGACCGCATCCGCATGGGGCGCGAGCTTGTCGGCCGCCACCGGGCCGGTCAGCACCGCGACGCCGACCGCGCCGGCGGCCCGCGCCGCATGCAGGTCGTGCAAGGTATCGCCGACGACCGCCACCTCCCCCGGGGTCACGCCGGCGGCCTTCGCGAAGGCCAGCACCCGCGCCGCCCCCGGCGTGGCGGCGGAGCC
>JAEYAU010000100.1 GCA_023404705.1 Pseudomonadota bacterium
CCGCGACGCCGTTCAAGGCGCCGGGCGCGGACGCGCGCGGCCCGGGCGGTGCCGTCGGCGCTGACGGCGAGGTCCCGATCGGCGAGGCCGAGCTCGACGACGACGACATGGAGAACTCGCTCTCGCTCGCCGCGATCGAAGCCGAGCTCAAGCCGAAGGTGCTCGAGACCTTTGACAATGTCGCGGACAGCTACAAGCGGCTGCGCCGCCTGCAGGACCAGGACATCGAGAACCGGCTCAAGAACGAGTCGCTCTCGCCCGCGCAGGAGCGCAAGTACAAGAAGCTCAAGGACGAGATCATCGTCGAGGTGAAGTCGCTGCGCCTCAACCAGGCGCGCATCGACTCCCTGGTCGAGCAGCTCTACGACATCAACAAGCGGCTCATCTCCTACGAGGGCCGCCTGATGCGTCTCGCCGAGAGCTACGGCGTGGCGCGCGACGACTTCCTGCGCAACCACCAGGGCTCCGAGCTCGATCCGCGCTGGGTTGCGCGGGTGGCGCATCTCGCGGCCAAGGGCTGGAAGAATTTCGTCGCCAAGGAGAAGGATCGCATCAAGCAGATCCGCACCGAGATCCAGGAGCTCGCCACGCAGACGGGCCTCGAGATCGGCGAGTTCCGCAAGATCGTCCATATGGTGCAGAAGGGTGAGCGCGAAGCCCGCCAGGCGAAGAAGGAGATGGTCGAGGCGAATCTGCGTCTCGTGATCTCGATCGCCAAGAAGTACACCAACCGCGGCCTGCAGTTCCTCGATCTCATTCAGGAAGGCAACATCGGCCTGATGAAGGCGGTCGACAAGTTCGAGTACCGCCGCGGCTACAAGTTCTCGACCTATGCGACCTGGTGGATCCGGCAGGCGATCACCCGCTCGATCGCCGACCAGGCGCGCACCATCCGCATCCCGGTGCACATGATCGAGACGATCAACAAGATCGTCCGCACCAGCCGGCAGATG
This sequence comes from Pseudomonadota bacterium, assembly GCA_023404705.1. Taxonomy (GTDB): domain Bacteria; phylum Pseudomonadota; class Alphaproteobacteria; order Rhizobiales; family Xanthobacteraceae; genus FEB-22. Next base: position 954 of record JAEYAU010000100.1, read on the forward strand.
CTGCACGAGATCGGCCGCGAGCCGACGCCCGAGGAGCTCGCCGAGAAGCTCGGCATGCCGCTCGAGAAGGTGCGCAAGGTGCTCAAGATCGCCAAGGAGCCGATCTCGCTCGAGACGCCGATCGGCGACGAGGAGGATTCGCATCTCGGCGACTTCATCGAGGACAAGAACGCGATCCTGCCGATCGACGCGGCGATCCAGTCGAACTTGCGCGAGACGACGACGCGCGTGCTCGCCTCGCTCACCCCGCGCGAGGAGCGCGTGCTGCGCATGCGCTTCGGCATCGGCATGAACACCGACCACACGCTCGAAGAGGTCGGCCAGCAGTTCTCGGTGACCCGCGAGCGCATCCGCCAGATCGAGGCGAAGGCGCTGCGCAAGCTGAAGCACCCCTCGCGGAGCCGGAAGCTGCGGAGCTTCCTGGACAACTGAGCCAGGGCGCAGTCGCGGAACTGATCACGGCGGGCCGAGAGGTCCGCCGTTTTCGTTTGGGCCGAGGCGGCGCAGCGGCCAAATGTGCGGCTTGCGATCCGGCATGGAACCGGCTCTCATCCACAGGTTGCGAGGGTGAGCCGTGGCAGACGTTGAACTCACTGGACCGGAGAATCTGGCCGGCTGGCTGAAGGACAAGCCGCCAGACTGGGGGCGGGCAATCGCGTTGCGTGCAGCATTGCGTGTGCTGCCGCTTTGCCTCGACATCATGCGGCTCGAGAGTGTCTCGCCGGAACAGCAGAAGGCGTCGGTGCTCCACGCGTTCCGTGCGGCGTTCGTTTACTGGGCCGGGCAGGTTCACGCGATCCGACTAGACTCAAAGGTCGCGGATCGGCTGAACGCGGCTTGTGAGGACGCGGCACGCGCCAGTGCAGATGTAGCGCATCTAAAGCTACCCGATAGTCAGGCTCGCGCCGCCCGAGGAGCGGCGGCGGCTGTCTCTGCCGCCGTTTTCGCGGGAATCAACAAGGGGCCCCCGCAAGTAACTCCGCCAGTAAATGTCGAAGAAGCAATCAATGTCGCTCTTTCGGCTGCCTCGGAGGTCGATGAAAAAGCCTTTTCGCAGCTCTGGACCAGCATTGTCGCAGATTCCCGCGCGATGGAGTCAGAACCGAGCGTAAATGTACTCGGTCAGGCGCTCTGGTTGGTCGACGTGCGCGGCGACACGAAGCTTATAGCGAATTTTCCGATCTGGGCCCGGATTCCGTTCGACCGCTTTGATGGGCTTTCCGCGGTGAAGGAGGGCGCGTGGGGCTTTTGGCTTGCATGGTATCGCGCCATTATTCCCAACACACGGAACACTGCACCGCGCAGTCTTTTTGGGTGGCAGATTGATATTGAAATCGCGACTCTTCCGAACAGATTCTGGGCACGCGATCCCGATCTCGTCGTCGGTGATCTCGCGAGGCTTGTGACTGAGCCGAAGACCGAGGCCCAGATCAAATTTGAGAACTTTGATCCGCCGCCGCAGTCAGCTGCCCAATCGCAGCCATCCACGCCGCCTCCGCCTCGCCCGATCCTCGAAGCCGTCGAGCCGCAGGCCGACGAGCCGACCGCGGCGGATCAGCTCGGGCGCCGGCCGTTTGCGCAAGCGATCGTCGAGCGCATGGACAAGCTGCTCACCACGGGCGGACAGGTCGGCTTCGCGGTGCATCTGCATGCGCCGTGGGGCGCCGGCAAGACATCCGTGCTGAAGATGATGAAGGAGATCATGGTCGCGCATGGCCGGCGCGGTGCCGACGGCAAGACTGCGCCGCGCTGGGTCGTCGTCGACTTCAATGCCTGGGAGCACGAGCGCCGTAATCCGCCCTGGTGGCCGCTGGTCGAAGCCGTGAAGGCGGAATGCCTGAGGCATCTTTCCGGGAAGCCGGTGACGTGGCGCCGTTGCCTCAGCGCGAGTCTGACCCGGCTCAGAGCTCCGCACGCGCCGATCGAGGATCGTGCGGCTCTGCTCGAGGCGCGCTGGCTGTGGTGGAAGATGCGCGCCGACGCACTGCCCTATCTGCTCGCCATCCTGGTATTCGCGCTGTGCGGATGGCTGCTCTGGTATTTGGGCAATCCTCCCGACGGAAAGGTGCCGGCCTTCTTCGACTGGATCCTAAAGCTGTTCACCACCGCAACCGCGGCCTATGCGGCCTTCTACGGCGCCAGTCGCTTCGCACTGTTCGGATCCGACAACGCCGCGAAGCTCTATGAGGACAGCGCGAGCGATCCGCTGGCGCGGATCAAGAAGCTGTTCGGGACTATCGTCGACAACACGAACGATCCCGTCTGCGTCTTCATCGACGATCTCGACCGCTGCCGCGCCGACTACGTCGCGGATCTGCTGGAGGGCGTGCAAACCTCGTTCCGGCACGGCCGCGTGGTCTACGTGGTGGCGGCCGACCGTAACTGGATCAAGGCGAGCTTCGAGACGCGCTACGGGACGTTCTCCAGCGCGATCGGGAGCAGCGGGCAGCCACTCGGCTATCTGTTCCTGGAGAAGATCTTTCAGCTGTCGACGCCGGTGCCCGGAATGGGCAGCCGGACGCGGGGCGCTTATTGGGATCAGCTCGTGAAGGGGACGCCTCAAGCAGCGCCTGGGCAGCCGCCAGATCCAGTCGCAGGGGTGTCGAGCGCGGAATTCCAGCAGCGCGTCGACGCCAAGCGCGAAGACCTGCGCCAGCAGCACGGCACCAACCTTACGGGCGCGCAGGCGGACGCGATCCTGGAGGCGAGCGACGATGCGGACCTGCGCGCAGCCGTCGTGCTCGAGCTCAACGTGTCGCGCGCCGCGGAGGCGGAAGCCGAGCATCTGCTGAGCCGCTTCGCCGATGCGGTGCCGGACAATCCGCGCGTGATGAAGCGTATCGTCAATGCCTTCGCGATGCGCCAGGCGATCCGGCGGCTCGAGCGCAGCGAGTTGCCGTCCGAGGTGATCGCGCGCTGGACCATTTTGGAGCAGCGCTTTCCGGCGCTCGCCGATCTGCTGATCGAGAATCCGGAATGGACCGATTTGCTCGCAAGCCCTTCCGAGGGGGCCGGCACCGGCAACACGCCGGCGCCGCTGCAGCCCTATATCGGCTCGAGGACCATCAAGGGCGTGATCGGCGAACCGGCCGAGAACGGGCTGACGGGCGAGCGCGTGCGGGACGTGACGAGGGGCTCGGCGAGCTGACGAGCTGAATGCGTTGGGCGCGCCTCTGGCTCGTCGTTTTTCATGAGCATCTGTTCATCTGCGCCTGCGGCGCGGGGCCGCGCTTTGCGAGGGAGGTCGGCCGCGTTATCATGGCGCCGTTACGGGAGCTTTCCATGCGCGGACTCTGGGTTTCCTTCGTGACGCTTGCGATCGTGCTGCTGCCGCTGATCGCGATGGCGCGGCCGCAGGACAATCTGCCCTAACTCGGGGCGGCCTCAGCAGCTCAGCCCACCAAAAGCGAGAGTGCCCTGCACCCGCTGCAGCCGGCGCTGCAGGATGACGGTCATTTCGGTCGCCGCCATCCGTTCTCGTTTGGCCGCCCAGGCTTCCTGATCTTCCCACGGGGTGGGTGGCATGCCGGCAGGCTTGCTGTCTGGGCCGCGCATCCGCTGGATGACCGGCGCATAGGCCGCGATCGCCTCCCCCAAGTATTTCTGCGCCTTGCACAGATGCGTGCGTCGTTCGTCGCGCCGCTCCTCGCGCAGTGCGAGCTCGAGCTGCACCGTTGCAGCGGTGTCGAGGAAGGAGGCCCGGGATGACCTCGCATTGTCATCTTCGTCGACCGATGCGTCCTTGCGCAGGCACGACATGTTGACCTTGGTGATCTCCTCGGCGAGGCGAAGCATCAGCGAGTCGCGCTGCTCCAGGCGTGCCAGCTCCAGGTTCTGGCTGAGGTGGTAGGCGAGGTTGTTCTTCGCGGACAGATAGGCCGCCATGAAGATCTTGAAATTGCGCGAGAGGTCCTGGGCGCACTCGACGGTCGACCAGCGCGAGTCGGGATCGCTTTCGTCGAGCTGCTTGCGTTGCCCGCGCCAGGACTTGACGTTCGCCGGGAAAGTATTGCTGAGAAGGCTGTCGGCCTGCTCGATCACATCCTTGTATTTCTCGAGGGCGAGATGAATCCTGTCGGCCTCGGGATTGTCGCGCGTCAGGAGCTGCGCCGCATAGTAGCGCGCGCGATAGAGCCCGATCTGCCGGAACGAATCCGCATCTATCGGCCCGTTGAAGGCGATCCAGCGGTCGATGTCGCGGACCGCGGAGTCGAGCTCCCCGGCCGCATAGAGCAGCACCGACGAGAGCAGGACGCCATAGGGAAGTTGCTGATTGAGTGCAATCGCGGGCCGCGTCGAGCCCAGCGAGCGGTCGAGAAAGGCGCCGGCCTTGTCGCGCTCCTCCTCGCAAGTCGGGTCCGGTTTTGCCCCAGCCGCCGGCGGCTTGAAAAAGCCTGCGGCGCGCAACTGATGGTCCGTGACGCAGACGTCGCTCCAGATCTTCTTGATGCGGGTTGCGAGCATGCGGACGGGGTCGGCATTCCCGTCCATCTTGCGATGCTTCAGGTAGCCATGGGTGAAGGCGCGGAAGTCGTTGACCAGGTCGCGATCGGTCACGAAACCGATGTCGTTGTAGCCTCGCACCGAGTGAATATCGCGCAGCCGCTTGCCGAGCGGTCCGATGACCTCCGTCGCAAAGTCCAGGTCATCGCGATAGTCCTCGTCCGCGCCGGCGAGTCCCGTCTCGCTGCCATAGCCGCGGTCGCGCTTGATCATGCCGGGCAGGGTTTCCATGTAGAGCAGCGCAAAACTGACCCGGGTGGCACCGGTGGACTCGAACGTGCCGAGGCGCGAGCGGTCGGCCGGCGTCGTACCGCTCGGCGCGAGCGCCGCGAACTCGATGCCGCCGCCCGCGATGGTGATCTTCTGCAGCCGGGTGAACCAGCCGTAACGGTCCTCCGAGAGGATCGCCGCGACGAACAGCAGCGCGATCAGCATCGGGATCCATGTCGCCGAGGCTTCGCCCCGCACCACGGGTGCAAGCGCCGCATAGATCCAGGCGCCGAAAACCATGCCGACGAGCGTCGGCACCACGATGGCTTTGGTGGCGCTGAACATGCCGAGGCCAGACCCCCTGAACTCGGCAAGCACGATGATCAGCAGCACGACGATGAGGGCGATGGCGGACCAGCGCAATGTCCAGACAGGCCAACGATAGGGCCTCGGGGGCGTGGGGACATAGGATCCCCTGACGCGCTCCTCCCAGATGGTCACATCCGTCCACAGGTAGGTCAGGACGGCCCCTGCGATCACTCCAATCAAGAGATAAAACATCACGCCCCCCGGCGATGCCCCTCATGACTGTGTGCAATTCTGCTGCAATCTCGCCGGGAGTGCAATTTGTAGTGCTGCGCCGTGCCTTGGGTCGAAGGCGCGGGGGACGCCGCAACGCCCAGGCCATTGAAGTCGGTCGGAGCAGCGCGCTACGAACGCGCCATGATTGCGCGCCTCGCCCTCGCGCTCACGCTTCTGCTCGCCGCGCTGCCGGCCCGCGCGGCCGAGGACGTGGCCTTCGACGCGCCGGACGGGACGCGGCTCGTGGCGCGCCTGTTGCGTCCCGCCGGTGCCGGACCGCATCCCGCGATCGTCGCGTTGCACGGCTGCAGCGGGCTACGGACGTCGCACGGGTTCATCCGGCCGATCTACCGCGCCTGGGCCGCGGCGCTGGTGCGCGAGGGCTTCGTCGTGCTGCTGGTGGACAGCGGCAAGCCGCGCGGCATCGGGCCGGCCTGCGTCGAGAGCCCGGAGCGGCGCACGCTGCACATGGAGCGGCCGAAGGACGCCTATGCGGCGCTCGGCTTCTTGCAGGCGCAAGCCTATGTGAAGGCCGATCGTGTCGGCGTCATCGGCTGGTCGCAGGGCGGCGGCGCCGTGCTGAACGCGATCCCGGAAAAGAGCCTCGGCCGTCCTGCGCCGCCGCCGGCGCATGATTTCCGCGCGGCGGTCGCGCTCTATCCGGCGCTCTGCGGCGCGCGCGCCCAGGCGCGGCTGTGGCCCGACATGCCGCCGCGCAGCTGGACGACGCGCATTCCGCTGCTAGTGCTGTTCGGCGAAGCCGACAATTGGACGCCGCTGCCGCCGTGCCGCGACTTCATGGCGGAGGCCGCTGTGCGGGGCGCGCCGGTCGAGTTTTACGCTTATCCCGACGCGTACCACGCCTTCGATGCGCCGGACGTGCCACGGCGCGAGTTGCCGGCCTATCGGACGCAGCAGGGCGTGGTGCCGATCATCGAGACTAACGAGGCGGCGCGGGCGGATGCGTTCGCGCGCGTGCCCGCCTTCTTCGCCAGGCATCTGAAGGAATGACGCGCGACGCGAAAAGTTCTTGATTTGTTCTCACAACCCTGATATGCAGACTTCATCCTGCTCGCCAGGGGCATCGACCGGTGATGCGTTCGGTGGAGCAGGATGCGGTCCCGCGGGTCTGGGCTCATCACTCCGGCTCCCGGGCGTCCCGAATGCCGCCCCTTCGACACTACGGTCGTGAGGGCAGGCACGCCTGCTAGGTGGACGAGGGTTCGCCCTCGTTACAGAACGCGCTTCGGGGTCGTGACGTGTCTCGGCGCCAATCCTAACGGGGCCACGAGATGCGAGAACCGCAGTGGGGCGCCGAGAGGCGCGCGGGCTCCTTGCGCAAGGGGCTCGCCGGCAGCGGTCGCGCAACCGCTGCTTTGGCCGGCATCGCACCCGGCCTCGGCTCGCCGCGCAAGCGAGCAGCGCCGTCTCGGCGCCCCGCTCCCCTGATCACTCGGTGGGAGCAAGCGATGTGCTCCGGGCACCCGGTGTCGGACTTATCCGAGATCGGCGATTGAACGTGCGCGGGTTGGAGACATCCGACCTGCGGGGGTGTTGCGGCGTGACATGGGGGGAACGTCATGCGTCGTGTTCTTGTCGCGTTGATCCTGCTTGCAAGTCTTGTGAATGCGGCAGCCGCCGAGCTGCTGTCGCGCCGCGCCTTCGCCGAGAAAATGGCGACGGCCTTCCGCGCCGCCGACCCGAAGGTCGTCGTGCGCGCCGACGAGACCGAGATCGTGTTTCGCGCGGCGGACGGGTCGCAACCGAACCTGACGATGCGCGAGGCCTATGATCTCTATGCGGCCCAACCGCACCGCCTCGACGAGATTATTCGGGGTTACGTCTCTGTGTCGCTGGACCTCCTCAAGACACCAGCCGGAATGCTGTCGCGCCATCAGTTTCTCGATCGGATCGCGGAGGCCTTCCGAGCCGCCGTGCCTGAGGCCACTGTCATCGTTGCGAATGAGAACCAGATCGAGGTTCGCGGCCGAGATGGCATCTCGAGGGTGCTGTCAGTCGCGAACTTCTACGACGACTATCGCCGCGATCCTGCACGGCTGAACGATGTCGTCCGGAAGTTCGTCGAACCGGTCGCGGCTCGCGTGAAGGCGCAGCTGGCCGGTGCCGGCCAGCTCGATAAGAGCCGCATCGTCCCGGTGGTGCGCGACCGTCGGTGGCTCGAGGATCTCTCTCGCGACTTCCGGGCGCGCGGGGTCGCCGCGGACTTCGTGGTCGAGGATCTCAATAAGGACCTCATCATTCTCTACGCGGAGGACCTGCCCGAGCGGACTCGCTTTCTCATGAGCTCGGAGAAGGCGGGTGATCCGAAGGAGCTTCGCGCGCTCGCGACAAAGAACCTGATGCGCCTTCTGCCCAAGGCGCGCATGGAAAACATCGGCGACGTCACCATCATCACGGCGGGCGGCGACTACGAGGCGAGCCTGCTGCTGCTTGACCATTTCTGGGCCGGCGGCAAGATCAACGGCCAGATCGAGGTGAAGGGCGACATCGTCGTCGCGATCCCGGCCAAGAACGTGCTGCTCGTGACGGGCTCGCGCAGTCGCAAGGGGCTCCAAACGCTGCGCGAGATTGCCGCCAAGGAGGTGAAGGGGCCGCATCCGATCACCGAGACGCTGTTCGTCTATCGCGACGGACGGTTCCAGAAGTTCGGCCGCACGAAAGCGAGCGACGAGTGAAACCGAGGGAGGGCCGGCTACGTAGCTGAGGACCGGAGCAGTTTGCAGGATCCGCGCCCATGAAACGCCTGAGCCTTGTCCTCGCCCTCGTCGTGATCTCGTGCCCCGCGGCGCGCGCCGAGGAGAACTATGCGGCCTGGCCCGTCCTGGTGAACCCGTTCGAGAGCACCGGCGGCGGCGGCGTGATGATCGGCGGCTACGCCCCGGTGATCGTCGGCGACAAGTGCGTCACGGATTTCACCGCGACGCTGCCGGACGGCGCGGTCTACCAGAATTCGATCGAGTTCGAGACCGTGCAGGTGCAGGGCGGGACCCTGTGCCAGAACGGCAAGTGGCGCGCCAAGGACGGCAGCGCCACCGGCACGACGCCGTTCCGCGTCTTCCTGAAGGACGGCGTGGTGCGCCGCTCGCCCTGATGGCTTGCCATTTGCGGGAATCCTCTCCATGACCGGAGGGTCGTGGAGGGGCAGCACATGGACGACAAGAGCGCGCGCGACCAGCGCCGAACCGAAGCGGATGCGCCGCGCGGCGAGCTCACGGTGCGCACCATCGCGATGCCGGCCGACACCAATGCCAATGGTGACATCTTCGGCGGCTGGGTGCTCTCGCGCATGGACCAGGCGGGCGGCATCAAGGGCGTCGAGCGCGCGCAGGGCCGCGTGGTGACGATCGCGATCGACGCCATGACCTTCATCCGGCCGGTGCGGGTCGGCGACGTGCTCGAGGTCTTCACCGAGGTCGGGCCGATCGGGCGCACCTCGATGAAGATCCATATCGAGGCCTGGGCGCGGCGCTTCCAGACGCGGGCGCGCGAGAAGGTGACCGAGGGCACCTTCACGTTCGTCGCCATCAGCGACGACGGCAAGCCGCGGCCGATTCCGGCTGCGGGCGCGTGACGCGCAACGCGCGCGTTCAACCCGGTCGCGGAATGCACTAACATGATGGCGCCGCACCTGCCGCGGCGCGTAACGGCGCGAGGCTCCCCATGTCGTTCCTGAAATCCCTCTTCGGCCGCCGCAGCGCGGGCGAGCCCGAGGCGCAGGCCACCGTCGAATACGAGGGCTTCACGATCCGCGCCGTGCCCTATGCGAGCGAGGGCCAGTATCAGACCGCCGGCGAGATCGAGAAGGAGATCGCGGGCGAGCGCAAGCTGCACAAGTTCATCCGCGCCGAGCGGCATGCCTCGCTCGAAGAGGCGACCTCGTTCTCGCTGATGAAGGCGCGGCAGATCATCGACCAGCAAGGCGAGCGCATCTTCGCGGAGCGCTCGCAGCACAGCAGCTGAAGCGCCGTCGCGCGCGGCGCTCTCGCGCTCACGAACCATTGCGGCCTGCAAGGTTGCTGAACATTGGTTCAGAGTGGAACACGTTGAGATTACGGAACAATCGGAACTTCAGGAGCGCGCCTGCGTTGGTTTGCGTGGCCCTTCCCGAAGGAGGATTGATCATGAAGACTCGCTTGCTTCTGGCGGCTGCGGCGATCGCACTCGCCCCGGCTGCAGCTTTCGCTCAGGCGAACACGGTCGGCGGCGCGGCAACCGGCGCGGTTGTTGGCGGTGTGGTCGGCGGTCCCGTCGGCGCCGTGGGTGGCGCGATCGTGGGTGGCACTGTTGGTGCTGCGACCGAGCCGCCGCCTGCCGTGACGACCTATGTGACGCGCGAGCGCGTGCCGTCCGTAACGGTGCAGGAGGAGGTGGTGGTCGGTCAGCCGCTGCCGCGCACCGTGAAGCTGCGCACGATCCCGCGGCACAAGGAGTACAGCTACGCGATCGTCAACGATCGACGCGTGATCGTCGAGCCGCGTAGCCGCAAGGTGATCAAGGTCATCGAGTGACCTGATCAGCTTCGGTAGAAGTGAATGCGCCCTGGCCGCGAGGCCGGGGCGCTTTCATGCGTGATGGTCCGATCCGGACGATTGGCCGGCGGCTACTCTCTCCGCGCGTTACTCGTGCGGGATCACCTTCAGCGGCGACGCATAAGGCTCGACGCGCAGCGAAGTGTGCGAGATCAGGCCGACACGGGCGAGGGGCGCCTGCTCGAGATCGCCATTGGTGTTCTTGCGCACCGCATAGCGCCACGCCGTGAGCTCGCCGCGACCCGAGAGGGCGCGCGCCACGCTGCCGGCATCGGAGCCGCCGATCTGTGCGAGCTCGTCCGCCGAAAAGCCGACGACGATCTCGTCCTTCACGGTGATGATCTTGAACAGCGTGGTCATGGACTGGTCCTTGGTCTGGGCCTGCGCGAACGGCGCGGCGGCGAGAAACAGGGCGGCGACGCCGAGACGCGCGACGTCCCTGCGGCTGAGGCTGGTCATGGAAGCGTCCTTTGCGGGAAAAGGCGGAACGGCGGGCACACGCCGGCCATCCGCCGGCGCGGAGGCACAGCTTCAGTCGCGCGTGGTGTCGGTCAGGTTCAACCGTCCGCGCGCCGCGCCGGTGGGCGCGGCGTCAGCGCGGTGCAAGGCGCCTGAGTGACGGCGCGTGCGCGGCAGTCAGGGCGTCAGTCGGCTTCCTGGTCCGGCTTCATCTTCTGCGGGCCGTGGCCCGGCTGGCCCGGATCGTTGTGCTTGTTGTGGCGGCTTTCCTGGTTCATGCCGCCGCGGCTCACCTTCATCTCGCTCTCGCGCGTGTCCGGCGTGTGGTCGGCGCGGGCGCTGTCGGACCTGAGGCTGCGCTCGTCTTCGGAGCGCTGCTCCATATGCGACTTGTGCTCACGCATTAACGGTGTTTCGCGTCCTCTGGTTGCCATCGCGTCCTCCGCCACATGATTGGAACAACGTGCGGCCGTTAGGGTTGTTTCCGCGGTCACAAACAAGCCTCGCACTTCCCACGTTCTTGCCCGATCGCTGCCGGATTTGACCGCGCATGTTCCGCCCGTCTGTTGGGGGGCCATCAGTTAATATGGGAGTATCATAATGATCCGCCGGTATGGTCCCGCACTTGCCTGCCTGATTTTCGCGCAACCGGCTTTTGCCAATGATGACTTCTCGTCTCGGGCTCGCACCTATGCGCGCGCCGAGATGCCTCAGATCGGACTGCCCTTCGTGGGTGCGAGCGAGGGCGTCGTGCGCCCGCGTCATTCGCGTCAGCGCCGCGTGGCCCGCGCCATGGCGGTGCAACAGTTCGCGCCGTTGAGCGCGAGCGATGATCGCTACATCGGCGCGCAAGTTGGTGCGACCGGCGCGATGCCTTCGATCGCGCAGCCTGCATTCGCGCCCGTGCGGACGACGCGCGCAGCTGTCGCGACCGGCGCTCCGCCGTCCTCCTACGCCGCGCTCGTGTCGCGTCATGCGGCCGCGAACGGCGTCCCCGAGTCGCTGGTGCATCGCGTGATCATGCGCGAGAGCCGCTACAATCCGCGCGCGGTCAGCCGCGGCAATTACGGCATGATGCAGATCCGCCTCGGCACCGCGCGCGCCATGGGTTACACGGGCTCTGCCGCGGGACTGCTCGATGCCGACACCAACATGACCTATGCGGTGAAGTATCTCGCGGGCGCCTATCGGGTCGCGGGCGGCAATCATGGCCGCGCCGTCTCGCTCTACGCCAGCGGCTATTACTACCACGCCAAGGCGCGCGGCATGTCGTTGCAGCAGGCCGCCGCGCCTGCGGCCACGGCTCCGAGCGGCTTCGCGCTCGCCAGCACCGATGGCTTCGCGCCCGCCGAAACGGTCGTGCAGCCGCGTCGGCGCGGGCGCCGCTGAGGCTCACGCCAATTCTGCGACTTGAGCTGAGGCCGCGCTCCCACAGGAGCGCGGCCTTCTTCATGCGAGCGCTGTCACGCGAAGGCCGCCAAGCCGAGATTGACGTTGAAGACCTTGCGGCGATTGCGGCGGAAGACGCCGATGCCTTCCCGGCTTCCCGAGATGTCGGTGGTGTTGCCCTCGATCGTCTCCAGCGAGGCATTAAGGTTGGACGCGATGATGCCGGTGTGACCCTTGCGGCCGGCGGTGTCGATGAAGAAGACCATGCCCAGGCGCGGTGCACACCGCCGGTCTTCGGCACGCGGCTCGTGGCGTTATGGCGTTGCGCCGAGCGCGCGCAGGCGCTGCTGCAGGATGAGGATGACCGGCGAGTCCATCATGCCGCGGCGCAGATAGCCGCCGGGAAACTTCGGGACCGTGCCGGCGGGCGGCGTGACGATCGGCGGAACGTTGCGAGGACCTTGCGCGCGCCGATGCTCAAAGACCGGCTGTACTCAGTGGCGTTCGTAGGTGCCGATCAGGCAGCCCTTGGCGAGCACGTGGCCGCGCATGATCTCGAAGATGTGGCTGCGTCCAGGCGCGCCGAACACGTCGGGCGCTGCATCGAGCGCGAACACCTCGAAGGCGTAGCGATGTGTCCCGTGGCCGGGAGGCGGATCGGGCGGAAGCCAAGCGGGCCGCAGATACGAGTTGCGGCCCATGCGCAGCGCAGCGCCGTCACGGCCCGATGCCGGAAGCGCGCCTTCGGAGAGCTCGCCGTCGCTGTGACCGAGCGCGGGCACGATCGCGTGCACCAGCGGTTGGGGGGTCGGGCTATCCGCATCTTCGACCATCAGCAGGACATGCGTCGCGCCGGCCGGCACGCCGCGCCATTGCAGCGGCGGAGAATGTCCCTCGCCATCCGCCGTGCAGACGACCGGAAGCGTGCCGCCATCGTCGAAGGCAGCGCTGGAGACCTCGATCGAAGGCGGCATGTCGGCAATGTCGCGCCGGTTGACCGCGAGCTTCGCGAGTCCCGGGCGCCGGTTGCGCAAAGTATGACCGATTGCTCTCGGCAGATGCTGCAGCATGACAAGTCTCCGGGTTGCGCAGGAGAGAACGCGCGGCACGTCGGTTGAGTTTCGACCCGCCACTCAGGGCATGGAGCGCGTGAGCGCGGGTTCCGCAGATGTTGTTGCGCTCTTCCGGATGTGCCGGTTTCGCCATACGATCATCTTGAGAGCGATCACGGCTGTGAGTGGCAGGGCGAGGTCCTCGGGCACGCCGAGGAAGTAGGCCGCCGTTCCTCCGATCAGAGACCAGATCAACGGAATGATCGGGAGCCGCAGCGGCGTGCGCGGCACGCTCATCAACAGCAGAGCCCAGGTGAAGATCGTGGTCGGACAGGGCGCGACGCCGAACATCGGCGCGCGCGGCCAGCCATGCCCAACGGCCCAGCCGATCGCCGGATAGACCAGTAACGCGAACAGCGCGATGGCGAGGGCCGTCCAGCCGAAGGCATCGGGCACGAAGCGGATCTCGAGGCGACTGCGCAAGGCGGTCCAGGCGAAGAGCAGGCCCTGCACGACGAACAAAGCCGCGAAGCCGTAGGCCCAGAAGTTGATCTGGGTGAAGTGCATGAGGTGATAGGCGATGCCGTTCCACAGCCAGGCGAGCGCCAGCAGAGTCCAGATCAGCCGGCTGCTGCCCGCGAACGGCTTGACCGCGGCGATGAGCGCGAGCAGGCCCAGCGCATAAGCGATCGGCTGCGCGGGCCAGATTGCGCGATTGTACTGCTCGAAGAGATAGAGGAAGACGTCCGTCGAGAAAGGCAGCATCTAGAGGCTCTCGACGTGGCGGGTCATGCGCTCGCGCATCTTCTGATCAGGCATGCGCCCCGTGAGCGCGCCCATGTTCTCGAGCATGTGATCGGCGCGCGAAGTCGCCGGGATCGCGCAGGTGACGGCCGGGTGCGAGATGATGAACTTGAGCAGGAACTGCGCCCAGTTGCTGCAGTCGATCTCGCTGGCGAAGGCTGGCAGCGGATGGCGTTTCACGCGCTCGATCAACGCGCCTTCCTGGAACGGGCGATTGACGATCACGGCCTGGCGGCGCTCGGCCGCGAGCGGCAGCAGGCGCTTCTCGGCCTCGCGATCAACGATGTTGTAGGTGAACTGCACCACGTCGAAGGGCTCGCGCGCCATCGCCTTGGCGAGCGCGTCGTGCCGGCGGCCGTGCGACGTCGTGATCCCGATCAGGCGCACGCGCCCTTGCGCCTTCCACTCCTTGAGCGTGGCGAGGTGCGTCTCCCAGTCGAGCATGTTGTGGATCTGCATGAGGTCGAAGCGGTCGACGCCCCACAATTCGCGCGAGGCCTCCATCTGCCGGACGCCCATGGCGCGGAACATGGTCCACACCTTGGTGGCCGAGAACAGTGGCAGGCCCGGCCGCTGCGCCAGGCAATAGCCGACCACTTCCTCGGAAGAGCCATACATGGGCGAGGAGTCGATCAGGCGGCCGCCATTCTTGAAGAATGTCTCGACGACCTTGAGGCGCTCGGCGCGCAGCTTCTCGTCACGGCTGACATTGAAGGTGATCCATGTGCCCATGCCGAGCGCCGGGATCTGCTCGCCGGTCGCCGGAATGGTGCGCATCAGGACCGCAGACGGCGCCGCGGCCGCGCGACCGACGCCGAGCGTCACGGCGGTCGCGCCGAGCGTGCCGACGAAGCTTCTGCGATTCAACTCCGATGATCGGTTCATGGCTCTCCCCGAGCCAGGGCTTTCGTCTCAGGCGCTCGCGCGAGCTATCTCCACTTGATCGAACATCCCATGCTCGGCATCTGTTCCCGCGGCCCTTCGCCCGTCTCGGCAATCAGCCGCATCGCCTCGAACAGTTCGCGTTTCGCATTCGGCACCAGGCTCGTACGCGAGGCATCGAGGCGGCCGCGATACTGCAGCTCGTCCCGGGCATTGAAGCCGAAGAAATCGGGCGTGCACTGGGCGTCGTAGGCGCGCGCGACCTCCTGCGTCTCGTCGATCACATACGGAAACGTGAAGCCGTGCGTCCGCGCGAAGGCCTTCATGTTCTCGAAGGAGTCCTGCGGATAGGCCGCGGTGTCGTTGGGCATGACCGCAATGGTGCCGATGCCGATCTCGCGCAGCGCCGCTGCCTCCTCGACCAGCCGCCCGATCACCGCCTTCACGTAGGGACAGTGATTGCAGATGAAGACGACCAGCGTGCCGCTCGGTCCGCGTATGTCGGCGAGCGCCCAGGTCTTCCCGTCCACGCCTTTCAGGGCGAAGTCCCGCGCCTTCCAACCAAAGTCGCAGATCTGCGTGCCGCTCAAAGCCATGAAGGCCTCCCATCTCGGGCCGATCGCCGGGAAATTGCCCCAGAATCCGACGATCCTCCATGTCCTGACGGAACTTAGGGCTTTCCCGGACATTCGCCAGGGCGATGCGGACAAGTTTCCGAAAACTCGCCGGCGCCAAGTTAACGGATCGCTGGTGGTATGCGGGGTAGGGTCCGGCTTCCGGCACGCAGCGGCCGGTTATGCCTGGAGTCCCAATGGACAGCGGAAATCTTCTCGACGCCGCGCGGCGGCTGCGCGGATCGGAGCGGTCGGGCCCTCTCGGGACGGTGCTCTCGGTCGCCGGCAGCCAGGCGCATGTCCGCATCCAGGTGAATGGCGCGCCGTTTACGGCCCATGACGCGCGCGCAACCGTCGGCAAGTTTCTCGGCATCCGGGCGGGCGGCTCGCAAGTGATCGGCGTGATCACCAAGATCTCGGTGGAGCCGGCGGGCGCCGGCCGACAGCCCGATCACGCGGTCGGCCAGGTCGACCTGCTGGGCGAGATCAAGCAGCGGCCCTCGGGCGGCGTCTTCTTCCAGCGCGGCGTCACCGAATACCCGGTGATCGGCGACGGCGCGGACCTGATCACTCAGGAAGAGCTCCGCGTGATCTTCAACGTCTCGGGCACCAACGTCATCAATGTCGGCGACCTGCAGCAGGATCACACGATCCCGGCCTACATCAATGTCGACGAGATGGTGCGCAAGCACTTCGCGATCCTGGGCACCACCGGCGTCGGCAAGTCGACGGGCGTCGCGCTGCTGATGCGCAGCGTGCTCGATGCGCGGCCCGACCTGCGCGTCTTTCTGATCGATCCGCACAACGAATACGGCCACTGCTTCGACAATCGTGCGCAGGTGCTGAGCCCGAAGAATCTCAAGCTGCCGTTCTGGCTGTTCAATTTCGAAGAGATCGTCGACGTTTTCTTCCGCGGGCGCCCCGGCGTCGAGGAGGAAGTCGAAATCCTCTCCGATCTGATCCCGATCGCGAAGGTGAACTTCACCACGACATCGCGCGGCACGAGCGCGAGCGTGAGGCGCGCCGATCCGAAGGGCATGGGTGTCACGGTCGACACGCCGGTGCCCTACATGCTCAACGATCTGGTAGCGCTGATCGAAGAGCGCATGGGCAAGCTCGAGAACCGCTCGACCTGGACCAAGTATCACCGGCTGATCACGCGCATCGACACGGTGCGCAACGACCCGCGCTACGCCTTCATGTTCGACAACGCCAATGTCGGCGGCGACACGATGGCGGAGGTGCTGAGCCAGCTGTTCCGGCTGCCGCCGAACGGCATTCCGATGACCATCATGCAGCTCGCGGGTTTCCCGGGTGAGGTGGTGGACTCGGTGGTCTCCGTGCTGTGCCGCATGGCCTTCGAGTTCGGCCTCTGGTCGGACGGTGCCTTCCCGCTGCTCGTCGTGTGCGAAGAGGCGCATCGCTATGCGCCGGCGGATCGCAGCATCGGCTTCGGTCCGACCCGCAAGGCGGTGTCGCGCATCGCCAAGGAAGGCCGCAAATACGGCGTCTATCTCGGGCTGATCACGCAGCGTCCCGCCGAGCTCGACTCCACAATCATCTCGCAGTGCTCGACCCTGTTCGCCATGCGCATGGCGAACGACCGCGACCAGGCGATCGTGCGCTCGGCCGTGTCCGACGCCGCCGGATCGCTGATCGGCTTCGTTCCTTCACTGGGCACGCGCGAAGTCTTCGCCTTCGGCGAGGGCGTGGCGCTGCCGACGCGGCTGCGCTTCAAGGAGCTGCCGGTCGAGTTCATCCCGAAGAGCGAGTCCGTCGGCACGCGCGGCACCGTGCGCGCGGCCGATCAGGACTTCCTCAGCTCGGTGGTCGAGCGCTGGCGCGGCGCCACCATGCGCAACCGGCCGCCGACCGAGGACACGCCGGATCTCGACGTGCTGGCGAAGCAGGAGTTCTCGCGCGTGCGCCAGCCGGCGCCGCCGCCGGTCTCCTCGCTTCTGAAGCCCGGCGCGCTCGAGCCGGACTCCTACTTCTTCCCGGTGCAGGACGCCGCCGGACGGCCGGTTCCCCGGCTGCGCAAGTAGTCTAGAGCGCCGCGATCGTCTGCACCTCGACCAGGAACGGCTCCTGGACGAGGCGATCGACCATCAACAGGGTGTTGGGCGGATAGACGCCATTGGCAAACATGCGCGGGAACTCGCGCAGGCGATAAGCCATGAACTTCTGAATGTCCTGCGAGTGCACGAGATAGGTCGTGAACTGCACGACGTTGGCCCAGCCTGCGCCTTGCGACTTCAGCGCCGCTTCGATGTTGGCGAACACCTGACCGCATTGCGCGTCGAAGTCGTCGGCGCCGACGATGTTGCCGTCGGTGCGCGTCGCGAGTTGGCCGGCGATGAACAGGAACTCGGTGGCTTTGACCCGGGTGAGTTGCGAATACTGGCCGAGCGGGCGGCCCAGCACGTCCGGATTCAGAATGGCGATCTCGGGCATGGCGTCTCCTCGTCGTGAGCGGCCGCCAGTCTACGCGGACGCACCCCTACTTGGCGCCGGTTGACTCTCTCAACGAGGACGGGCAAAGGATTGGTCAACCGGTCAGACCAATTTGGCCGGCAAAGCAGCCCCGGCATAACGGGGCCGGACCCGGGAGGACGCGTGCCGCTCAAGGCCATCGAGCCGCGGCGGCTGTACCGGCAGATCGCCGAGCAGCTGCGGCAATTGATCGATCAAGGCGAATATCCGGTGGGCGGCCGCCTGCCGTCCGAGCGTGAGCTCGCGGAGGCGCTCGGCGTCTCGCGCCCGAGTGTCCGCGAAGCCCTGATCGCACTCGAGGTCGAGGGCCGCGTCCGCATCAATGTCGGCTCGGGCATCTATGTCGCCGAGAAGCCGAAGCAGGCGATCGTCGGCACCGAGGCGGAGGGTCCGTTCGAGCTGCTCAAGGCGCGCGAGATCGTCGAGGGCGCGATCGCGGCCGAGGCCGCTCGCCTGGTCACCAATGCCGACATCGCGGCGCTCGACGACGTGCTCGCACGCATGACGCGCTCGCAAGGGCCGAACAGCGAGCTGATCGCGCTCGATCGCGCGTTCCATGTCATCATCGCGACGAGCGTCGGCAACGGCGTGCTGATCGATCTGGTCGGCAACCTGTTCGATCAGCGCATCAATCCGTATTTCGAGCAGCTCGCGCGCTATTTCGAGAGTCCCGAGACCTGGCGGGCGGCACTCGCCGAGCACCACAAGGTGCGCGATGCCATCGTCTCGCGCGACGTCAGAGCGGCCCAGGCCGCGATGCGCGCGCATCTGCGCAACTCGCAGCAGCGCTTCTCGCGCAGCTTCGCAGAACCCGCCGCGCGGCCGGGCGCGGCGATCGAAACACCCACGGCCGACCCGTCCGCTTCATCGGCTGCCCGCAAGACCACCAGGAGGAAACACGCATGATGAGACTTTCGAAGGTGCTCCTCGCCTCGGCCGCGCTCGCGCTCTCGCTCGGCGCCGCAGAGGCACAGACCAAGCTGAAATGGGCGCATGTCTACGAGACGTCCGAGCCGTTCCACACCGAGTCGGTGTGGGCCGCGCAAGAGATCGCCAAGCGCACCAACAATCGCTACCAGATCGACGTCTACCCGGCCTCGCAGCTCGGCAAGGAGACGGACATCAACCAGGGCCTCGCGCTGGGCACGGTCGACATGATCATCTCGGGCTCGAGCTTCGCGGCCCGCAGCTACGCGCCGATCGGCGTCACCTACTATCCCTACACGTTCCGTGACGCGAACCATCTGCTCGCCTACACCAAGAGCGACATCTTCAAGGAGCTCGCGAAGGGCTACGCGGACAAGTCCGGCCACCAGATCCTGGCCGTGACCTATTACGGCGTGCGCCACACCTCGTCGAACAAGCCGATCAAGACCTGCGCCGACATGAAGGGCCTGAAGATCCGCGTGCCGGACGTGCCGGCCTATCTGGCGATGCCGCGCGCCTGCGGTGCCAACACGGCGCCGATCGCCTTCGCGGAGGTCTACCTAGCCCTGCAGAACGGCACCGTCGAGGCGCAGGAGAACCCGCTCACCACGATCGAGGCGAAGAAGTTCTACGAGGTGCAGAAGCACATCGTGCTCACCGGCCACATCGTCGATCACCTCAACACGGTGGTCGCCGGCGGCCTGTGGAAGAAGCTCTCCGACGAGGACAAGAAGATCTTCACCGAGGTCGCGCAGGAAGCAGCCACGCGCGCCACCAAGCAGATCCAGGCGCGCGAGAAGGAGCTCGTCGACTTCTTCAAGCAGAAGGGCCTGACCGTCACGGACGTGAACAAGGACGAGTTCAAGGACACCGTGATGAAGAACGTCAAGTTCGAGACGTTCGGCTATCGCAAGGAAGACTGGGACAAGATCCAGGCCGTGAAGTCCGGCTCGGGCTCCTGATCCTGATGCTTCGGGAGGGCCGCTACGGCGGCCCTCCTTCTTCCCACGCAAGCCGCAGGTGAGCCGCGCGATGCAGGATCAAACCGAAGTCCACACCCAGATCACGGCCGAGGAGCTGGTGCACACGTTCGAGGAGCCGGCTCCACCGGTCGACCTCAGCGGCTACGCGATCGAGGACTGGCTGACGCTGACGGTCTTCTGGCTCATGGGGCTCGCCGTCATCCTGCAGTTCTTCACGCGTTATGTGCTCAACGATTCTTTCGCCTGGACCGAGGAGATCGCAACCTATTGCCTGGTCGCGGTGGTGTTCCTCGGCTCGGCCATGTGCGTGCGGCTCAGCCGACACATTCACGTGGATTTCCTGTTCCGCTACCTGCCGGCCGGCGCGGCGCGCGTGCTGGCGACCGCAGTCGACATCGTGCGCACGGTGTTCATCGGCTACGCGGCTTATCTGGTCTGGACCTTCATGAGCATCATCCAGGGTGAGGCCATGACCACGATCGACCTGCCGAAGAACCTGATCTACGGCCTCGTCTTCATCGGCTTCATCCTCATGTTCCTGCGCTCGGTGCAGGTCTCGATCCAGAACTGGCGGCGCGGCTACTCGATCCTCGAGCGGCCGGACGCCTTCGACACCGTATCGGTCTGACGCCGCCATGCTGATCCTGCTCGGCTCCTTCCTGATCCTGCTCATCCTCGGCCTGCCGGTCGCTTTCTCAATGGCGGTCGCGTCGTTGCTCTACATCCTGGCGACCGGCGTGGTCCCGGACGTGATTGTCGCCCAGCGCATGATCGCGGGGGTGGAGAGCTTCCCGCTGCTCGCCGTCCCCTTCTTCATCCTCGCCGGCAATCTGATGAACATCGCGGGCGTCACCGGTCGCATCTACGGCTTCGCGGTCGCGCTGGTCGGTTGGATGAAGGGCGGGCTCGGCCAAGTGAACATCATCGGCTCGGTGGTCTTCGCCGGCATGTCGGGCACTGCGATCGCGGATGCGGCCGGCCTCGGCACCATCGAGATCAAGGCCATGAAGGACCATGGATACTCGACCGAGTTCGCGGTCGGCGTGACCGCCGCATCGGCGACGCTCGGCCCGATCATTCCGCCGTCCCTGCCGTTCGTGATCTACGGCATGATGGCGAACGTCTCGATCGGTGCGCTGTTCCTGGGCGGCCTGATTCCGGGCGTGTTCATGACGCTGCTGATGATGGCCACGGTCGCGTTCTTCGCGCACCGCAACGGCTGGGGCAGCGACACGCCGTTCTCCTGGGCGAAGCTCGGCAGCGCCAGCATAGAGGTCGTAATCGTGCTGTGCTTCCCGGTCGCGGTCTGGCTGCTGATGCAGGCCGGCCTGCCGACCAACGCGGCGATCGGCATTGCGCTCGTCGTGCTGCTGGCACTTGATTGGTACTTCGACTTCTCGGCCGTCATGGCGCTAATGGCGCCCGTGATCCTGATCGGCGGCATGACGCTCGGCCTGTTCACGCCGACGGAGGCGGCCGTCGCGGCCGTGATCTGGTCGTTGTTCCTCGGCCTGGTGCGCTACCGCTCGATGACGGTGCGCTCACTCGTGAAGGCGACGTTCGACACGATCGAGACCACGGCCTCGGTGCTGTTCATCGTCACGGCGGCCTCGGTCTTCGCTTGGCTGCTCACGGTCAGCCAGGCGGCGCAGATCCTCTCGGACACGATCCTCGGCCTGACGCAGAACAAGTGGGTCTTTCTGCTGCTCGCGAACCTGCTGATCCTGTTCGTCGGCTGCTTCATCGACACGATCGCGGCGATCACGATCCTGGTGCCGATCCTGCTGCCGATTGTGCTCAAGCTCGGCATCGATCCGATCCATTTCGGACTGATCATCACGCTCAATCTGATGATCGGCCTGCTGCATCCACCGCTCGGGATGGTGCTGTTCGTGCTGGCGCGTGTCGCCAGGCTCTCGGTCGAACGCACCACCATGGCGATCCTACCGTGGCTGGTGCCGCTGCTGCTGGCACTGATCGCGATCACCTATATTCCGGCGATCACCTTGTGGCTGCCGCAGACGATGGGGCTTGCCCGATGACGTCAGCTCTTGCCGCAACGCTCTTCGGCGCTGAGGACCTGCGACTGGTCGAAGGGCCGCTGGCGCCGCTCGCAAACGGCATGGTGCGCGTGCGGTTCGGCGCGGGCGGCATCTGCGGCTCGGACCTGCACTACTTCAAGCATGCGCGCACCGGCGACTTCGTCGTGACGTCGCCGCTGATCCTCGGTCACGAGGTGTCGGGCGAGATCGTCGAGATCGCAGGCGCGGCGCCCGGTCTGAAGGTCGGCGATCGCGTCGCAGTCAATCCGTCGCGCTGGTGCGGCCACTGCGGCTACTGCCGCGAGGGCCGGCATAATCTCTGCGAGAACATCTTCTTCATGGGCTCGGCCTCGAAGACGCCGCACATGCAGGGCGGCTTCGCGAGCACCTTCGATGCGACGCCGGCGCAGTGCGTTGTGGTGCCCCCCGAGACGCCGTTCGCGGCGGCGGCGCTCGCCGAGCCGCTCGCGGTGTGCCTGCATGCCGTGAAGCGCGCCGGCGATGTGGCGGGGAAGCGCGGCATCGTGTTCGGGGCGGGGCCGATTGGGCTGCTGACCCTGGTGGCGGCACGCCTCGCCGGCATGACCGAGGTCGCGGTCGTCGATATCGCGGCGGCGCCGCTCGCCTTTGCGACGCGGCTCGGCGCCGATTACGTGGTGGATCTCTCGCGCGGGCCCGATGCGCTCACATCACTCGCGGCGTCGCATCCGTTCGATGTGGCGTTCGAGGTGTCGGGCACGGCGGCGGGCCTCGCTTCGGCGATCCGCACCGTGCGGCGCGGCGGCACGGTGGTGCAGATCGGCAACCTGCCGGGCGGCGAGATTCCGGTCCCGGCAAATGCCGTGATGGCAAAGGAGATCGACCTGAAAGGCACGTTCCGGTTCGGCATGGAGTTCGCCGATGCGGTACGCATGATCGTCGAGCGGAAGATGGACGTGCTCGCGATCGTCACGGCGCAGCGTCCGCTCGCCAGCGCGCCGGACGCGTTCCGCCTCGCGCTCGACCGCGCGCAGAGCGTGAAGGTCGTGCTGACGCGTGATGCCTAGGTGACCAAGGTCGCGAGCGGCAGCGCCGAGTTCACGATCGCTTCGCCGACCAGATAGACCAGCCCGAACACGATCGCGGCGAGCAGAAAGAAGATCGCGAAGATCGCCATGGAGATCCGCCGCGCGATCACCGAGGCATTGGTGAAGCCGAGCGCGCCGGCGATCAGCGAAATGACCAGGAACAGGATCGCGAATTTCAGCATGGGTCCTCGCGCGGTTTCGTAAGCGTAACGACTGAGGCGAGTTCCGGTTCCTCCGCCGCAAAGCTGCCCCATTCGGCCGCGACAACGCTCTTCGATTGCCGCATTTTCTGGCGCCGAACCGGTGCCGACCTCGCCGGACAAATGCGGTCGGGGACAGGCGGACAGGGGACAATGCTTCGCGCAATTCTACTCGGCCTCGGTCTGGTCGCGCTGGCGCAGCCTGCGCAGGCGCAGGACGCGCGCGCGGAGCTCAACGCGCTGATCGCGAGCCATGCGTCCGCGAACCGGGTTCCCGAGACCCTGGTGCACCGGATCATCGTTCGCGAGAGCCGCTACAACGCGAAAGCGGTCGGCCGCGGCGGCGTGCTCGGTCTGATGCAGATCAAGCTCGCGACCGCGCGCGGCGTCGGCTACACGGGCGACGCCGATGGGCTGCTCGACGCCAACACCAATCTCACTTACGGCGTGCGCTATCTCGCGGGCGCCTTTCGCGCGGCTGACGGCAATCACGACCGCGCCGTCGCCTTCTACGCGAGCGGCTACTATGCGCAGGCGAAGCGCAAGCGGCTGATCCCGGGCAAGCCGCTCGATCTCGCCTCGGCGGCGAGCCGCCCCGTCACGCTGACCAACAGCAAAGCAGCCGACTAACGGCGCGTCTTGCGCGGGATTCCGGCACGCCTCGCGCGTGCTGCGTGATGTTGCGTCCTTGCGCGTGCCGCGCACGGCGCCAAACCTTACTCATCTCCTAACATATTGATACAAACTGTTTTTCGGACCCTAGCGGCAATTCAATCGTTGTCTGTCATGTGTAGCCGAGGGAAAATTCGGCCAATCACACATCCATGCTGTCAGACCGTCGACGATCAACGCGCCACACCATGCGTGGATTGGCCAAGATCCGGCATTCCGGAAGCACCCTTCCGAGGGATTGCTGGGTCACGGATATTTCGGACGGCGGCGCGCGCCTGTTCGTCGAGGGCTACGACCTGCCCGACCAGTTCACGCTCGCGCTCGACAATGTGCGGCCGCGCGAATGCCGCGTCGTCTGGCGCCTCGGCCACGAGGTGGGCTGCGAGTTCACGGACGGCCGCCAGCATGACTTCGCGGGCGACGTCATGCGCGCAAAGCGCAAGGCCTGATCACGGCAGCACCACGGTGAGCCGTTTCGCGGCGCGCGTCACGCCGGTGTAGAGCCAGCGCTCGCGGCTCTCCTGAAACGCGAAGGACTCGTCGAACAACACGACGTCATCCCACTGCGAGCCCTGCGCCTTGTGCACAGTCAGCACGTAGCCGAAATCGAACTCGTCGTAACGCTTGCGCAGCGACCAATCGAGCTCCTCGATGGCGCCCGTGAAGCATTCCGGGCGCACCGACACTTTCACGGGCTTGGCGAAGCCCTCGTCCGGCGTGAGGCGCATGCTGAGCACGCCGGTCTTGCGCGCGCGCGCGGTGCCGACCTGCCAGAGCGAGCCGTTGAACAAGCCCTTCTTCTTGTTGTTGCGCAGGCAAACCAGCTTGTCGCCCGCGAGCGGGAGCGGCTCGGTGAGGCCGCGTCGCTCGCGCATGCGCGCATTGTAGGCACGCCGCGTGGCGTTGCGGCCGACCAGCACCTGGTCGGCTTCGAGCACGCGCTGCGGATCGAGCTCGCTGCGCCGCACGACCTGCGTCGTGCCGTAGTCGGCGGGCGCGAGCCGCTCGCCGGCGCGGATCTGCATCGAGAGGCGCACGATCGGATCGTTCTCGGCCTGGCGATGCACCTCGGTCAGCATTGCGTCGGGCTCGGCCTCGGTGAAGAAGCCGCCGCCCTGGATCGGCGGCAACTGCGCGGGATCGCCGAGCACCAGGAGTGGCGCGCCGAAGGACATCAGGTCGCGGCCGAGCTCGGCATCGACCATGGAGCATTCGTCGATGATGATCAGCTTGGCGTCGGCGGCCGGCGAGTCGTTCCAGAGCTCGAAGCTCGGCATCTCCTCGTCGCGCTCGCGCGCGCGATAGATGAGGCTGTGGATCGTGGACGCGTCGGTGCAGCCTTTCGAGCGCATGACCAGCGCGGCCTTGCCCGTGAAGGCCGCGAACAGCACCTCGCCCTCGACGCCCGCCGCGATGTGCTTGGCCAGCGTCGTCTTGCCGGTTCCCGCATAGCCGAACAGGCGGAAGATCTGCGGCACGCCGCGATCGCCCGGCCCGGACGCGAGCCAGTCCGCCACCGCCTTCAGGGCGGCCTCTTGATGCGGCGTGAAAGTGGACGTCGATCGCATCCGGGTTCACAGACCTCCGGGTTCGTGCTCATTTGGCGCCCGGACCGAAATGGGGGAGCACGCCGAATGATGACCAAGCCGCATTGCCCGATCATCACGCTGGAGGAGCATTACTGGGATTCCGAGCTGATCGCGACCTACGAGAAGGCCGATATGGCGGGTGGGCCGGAGCAGATCAAGCGTCTCAACGACCTGGGCGAGCTGCGGCTGAAGGAGATGGACGAGGCCGGCATCGACGTGCAGGTGATCTCGCATGGCGCGCCCTCGACCCAGAAGCTCGAAGGAGCCGGCGCCGTCGCGCTGACGCAGCGCGTGAACGACCGGCTACATGCGGCGATCGGCGCGCATCCGACCCGGTTCGCGGGTTTTGCGGCGCTGCCGACCAGCGATCCGGCGGCGGCCGCGGACGAGCTCGAGCGCTGCGTCACGAAGCTCGGCTTCAAGGGCGCGATGCTGCACGGCATGGCGAACGGCGTGTTCCTCGACGACCAGCGCTTCTGGCCGATCTATGAGCGCGCCGCCGCGCTCGACGTGCCGATCTATCTGCATCCCTCGCTGCCGCATCCCGCCGTGATGGACGTCTACTACAAGGACTACGCCAAGGACTTCCCCATGGTGATCCGCGCCGCCTGGGGCTTCACGGTCGAGACCGCGACACTGGCGGTGCGGCTCGTATTGTCGGGCGTGTTCGACAAGCATCCGGGCCTCAAGATCATTCTCGGCCATCTCGGCGAGACGCTGCCCTATTTCGTCTGGCGCATCGACCATGCGCTCTCGCGCCCGGGGCAGAAGTCGATGAGTTTCCGCGACATCTTCTGCGGCCACTTCTACGTCACGAGCAGCGGCAACTTCTCCAATCCGGCGCTGCTCTGCTGCCTGATGGAGCTCGGCGTCGATCGCGTCCTGTTCTCGGTCGACTGGCCCTTCGTTTCAAATCCGCCGGCGGTGCGCTGGATCGAAAGCGCGCCGATCTGCGACGAGGACAAGGCGAAGATCCTCAGCGGCAACGCGAAGCGGCTGCTGCGGCTCTAGAGCTTCGTTTTGCCGGCGCTAGCGACGCGGCGGTCCAAACAGCGTCTCGAAGAAGTCTCTCTGCCGCGGCGGCGGTGCGGGCCGCGGACGGGGCGCCGGGCGCGGG
>JAEYAU010000115.1 GCA_023404705.1 Pseudomonadota bacterium
GGGTTGAGCCGCGGCCGGTGGCGCGGCGCGTGGTGGTCCGGGCGGCGGAGACGCACCGATCGGTTCGGGTGGGCCACCGCGCATGGCCGGCGCGGACTGTCCGCGCCGCTGCTCAGCCGCTGCCTGCAGCTGCGCGACCGGCTCGGTCCGGTCCGTCACCGCGAGCACGTCGACCACGTAATTGTTGTCCTCGCGGAACGTGCGCACGTCCACCTTGCCGATGAACTCGAAGCGCACCGCGATCGAATCCTGCGCCGGGACCGCCTCGATCGCGCCCAGCATCGGCGGCAGCGCGGCCTGCGCGTCGGCGAGATCGAATTTCAGCGGCGCATCGAAGGTGAGCGTGAGCTGGTCCTTGGCGCGGTCCGCCACGATCGGCACCAGCTCGGGCAGTTCGAACACGTAACGCGTGAAGGTCGGCTGCGTGCCGACGCGCACGCGGATCGGCGGCAGGTCGCGCGTCAGCGAGGCCTGGCGCTGCTGACGCGCCCGCTTCTCGGCATCGCGCGCACGCCGCGCGAGCTCCTCGATCACCTCGCGCGGGAGGCCCGGCGGCAGACCGCTCCAGCCCTCCGGCAGCAGATCGACGAAGAACTTCTCGCCGGCCGCCATTGAGTTGATCGTCACCTTGCGGATCAGCGCGAGGCGCACCGCGGTGCCGTCCGGATCGCGGCGCGCCGCGCTCACATATTCCTTGAGGCCGAGCGGAATGCGGTCGACGTTGACGTCGATCGGCCGCGCGAACGAGATCACCAGGATGCCATTCGACAGGCGGACCGTGGCCTCGGTCTCCTCCGGGAAGGCGAAGACCAGGCGGGCGAAACCGTTGTCGGTCGCGGTGTTGACCTCGGCCTTCATCGGCGCAGCTCGTGCGACGCCGATGAAGCCCAGCACGAGCACGCCCATGACCAGCAGCTCGAGCAGGATCATCAGCACGATCATGCGCACGCCGAGACGCGGCGGCACCTGCGCCTCGTGGTGCCCCCGCAACGTCGCCCGCGTGATCGACTTTTCGGTCATCGTGCCCGCGCCCTCGAGGGCGGTTATCAGTCGATCGAGCCTAAAGAACTGCGTTTAATGTGCCCTTAACCCAACCCCGGAATCCGCGACGGGTCAGCCCCCGTTCGGACGCCCCTCGATCTTGGGGAGCTCGGCCGCGGCCGGCTTGGCCCCGCCCGCCCGCTGGGCGAGTTCCACGGTCAGCTTCTCGGCCACCTCGGGCTGCATCTGCGCCAGCACGTCGGACATGCGGCGCGGGTTCATCTGGGTGACGATCTCGACCAGGATCTTCATGTCGAGCCGGTCGAACACCTTGGCGGCGTCCTTGGCCTTCATGTTCTCGTACATGGTCACGAGGCTCTTGAACTGCGCGGCTTCGGCCTCGTCGCGCTTGCCAGCCGAGGTCTTCACCTTGGCCTCGAGATCTTTGACCTCCTGGATCTTCTGCTCGAGCCGCTTCTCGGCGGCCTTCAGCAGCCCGTCGCGCACCTCGAGCTCGCGCGCCCGGGCGTCGAGCTCCAGCCGGCGCTTGTTCAGGCTTTCCAGGATCGCGCGCTCGCCGCTCGAGAGCTGCGGCCGCGAATTGTCGATCTGCACGGGCGTACCGGGTGTGGCCGGCGCGGCCGGCTTCCCCTCCGCCGGCTTGGCGGCGGCTTCAGCGGCCGGCGCCGAGGGTTTCGGCGCATCGACCGAACCGGTCGTGTCGGGGAAGTTGAACACGTCCTTGGCCCAGGACCGTGGCTTCTCGGGCACCTTCTTGTCGCCGGTCTGCTCCGCGAGCGGCCCCTGCACGTCGGGATCGACGAGACGCGTCGCCGGCGGGCTCGCGGGCTGCGCCTGCGCGGCGCGCGGGCTGCCGAGCGTGTAGCCGCCCTCCATGGTGAGCCCGAGCACCTTGAGCACGAGCAGGCTCGTCGCCGCCAGCATGACGATCGGGATCAGCCGAAACTGGCGGGCGAGCAGGATCATGCCGCGACGCTACCCGTGCGCGCACGCATACGCGCCGCGAAAGCCTGCGCCGCCGAAACCGTGGCGGTCGTTTCCGGCGCGATGGCGGCCGGTGCCTGGGCGGGCCGCGCCGCACCGACGATCTGCGCGAGCTTGCTGACGACGCCCTCGCCGGACTCGATCTGTCGCGTCAGCGTGGCGGAGAGCCGCTCGGCGCTGCGCAGCTGCTCGCCGAGATCCTTGTCGCAATCGCGCACCGTGAGCTTGAGCCCCGCGATCGCGCGTTCCGCGATCTCGGTCGCGGTGATCAGTTCGGAGATCGTCGCCTTGAGCGACTGCTCGTCCGCCTTCAGCTTCAGGAGCCGGCGGTTGAGCACCACGCAGTAGCAGATCGTGAGCAGGAGCAGGATCGCAACCAGGCTCTCGATCATCAGTCCAAAGCCGCTGCTCACGCTGCCTCCATCCGTTGCGAGTTCTGATCCGCCGAGTCGAACATGGCGAATGTCGTCTTGGGTTTGCGCAAGGGCTTGGTGACGCGCACGGCGACCCGGTCGCCCATGCGGCCCATGCGGCCCTCCGTGAGGGTGACGTCGCCGCAGCGCACCGTGACCAGCGCGTCGGCCTTGAGATCGAGGGTGAGCGTGTCGCCGACTTTCAGCGACATCAACTGGCTCAATGGTAACATCGCCTCGTAAAGCACTGCATCGACTCCGATTTCGGCCTGCCCGATCTCGGTCGCGAGATGGCCTTCCCAGATCGGGTCGCGGCCGAACTTCTCGCCCATGAACATCTGCAGCAGCACGTCGCGGATCGGCTCGATCGTCGCGTAGGGCAGCAGCAGCTCGATGGTGCCGCCGCGGTCCTCCATGTCGATGCGCAGGCGCACCAGGATCGCGGCATTGGCGGGGCGCGAGATCGCGGCGAAGCGCGGATTGGTCTCGAGCCGGTCGATGTTGAACTTCACGGGGCTGAGCGGCCGGAACGCCTGCTCGGCATCGGCCAGCACCAGCTCGACCATGCGCTTGACGAGGCTGACCTCGATGGTCGTGTAGGGACGGCCCTCGATGCGGATCGCGGTCTGCCCGCGCCGGCCGCCCAGCAGCACGTCGATGATCGAGTAGATCAGGCTCGAGTCGACCGTGAAGAGACCGAAGTTATCCCACTCCTCGGCCTTGAACACCGACAGGATCGCGGGCAGCGGGATCGAGTTGAGATAGTCGCCGAAGCGCACCGAGGTGATGCGGTCGAGCGAGACTTCGACGTTGTCGGAGGTGAAGTTGCGCAGCGAGGTCGTCATCAACCGGACCAGCCGGTCGAAGACGATTTCGAGCATCGGCAGACGCTCGTAGGAGACCATCGCCGAGTCGATGATCGCCCGAATGCCGGAATTCTCGTTGAGCGTGATGTCGGCGAGGCTGAAGCCGAGGAGACTGTCGATCTCCTCCTGGTTCAGGATGCGCTCGGCGCCGCCTTTGGCGGATTGGACGAACTGGCCGCCGTCCTCGATCATCGCGGCCCATTGGGCCGCCATCTCGTCGCCGCCGTCCTCGCCGCCAGCGCCGCCGCCACCACCGCCGCCGCCCATGCCGGCCGCAGCGCCCGCGTCGGCGCCCTGCTCTTCCAGAGCAAGGCCCCATTCGGCGGCAAGTGCGTCCTGGTCGAGATCGTCCTGGCCGGCCATGGTGATGAGACTTACTGGACGACGATTTCTTTGAAGAGGACGGCGTTGACGTGGTTCGGCGCCACCGCGACATTGACGCGGCGCGTGAGCTCGTCCTTCAGGCGATAGAGACCGGCCGAGCCCTCGAGATCGATCGGGCGCAGCTCGCGCAGATAGGTCTGGAACGCGTCCATCACGCGCGGCATCACCGGCTTGATCTTCTCGGCGACCGTCGCGTCCGGAAGCTCGAGCACGATCTTCACGCGCAGATATTGGGTGCGATCGCTGCCGCTGGTGGAGAGATTGACGAGCACGTCCGGCAAATCGAAGAAGGCTGCGGGCTTCACGGGCGCCGCGGCCGCCTTCTCTTCGTGCTTCTTGCCCGCGAACATCATGTAGGCGCCGGCCCCGCCGCCGCCGAGAACGACGAGCGCGCCGACCGCCATGATGATCAGCTTCATCATGGATTTCTTCTTCGGGCTCGCGCCGTCCGCGCCGTCTTCCGGCGTGTCGCCGGCTTCTTCTTCCTGTTTCGCCTTGGCTGCCATCTGACGCCCCGTTCCGGACCCGTCCGGCGGCCGTCATGTGCCGACAGCCGCGAGCGAAATCCGATGCACCCTGTTCTTGGGCAAACTAGTGCCGGAATGGTTAACGATTGCTTTCAAGGCCGCGGCAGGCAGGAAGATTTTGCCGGGTTACGCGCTTTAACCGAGTCCTTTCTGCCGCCCCCTTAACCCCCCGAAAACCATCAAACCTCTGATTTTTCTCAATTTCCCGAGTTGGCACGCCGGCTGCAGAGGAAACCGCGATCCGCCTCTGTGGGAGCGGCGGCGGGTCATGGGGACGGGTCGGCCTTGGGAGGGCAGGCCCGTCGCAACCGGGGAGCCTTAACGATGGAGAACACTCTCCTCGTCGGACTGTCGCGACAGGTCGCGCTGCGGCGCGAGCTGGACGTGGTCGCCAACAATGTCGCGAACCTGAACACCACCGGCTTCAAGGCCGACGGCACGGTGTTTCGCGAATACCTGATGCCGGTCGCCCGCGACGATCATTTCAAGACCCCGGACCGGCGCCTGAGCTTCGTCCACGACCGCGCCACCTTCCTCGACCTGAGCCAGGGCCCGATCCAGCAGACCGGCAATCCGCTCGACCTCGCGATCGACGGCAACGCCTTCCTGGTGGTGCAGACCCCGCGCGGCGAGCGCTACACCCGCAACGGCGGCCTGCAGATCAATGCGGCGGGTGAGCTCGTCACCAGCGAAGGCCACCAGGTGATCGGCGAGAACGGCCCGATCCGCTTCCAGCCGGGCGACACCGGCATCTCGATCACGCGCGAAGGCACCGTCACGGTGCGCGAGGGCAACAGCAACAAGATCGACGCCAACCGCGGCAAGATCCGCCTCGTCAGCTTCGCGGCGCCTGGCCGGCTCGAGAAGGACTCCTCCTCGACCTTCATGGCGCCCGGCCAGCAGGCGCAGGCCGCGCCGCTGACGGCCGGCCTGATCCAGGGCTCGATCGAGAAGTCGAACGTGCACGGCGTCGTCGAGATGACGCGCCTGATCGACCTCACCCGCACCTACACCAACGTCTCCAGCCTTCTCGAGAAACACGGCGAGCTCCGTCGCACCGCGATCGAGCGTCTCGCCGATGTTCCGGCCTGATCCGGAGGATTGACCGATGCGCGCACTTCACACCGCCTCCACCGGAATGATGGCCCAGGAGCTCAACGTCCAGGTCATCTCCAACAACATCGCCAACATGCGGACCACGGGCTACAAGCGCCAGCGCGCCGAATTCCAGGACCTGCTCTACGAGCATGTGCGCCGCGTCGGCACCGCGACCTCGGACCAGGGCACCGTGCTGCCGGCCGGCGTCGAGCTCGGCGCCGGCGTGAAGACCGTCGGCACGCCGCGCATCATGACGCAGGGCAGCCTGCTGCCCACCGGCAAGGAGCTCGACGTCGCGATCCGCGGCGAAGGCTTCTTCCAGATCCAGCTGCCCGACGGCCGCACCGCCTATACGCGCGACGGCTCCTTCGAGCTCGACAACCAGGGCCGCATCGTCACCGCGCAGGGCTATCTGGTGCAGCCCACCATGACGGTGCAGCCGAACTCGAAGAACTTGACGATCAACGCGCAGGGCCAGGTCTCCGTGATCCTGCCCGGCCAGGTGCAGCCGACAAATGTGGGCCAGATCGAGCTCGCGATGTTCGTCAACAAGGCCGGCCTGCAGGCGGTCGGCGACAACCTGTTCCTCGAGACTCCCGCTTCGGGCACGCCGCAGACCGGCAATCCCGGCAGCGAAGGCCTCGGCGATCTGCAGCAGGGCAACCTCGAGCAGGCGAATGTCGAGGCCGTGAAGGAGATCTCCGACCTGATCGCCGCGCAGCGCGCCTACGAGATGAACGCCAAGGTGATCACGGCGACCGATCAGATGCTGCAAGCCAGCACCAACATGATGCGCTGAGGGAGATCGATCATGAAGCGCATCCTTCTCTCGGCCTTCGCTCTCGCGGCTACGATCGCTCCGGCGCTCGCGCAGACGACGGCCGCCTTCAGCCTGCCGACGCTCAAGCGCGACGTCATCGTCGCGAGCGACGTCGTTCGCATCGGCGATCTCGTCGAGAACGCCGGCTCTCACGCCGGCATCGCGATCTTCCGCGCGCCCGATCTCGGCCAGACCGGCGCGGTGCGCGCCGACAAGGTCGCGGACGCGCTGATGCGCAACGGCATCTACGATCTCGACACGCGAGGCCTCGCCGAGGTGTCGGTGACGCGCGCGAGCCGCAGCATCGATGTGCCCGAGATCGAGGCGCGCATCGCCCGCGCGCTGAACCCGCGCTATCGTCTCGGCTCGGAAGAGAACATCGCGGTCGCCTTCGACCGCGAGGCGCGGCCGCTCCATCTCGATCCGCGCGCCGATCTGCGCGTGGCGCGCATGGTCTACGACGCGGTATCGCGCCGCTTCGACCTCACCTTCGAGATCAGCGACGGCTCGTCCGAGAAGCCGACCTATCTGCGCTATACCGGCACCGCCTACGAGGCCGTTGAGGCCGCTGTGCTGCGCAGCGCGGTCGCGCGCGGCGACGTGATCAAGCAGGACGACATCGCGATCGAGCGTCGCCCCCGCGCCGATCTCGGCGGCGCCGCCGCGCCCGTGAACGAGG
>JAEYAU010000139.1 GCA_023404705.1 Pseudomonadota bacterium
CCCGCGCCCCCCCCCCCCGCCGCCCGGGGCTCTTCGTCTCCAATCACACGCGTCCGTGAGCGCCGCGTGCACGCGCGCAACGCAAGCGTGATCGCGCGAGACGCAACGTGATCGCTCGCCGTGATGGGCGTCACGGAACGTCGCTTCGCCGAAAAGCGCGTGAACATTCGCAGGGTGGGCGGTCGTCTACCGGGTCTGCGGGCAGCGGTGCCCGACACACTTATGGAGACGACAATGGCATTCATCCAGGGCAAGAACCCCAATGGGGAGACGCTCGATCAGTATGACGGTGTCACCAACTATGCGGACACGATCATCGGCAATGCCGGCAAGGACACCATCTACGGGCTCGGCGGCGACGACGTGATCAAGGGCGGCGGCGGCGCCGACTATATCAATGGCGGCTCCGGCTTCGACATGGCGAGTTACGAGGACTCGGCCGCCGGCGTCACCGTCAACCTGCAGGCCGGCGCTGGCCAGGGCGGCACAGCCGAAGGCGACACGCTGGTCGACATCGAAGGCGTCACCGGCTCCGGCTATGCGGACACGCTGATCGGCTCGACGGCCGACAACACGCTGGTCGGCGGCGGCGGTGCCGACATCCTCAAGGGCGGCGGCGGCGCCGACACGCTCGACGGCGGCGCCGGCGACGACAACGTGGTGGTGGACAGCCAGACCGACACCGCGATCGGCGGCGATGGCATCGACACGCTGGTTTTACAGGGCCCGCTCGGCATGACGGTCTCGCTCACGACCGGCGTGCTGCGCGACGGCGACAACGGCTATCACGGCTATCCGCAGCACTACGGGCCGAAGATGGTCTCGGGCTTCGAGAACGTCTCGGGCTCGACGCAGAACGACGCCATCTACGGCTCGGCAGCCGCCAACGTGCTCTCGGGCGACGGCGGCAGCGACTACATCGCGGGCTATGACGGCGACGACACCATCGACGGCGGCGCCGGCGACGACACCATCGTGGGCGGCGCGGGCGTCGACAAGCTCACGGGCGGCGCGGGCTTCGACACCTTCCGCTTCGTCGCCTTCACGGACTCGACGATCGCGGACGGCAAGCCGCAGGAGCTGATCTCCGACTTCCAGCAGGGCGTCGATCGCATCGACCTTTCGGTGCTGGAGTTCGAGCTCGCCGACCTGCTGGTGCTCGACGGCAAGAAGATGGATGGCCTCAACGTCTCCTATGTGGGCGTCGATGCCGACCACAACGGCAAGTTCGATGCGGGCGAGTTCGCGGTCGCCGTAAAGATGGATCCGGGCGCGCACCTGACCTCGGCGGACCTGATCCTGTAGCCGCAACCTCATCCTTGATCCCCGTCACCCTGAGGTGCTCGCGCGCCAGCGCGAGCCTCGAAGGGCGACGGGCCCGGGCGCCTCAGCAGGCATGCTGCACCGCCGGGGCAGTTCATCCTTCGAGGCTCGCGCTCGTCGCGATGCGACGAGCCCTCGCACCTCAGGATGACGGATCAGAGGATGGGCGTGTGCGTCACCCCTTGCGGACCCCGCGCGTGTTTCTCCTGGCGCGCGCGGGGAAGGCGCCGCGGTCTCTGGGGTCGCGCGTTGCCGCGGCGTCCCGCACCCCAAGCCGGCGCAAGCCGGCTTGGGCCTCTCTTGCATCGAAGCACAACAACCGCGAAGGTCTGCGCAGGGAGCTGGCGATGTCCACTGTCTCAGAGAATGTCGAGCCGAAGCCGAAGCCCGCGCTGCGCCTGGTGCGTCCGTCGCATCCTGCGACCGCGCTCGGTCTCGCGGTGAGTCACCTTATGCTCAAGCCTGCCTTCGCGCGGCTGCAGTTCGGCGACTGGTCGCGCATCCTGGTCGGGCAGATCAATCGCGGGCACTGCTGCTTCGTGGCCGACGCGCAGGATCAGATCGTCGGCTTCATGGGCTGGCTGCTCACCACGCAAGAGAAAGCCGAGGCCTGGGTCGAGGACCGGCGCGGCCTCTCCTTCGAGGACAGCAAGGCGGGCGACTGCGTGGTGATCAATGCCTGGTCGGCCGACAGCAATGCGGTCACGCGCCTGCTCGTGCGCCACGCGCGCCGCGCCTTCGGGGACAAGCAGACGCTCTATTTCAAGCGCCACTATCCGGACGGCTCGACGCGTCCCGCGCGGCTCAGCGTGAACGAATTCGTGCGCGGCCATCTCGCGCGTGGGTGACGGTCGAGTGCGTGCATCCGCGGCGGAAGCGGAGTGCACTCTCCGCATATCCAGCGGATTTCGCTAACCAATTCCGCTCATCTCTCGAACCCGTTCGGAAATCGTCGCGACCAATCCTCGGAAGGCGCGTAACCGGAGGAGACCGTCATGGCGCTCGTGAAAGGCAAGACCCCGAACGGCGAGACGCTCGACGAGAACGACGGCGTCACCGACGGCATCGACACCATCATCGGCAATGCGGGCGCCGACATCATCTTCGCGCGCGGCGGCGACGACACCATCAAGGGCGGCGGCGGCGCCGACTATATCAATGGTGGCGACGGTATCGACACGGTGACCTACGAGGACTCCGATGTCGGCGTGCAAGTGAGCCTCGCGGCCGGCAAGGGCAAGTACGGCACCGCCGAGGGCGACACGCTGGTCGATGTCGAGAATGTGCAGGGCTCGTCCTACGACGACATCCTGCTCGGCAATGCCAAGGACAACAAGCTGATCGGCGCCGGCGGCAACGACACGCTCAAGGGCGGCGGCGGACACGACGCGCTCTATGGCGGCGCCGGCGACGACATCATCGAGATCGACGACGCCAACGACTATGTCGACGGCGGCGAGGGCATCGACACGCTGCTGCTCAAGGGCAACGGCTACGAGGTGCATCTCGGCTTCAACGGCCTGATCGACAACACCGACGGCATCGGCCAGACCGGCAAGGGCTACGGCAACGACGTGCGCCCGGACGGCCCGTTCCATCCCTTCGGCCACGACGTGCTCGGCATCGAGAACGTCACGGGCTCGGCGGGCGGCGACGACATCTACGGCAGCAGCGCCGCCAACGTGCTGCAGGGCGGCGGCGGCAACGATCTGCTGGTCGGCTTCGGCGGCAACGACACTTTGGCGGGCGGCAGCGGCAACGACTGGCTGGTCGGCGGCCTCGGCGCCGATCTGCTCACGGGCGGCTCGGGCAACGAACGCTTCGTGTTCATGGACTTCGCGGACAGCGTGATGACCGGCGGCAAGCCGCAGGACGTGATCGCGGATTTCGTGCAGGGCAGCGACAAGCTCGACCTCTCGAACCTCGACTTCGCGCTTGCGCAACTGCTCGTGCTCGACAACCAGACGATCGACGGCGCCAACGCGTCCTTCGTCGGCATCGATGCCAACCAGAACGGCGCCTTCGACGAGGGCGAGTTCGCGGTCGCCGTGAAGCTGACGGGCGCGTTCAGCGCGGGCGACCTGATACTGTGAGTTGAGGACGGCGCGGCGGCCCTTGCCGCGTCGCCTACGTAATCTCCCGCCCTGCGTCGCGCCGCCGTGACAAGGTGAATCATTAGCTAATTGGCAATTCCCTTATGGCAGTTTCCGGGGCCATCCGAATCACGTCTCTCCCCGAGGACTCCATGCAGATCGACGTTTCCCGCCGTCTCGCGGCCTTCCGGCTCACCCAGGACGAACTTGCGGCGCTGCGCGCGCTCAAGGGCGAGCTCGACGGAGTCCTCGAGCAGATCCTGGTGAAGTCCCGCGACAATTTCGCGTCCTGGCCCGAGATCGCCAAGGCGCTGGCCGAGCCCGACATGCACGAGGCGCGCCGCCGGCACTGGTCGCTGGCCGCGGTCGGCGACTTCGGCCCCAGCTTCGAGGAGTCGGCGGAAGCGATCGCGCTCAAGTTTCTCGACAAGGGCATCGGCACCTACGGCATCGTGCTCTGCCATTTCGCGGTGGTGTCGGTCGCGACCGAGCTGCTCACCGAGAAGATGGGCCGCGGTGGCATGTTCGGCGGCAAGAAGGCCGCGGCGCTGGCGCAGACGATCGCGGCGCTCAACAAGGCGGCCTGGATGGACGCCGAGCTGCTGCTCGAGATCTATGTCGAGAACTCCAAGGCGCGCCGCACCCGGTCGCTCGACGGCCTCGTCACCACTTTCAATGCCAGCGTGCTGCGTATCGTCGACGAGGTCACGGGCTCCGTGACCGCGCTCGAGAAGACCGCGACGGGCCTGACCGGCACCGCGAACACCACGCAGGCACTCGCGACCGAGGTCGCGGCGGCCTCGAAGCAGGCGTCTGACAATGTCGCGTCGGTCGCGACCGCCACCGACGAGATGTCGCATTCCGTGAACGAGATCAGCCGCCAGGTGCAGGAGTCGAGCCGCATCGCGGACGAAGCCGTGAGCCAGGCGCAGAAAACCGACGCGCGCATCACGGCGCTTTCGCAGGCCGCGGGCCGCATCGGCGACGTCGTGAAGCTGATCACCGCCATCGCGGAGCAGACCAATCTGCTCGCGCTCAACGCCACCATCGAGGCGGCGCGCGCGGGCGAAGCCGGCAAGGGCTTCGCGGTGGTCGCGCAGGAGGTGAAGGCGCTCGCCGCGCAGACCGCCAAGGCGACCGACGAAATCTCGACGCAGATCGCCGGCATGCAGAGCGCGACCAACGAGTCCGTGGTCGCGATCAAGGAGATCGGCACCACCATCGGCCGCATCTCGGAGATCGCCGGCGCGATCGCGGCCGCGGTGGAAGAGCAGGGCGCCGCCACCCAGGAGATTGCCCGCAACGTGCAGCAGACCGCGCAGGGCACCAACGAGGTCGCGCACAAGATCACCGACGTGAACCGCGGCGCCGCCGACACCGGCGCCGCCTCGGCCCATGTCCTCAACGCGGCCCAGGCGCTCGCCAAGCAGAGCGGCACGCTGAAATACGAGCTGGAGAAGTTCGTCGGCACCGTGAAGGCGGGCTAGGGGCGGCTACCCCGTCGCTGTCGCGCACGCCCACCTTTCATCCGTCACCCTGAGGTGCTCGGCCACGTCGTGGCCGAGCCTCGAAGGGCGACGGCCGGTGAGCTGCAGCGAACTCGCTGAACCGCCCGGGCCGTTCATCCTTCGAGGCTCAGGCTCGTCGCTGCGCGACGAGCTCTCGCACCTCAGGATGACGGGATCGATGCCAAGCTTGCTGAGAGATCCTGAGAGGGGCGACCCGCCTCACCGGCGGCGCCGCGGCACCTCGTCCGCGGACAGGCCGGTCGTGTCGGGCCCGGAGGCGCGCTCGAGGGCGCTGGGGCTGCGCTCGAGCGCACTCGGAGTGCGGTCGAC
>JAEYAU010000146.1 GCA_023404705.1 Pseudomonadota bacterium
CCGCGAGCGGCCGCGTGCGCAGCTGCTCGGAGATCCAGGCCGCCGCGAAGCCGCCCATCGCGGCGAGCGGCGGCAGGATGAACACGAAGTGCCGGATGCCGTTGTACATCGCGGGCCGCGTCGCGACCGTCAGCGCGATCGGGAACACGACCGCGAGCGCGCTCAGCATCAGGGCCGCGCGCTGCGGCAACGGACGTACGCTGCGCAAGGCCGCGACGAGCGCGCCCGCCACGCCGCCGAAGCCGAGCAGGAACATGATCTCGGGGAGCTTGAGCGCGAGCAGGGTCGGCAGATAGCTGCGCGGCATGTCGACCACAAGCGGCGTCGCGCCGTCGTAGAGCTCGCGCCACGGCTTCTCGAAGAAATGCGAGAAGTAGGCGACCGCGCGGAACGGGTTGAGCGGATCGAGCACGGCCCAGGGCCACACCACAGCCATCACGGCGTAGGCGATGACGAAGCCGGGCAGCAGGCGCATGACGAAGCGCACGATCTCGGCGGCGGCTTCGCTGTAACCGATCCGGCGGCCTTCGATCCACAGCACCAGCATGATCGCGCCGAGCACATAGGCGGCCGTCATGCCGCCCATGATGCGGCAGCCGAGCGTGAAGCCGAGGCCGACGCCGAACACCGCGATGGTGGTCCAGCTCGGCTTCGGGAATTCCTGGAACGCGCGCACGAGACCGAGCAGCAGCACCGTCATGGCGACCGCGAAGGGCGCGTCCTTCGCGTTCATGAACATGTGGCCGTAGTAGAGCGGGCAGGTCGCGAGCAGGATCATCGCCACGACGCCCGCAAACGGCCCGCCGAGCCGGCGCCCGAGCCGCCACGTGGTGATCAGCCCCATCAGGCCAACGACGGCGCCGAGCAGACGGCGCGTCTCGAACACGCCGAAGGGCACGACCTTGGCGATGATCGCGGCCGCGAGATCGAAGCCGCCGCCATAGAGGTAGAGATTGACGAAGGAAAAAGCGCGCCGGTCCGTAAAACCCGACGTGTAGAACGACAGCAGCAGGTCGCCATATTCCGAATGGGTGTAGTCGTCCCATCCGAGGCCGTAGTCGCGGAACGTGGACGCGGCGACCAGCGCCACACAGGCGAGCACGACCATAGCGGCGGCATCCGCCGCACGGGCCGGCAGCCCTTTATCCCCCAGCGCGAAACTCATGGCAACATTCTTGTTTCTTATTGCGACGGGCCCAGGCCGGCCTGACGCAGGAGTTCCCCTCGACAGTCAATAACCCTTCTCTCGATTAACAAAAAGGCAAAAAAACGAAGAGGCGGAGCGCTTGGCCCCGCCTCTCGTATTACTGCTTAATGCCTTGTGCGGCGCGGGATTACTTGGTCGCCGCCTCGTACATCTCGGCCACGTGGTCCCAGTTGACCAGATGGTCCAGGAAGGCCTTCAGGTAGTCGGGCCGGCGGTTCCGGTAGTCGATGTAGTAGGAGTGCTCCCAGACGTCGCAGCCGAGGATCGGGCTCGCGCCGTGCACCAGCGGGCTCTCGCCGTTCGGCGTCTTGGAGACGATCAGCTTGCCGTCCTTCACGGCGAGCCAGGCCCAGCCGGAGCCGAACTGGGTGACGCCGGCCTGGGTGAAGTCCTCCTTCATCTTGGCAACGCCGCCGAGGTCGGACTCGATCGCCTTCTGCAGCTTGCCCGGGATCTTGTCGCCGCCGCCGCCCGGCTTCATCCACTTCCAGAAGTGGAGATGGTTGTAGTGCTGGCCCGCATTGTTGAAGAGGCCGGCGTTCTTGCCGTACGAGCCCTTCACGATCTCTTCCAGCGACTTGCCTTCCCACTCGCTTCCCTTGAGCAGGTTGTTGCCGTTGTTCACGTAAGCCAGGTGATGCTTGTCATGATGATATTCGAGGGTCTCCCGCGACATGTGGGGGACGAGAGCATCGTGCGCATAGGGGAGGTCTGGGAGCGAGAACGACATCGGGGCAACTCCTCGGCGGATAGGAATGTCGCGGGTGGGGGTGCCCGCGGAGGCCCTTGGCAGGCTCGCGTCCTTGATAGGCCGAGCGCGGCGCGGGAGCAACGTCGCACTGGCCGGTCACGATGATTCCGCAAAATCGCCGCGGATCGGCGCGCCGCCCATGCGATCCGGCGCCCATGACACAGACCTACGATTTGCCCTTTAGAACCGGCGCCGCAACGGCTAATCTCTTGGGAC
Organism: Pseudomonadota bacterium; assembly: GCA_023404705.1. GTDB lineage: Bacteria > Pseudomonadota > Alphaproteobacteria > Rhizobiales > Xanthobacteraceae > FEB-22. The sequence goes on from JAEYAU010000146.1 coordinate 2,175, forward strand.
GGCGCGACATTCCCGGGTCGCCGGGGCGCGGCCAAGCGGCGGCACGTGCGCACGCGGTGCTCGGGCGCGCGTCGCTGAGGGCGTGGGACATGCACCTGGTTCTGCTTGTGCTGGGCGTGATGCTCGCGGTCATTGGCGCGGGCGCGGTCCTGTATGGCATCCCGATCTACGAGTTCGGCTTCGGCAATACGCTGATCATGGCGGGCACCACGGCGCTCGTGGGCGGCCTGCTGCTGATCGGCGTCGCGCAGGGCGTGCGCCAGCTGCGCCGGATCGCCGAGACGCTCGACCTCCAGCCCATGGCCTGGAGCGCCGGGGCCGGCGAGCCGCCGGTGCGTCGGCCAGCGTCAGCCCAGGCGGCCGAGCC
>JAEYAU010000159.1 GCA_023404705.1 Pseudomonadota bacterium
TCCCCGCGGGGGGGGGGGGGTTCCCCGGCCCCCCGCTCCCCTCTCCCGGCAATCAACTGACCCGACATGTTCGAGCTGCTCGGTATCCCTCCCCAAGCGCTGTTCGGCCAGCTTCTGCTCGGCCTGATCAACGGCTCCTTCTACGCGATGCTGAGCCTCGGCCTGGCGGTCATCTTCGGGCTGCTCAACATCATCAACTTCACGCATGGCGCCCAATACATGATGGGCGCCATCGCGACTTGGATGCTGCTCAACTATCTCGGCATCGGCTACTGGTGGGCGCTGCTGATCGCGCCGGTCGCGGTCGGCCTCATCGGGATCGTGATGGAGCGGCTGCTCATCTCCCGCCTCTACAACCTCGATCACCTCTACGGGCTGTTGCTGACCTTCGGCCTCGCGCTCATCTTCCAGGGCCTGTTGCAGAACCAGTACGGCGTCTCGGGTCTGCCTTACGAGGTCCCTGACGCACTCAGCGGCGGCAAGAATCTCGGGTTCATGTACCTGCCGAACTACCGTGCCTGGGTGGTCGTCGCCTCGCTCGCGGTCTGCCTCGCGACCTGGTTCATCATCGAGAAGACGCGGCTCGGCGCCTATCTGCGCGCCGCCACCGAGAATCCGACGCTGGTGCAGGCCTTCGGCATCAACGTGCCGCGCCTCGTCATGCTCACCTACGGGTTCGGCGTCGGCCTCGCCGCGCTCGCCGGCGTACTGGCCGCGCCCCTCTATGCGGTGACGCCGACCATGGGCGCGGACATCATCATCGTGGTGTTCGCCGTGGTGGTGATCGGCGGCATGGGCTCGATTCTCGGCTCCATTATCACGGGCTTCTCGCTCGGGCTGATCGAGGGCCTCACCAAGGTGTTCTACCCGGAGGCGGCCGCGACCGTGATCTTCATCATCATGGTGCTCGTGCTGCTCGTGAAACCGGCCGGGCTGTTCGGGAGGACCGCTTAAATGACGACCGTCAGCGACGTCTCGATCGCGGCTCCGACCATGTCGGAAGCGCCGGAGACGGCGGCCTTCCATCGCAACATCTTCATCGGGCTGGCGATCGCGGTCGCGATCGCGCCATTCGTGTTCTATCCCGTGTTCGTGATGAAGGTGCTGTGCTTCGCGCTGTTCGCCTGCGCCTTCAACCTGCTGCTCGGCTATGGCGGCCTGCTCTCGTTTGGTCACGCCGCCTATTTCGGCATGGCGAGCTATGTCTCGGCCCATGCCGCGAAGGTGTGGGGCCTGACGCCGGAGCTCGCGATCCTGGTCGGCACGGCCGCGGCTTGCGCGCTCGGCATCGTGTTCGGTGCGCTCGCGATCCGTCGGCTCGGCATCTATTTCGCGATGATCACGCTGGCATTGGCGCAGATGATCTTCTTCTTCTCGCTGCAGGCGAAGTGGACCGGCGGCGAGGACGGCATCCAGGCGGTGCCGCGTGGAAAACTGTTCGGGCTGATCAGCCTGGCGGACGATCGCGTCCTCTATGTCCTGGTCGCAGCCGTGTTCCTCGGCGGACTGCTGCTGATCTATCGCATCATCCATTCGCCGTTCGGCCAGGTGCTCAAGGCGATCCGCGACAACGAGCCCCGCGCGATCTCGCTCGGCTATCGCGCGCAGCACTACAAGCTGATGGTATTCGTGCTCTCGGCGACGCTCGCGGGTCTTGCGGGCGCGACCAAGGCGATCGTGTTCCAGCTCGCCTCGCTCACCGACGTGCACTGGGCGATGTCCGGCGAGGTCGTGCTGATGACGCTGGTCGGCGGTCTCGGCACGGTGTTCGGACCGATCATCGGCGCACTGGTGATCATCAGCCTGGAGAACTATCTGGCGACGCTCGGATCCTGGGTGCTGGTGGTGCAGGGCTCGATCTTCGTCGCCTGCGTGCTGCTGTTCCGTGAGGGCATCGTCGGCGTGCTCGCGCGCAGGATCAAGCGGCCGCTCTGACCCACTCGCCGTAGGCTGTGCTCAGCGCGCCCGAGCCCGTTCAAATAGGAGCATGACGCCCGATCGCGCTGAGCGCACGCGTGCGCTCGGCGGGTTGATGCTCGCGATCCGACCGCAACGCTCGCGCCGCCGAGCACACCCTACGAAGCGGACGTGCTTCAACTCGTCGCGACGCGCAGCTGCGCCGGATCGAGCGCGGGCATTCGCCCGGGATCGAAGGGTGTGAGATCGAGCTGCGCTTTCCCGTCCAGGATCAGCTCCGCCATCGCCTCGCCGGTCGCGGGCGCGTTGAGCATGCCCCAGACGCTGTGGCCAGTCGCCACATAGGCGGCCTCGAGCCCGCCGACCGCGCCGATCAATGGCAGCCCGTCCTGCGTGACGGGGCGGAAGCACGCCTGCCGCGCCAACACTTTGGCATCGGCCAGCACCGGCGAGATGCGGCGGCACATTTCCTCGAGCCGCGGGATGGCGCCTTCATCCGGCGCGACGGCGGCCGGATCGAGCGGCAGCGGGCTCTCGCTCGAGATGGCGCAGACATAGGTCGTGCCGTCCGGGCGCGGGAAGATTTCGGGAGAATGCAGCTCGCCGCTCGCCTCCTCGAACTCGAGAAACAGCGCTTCCGGGGTGATCTCGTCGCCTGTCTCGAACACCAGACTGTGGCCCTTGAGGCCGAACACCGGCGGCAGCGGCAACCAGCGCGCCGCGAGGATCGACCATGGCCCCATCGCGATCACGACCGCGTCGGCTTCGACGGTTTCACCCGCGACCTCGACGCCGGTGACACGCGCCTCGCTCCGAACGAGGCCCGTCACCTCGCCGATGCGGAGCTTGGCGCCCGCCGCACCGCGCATCATGGCCTCGGTGAAGCGGGCGGGATGAATCTGCGCGGTCGTCTCGGGTCCACCGAGCCGGCGGCCGAGCTTCACGCGGTCCGACAGCCAGTCGTGCTCGTGGTGCGAGCGGCCGGCGCCCGGCCGCAGGCTGCCGAAGCCGCTATAGGTCTCGAGCCGCCGATAGCCCCAGTCACCCGGCAGCGCGTCCGCGAGCTCGGCATGCAGCGCAAAGCTGCGCCGCGCCAACGCTTCGAGCGGACCGCCGTCGCACCAGTCGAGGGCAAGAAAGCCGCCGGACTTGCCGGACGCCGCGCAGGCGAGCCCGGTGCGCTCGATCAGCTCCACCCTGGCGCCGCGGCGGCTGAGAAAATAGGCGATCGATGTGCCGATGACGCCTCCGCCGCAGATCACAACGCGCATGGCGTTACTCTCCCTTGCCGCCCTTCTCGAACAGCTTCGAAAGCGTCGTCTTGTCGTTGACGTAGAGAATGTCCGCAACGACCCAGCGGCCGCCTTCCCGCTCCAGCCGGTAGTGCAGCTCGCGGCCGCCGTCGTTCTTGAACAGCCGGAACTTCGCCTGCACGGTCGCGGCCTGCGCATCCGCCTTGAGCACGGCGATCTGCAGCGTCTTCTCCCAGCCGTCCTCGGCGTCCTGCGCGCCGAGCGTCCAGCTGAAGTCCATCCCGGCTACGGGCTCGTTGCGCTTCTTCGACGTCGCCTCCGCGCGCGAGCGCAGCGTCTTGAGCCGCTTCGACATGGGCAGCTTCTGGTCGTCGAAGCTCTTGGCGTAGAAGCTTTTCACCAGCCGAAGGGGCTCGGAATCGGACTGTGCCATTGCGGGTGCGGCCAGCAGCGCGAGAGCAAGACTCAGCATTGCGATCAACCGCATCACACGCCTCCCGTGTCGGCGATAGCGATAGAGCCGTCTCGATATGGCGGCAAGATGATGTTGCAGGCCGGGCCTAACGTATCGTGCACCCGAACGCGAAGTTTTTCGTGAACCGAACCGACGCTCGCAGCGACAGACACAGGGTGGGATCGCAGCCGAGCGGGATCCGGCGCCCAATTCTCAGCCTCACCCCCATCGCGGCAAGAAACAGGAGACTGATATGCGCACCATCATCGCCACTGCCTTGGTTGTCGCCGCCATGCCGGCGCTCGCCTGTACGCCGCAGGACGTCCAGGCCAAAGCGACGCAGCTGATGACGGAAGCCCAGCAGCTCGCGATGCGGAACCCGCAAGCGGCCGCCGACTGGAGCAAGCGCGCTTCGGAGGCCCAGGCAAGAGCGCAGCAGGCCACGGATCTGCCGCAGATCTGCAAGCTGTATGATGAGGTGCTGGCCGATCTGAGGAACGTGAAATGATCGCCGTGCGGTTCGAGGAGGATGCATGATGACTCGCCTGCTCTTGGCGCTGGTCACGGGCGCGGTTCTGGGCACGACGGCCGCCTCGGCGCAATCGCTCCAGAGCGCCTACACCAAGTACGATTACGAAAAGTGCAAGGTCATCTCGGACGAGGAGCCGGTCACCGAGCGACAGTGCGAGGGCCATGGCGGCATCGCGGTGAAGTGGACCAACGAGCCGGACGCGAGCGTCGTCGCCTTCGGCAAGGACGGGCTGGTCGGCGAGTACGGGAAGGCGTTCAGCTTCGGTGTCGCGGGCGACACGGTCGAGTGGCGCGGCGCCATGACGGGCGGCAAGCTCGTGCCCTTCGCGGCGATCGTGCGCTTCGATATTTGCGGCGGCATTGGCGGCCCCTGTCACCCGGAGCTCGTCCTGTTCCGGCTCGAAGGTGCCGAACGCTCGTGCATCGCGGGAATGGTGGATGCGCGCAAGGCGAAGGCCAATGAGCGCGCCCGCGAGCTCGCCGACAGCTTCGTGCGGACATTCCGCTGCGGGAAGGACAAGCGGCGCGCCGGGTGATCCGGCGCGGCGCTACTCGGCCGCCGCACGTCCTTTTTCCAGCTCCTCGAACAGCCGCTCGACGTCAGCGCGTCGCGCGAGCTCAGTGCCGGGCGACAGCACGGCCGCGGTTCCGGCAGCCATGCCGAGGCGAAAGGCCCGCGACGCCGGATATCCGCGCGCGAGCCCGAGCGTCATGCCGGCGACGAAAGCGTCGCCCGCACCAACGGCGCTGCGCGCTTCGACCTCCATGGCGGGCAGCCGCAGCACGCCGTCGCGATGCGCCAGGAACGCGCCGTTGTGGCCGAGCGTCACAGCGAGCAACTCAACCTTCCCGCCGTCGGTGAGCGCACGCGCGGCCTCGTGCTGAGCCTCCGGCGTCCGCAGCTCGCGCCCCACCAAAGCCTCGAACTCGCCGATGCTCGGCTTGGCCAGATGGATGCCGCCCGCATCCATGGCGGCGCGCAGGCCCGCACCCGAGCTGTCCAGGACGAAGCGGGCCGACTTACGCCGCGCAATCGCGGCGACATGGGTGTAGAAATCGGGCGGCACGCCGCGCGGCAGGCTGCCGCTCGCCACCAGATAGTCGCAGGACACCTCCTCCAGGGCCGCGAGCAGCCGCCGGCATTCGCCTTCGCGGATCTCCGGTCCCTGCGGGACGAAGCGATATTCGCAGCCCGAGGAACGCTCGCGTACCGTGTGGCTGATGCGCGTGTTGTCCGCGATATCGATGCGCCGCGCCGGGATCCCGTGGCTCCTGATCAGCGCATCGAACACGTCGCCTATGGAGCCGCCCGCCATGTAGAGCGCCAGCACGTCGCCGCCGAGCTCGTTGATCATGCGCGCGACATTGATGCCACCGCCGCCCGGCTCGTAAATCTCATTGGTGGTCCGCACCTTGTGGGTGTGGCGCACCTTATCGGTCTCGCTCGCCGCATCGATCGACGGATTGAGCGTGAGGGTGACGATCGGCGTCATGCCTGGGCTCGATTGCGCGTGGTCATGGCCCTTGATAACGCGCAACGCGGCAATCGTCTCGGTCGCTCGCCCGAAAAGTGATGCGCGCGGCGCCGGCGCGACCTCGCGCGCCAGCGCCGCGAACCGAGGCTGCGCGCTAGTTCACCTTGATGTTCAGGTCCTGCACCAGCTTGCCGAACTTGGCGTAGTCGTCCTGCACGAGCTTGGCGAACGCGGCCGGGCTGCCGCCGACGGGCTCCTGCGCGGCATCTTCCAGGCTCTTGCGGATGGCGGGATCGGCGAGCGCCTGGCCGATCTCGGCATTGAGGCGCGCGACGATCTCAGGCGGCGTTCCCTTCGGCACGAACACGCCGAGCCACTGGTCGGAGACGAGCCCCTTCGCGCCGGCCTCCTCGAAGGTCGGCACATCGGGCAGCGCGGGCGAGCGCTTGGCCGTGGTCTGTGCCAGCAGGATGAGATTGCCGGCACGGTAGTGCGGGATCAGCGGCGTCGAGCCGAGGGTGCCGAGCTTCACATGGCCGGCGATCAGGTCGTTGATGGCCTGGCCGCCGCCGCGATACGAGACCTGCTCGAGCTCGATGCCGGCGATCTTCGCGAACCACTGCGTGACCATGTGCTGCTGAGAGCCGAGGCCGCTGCCGGTGGCGACGCGCAGGCCCGGCTCCTTCTTGGCGCGCGCGACCAGCTCGGCGATCGTCTTGACGCCGAGGCTCGGATGCGCGGCGAGCACCACGGGCTGGCGCGAGATCTGCACGACCGGCGCGAAGTCCTTCAGCGGGTCATAGTTGACCTTGTACACATGCGCGTTGCTCACCACTGACTCGGGTGCGACCAGGATCGTATGCCCGTCGGGCGCCGCCTTGGCGGCCGCCTCGGTGCCGATGGTGCCGTTGGCGCCCGTGCGGTTCTCGACCACGACCTGCTGCCCGAACACGCGCGAAAGATGCTGCCCGACGAGGCGCGCGGCGACGTCCGTGGAGCCGCCGGCCGCGAAGGGCACGATGATCTGGACGGGCCGGTTCGGCCAAGCCTGAGCAGACGACGTCTGCGCCGAAGCTGCCGTTGAGACCATCATCAACGCGGCGAGCGCCGCGACTGCGCGAACCTGTGTCATCGCTTCCCCCCGCTATGTCTTCTCCGTGACGTGCCGAATGTCGAACAGGCCGGCCGACGCGGCCGGGCCTGCGGCCGAGCAGATGAACTGGTAGCGATCCGAGCGGAACCAGACGCGGCCAAGCTCCTTGACGGCGTCGTCGCGGTCGAGAGCACGGCGGCCGAAGACCAGCACCGGCGCGTGTGCGGAGATCCTGAGCAGGCCGCCGACGCGCTTGCCGGCCGTATCGGCGCGGATCGACACCTCGGTGGCCGCGATGCGCAGCCCCGCCTCGCGCATCATATCCTCGGTGGAGAGCAGCTCCGCCTTCATGCGCGGCAGCGCCGCGACCTCGGCCGCGAGCCAGGCCTGCGTGAGCGCGACCGGCGCGCCATCGATCAGATAGAGCCGTTCGAGCAGCAGCGCCTTGCCGCGCGGCGCGAGGCCGAGCGCCGCCGCGACGTCGCTGGCGGGGCGCCGCAGCTCGTAGTGCATGAGCTGCGCGCTCGCGCCCTGGGCTTGCGAGAACAGCGAGCCGAGCAGGCCGTGCAAATGCTTGAGGTCGTGGCGCACGGTCGGCGCGGTGACGAAGGTGCCCTTGCCCTGGCGGCGCACCAGCAGCTGGCGATCGACCAGCGCGCCGACCGCCTGGCGGAGCGTGATGCGGCTCACGCCGTAGCGCGCCGCGAGCTCGCTCTCGGACTCGAGGCGATGGCCGGACGCCAGCACGCCGCTGCGGATCGCCTGCTCCAGCGCCGCCGCGAGCTGCCGGTGCAGCGGCTCGGGGCTGTCGCGGTCGAGCGGCATCGCGGGCTTCACTCTGCGCTCCATGGTGTGCGCGTCATGCAAGAGCCTTGGCGCCGGGGCGCCACAGTGTCATGCTAAGTCATCATAAGACGTCTTAACAAGCGGAATCCCATGTCCCGGTTCAGCTACCTGCCCGAGCAGATGGGGAGCATCCGGCTCTCGCCGCCCGGTCCCTTCGTCGCGGGCACCCATGCGGAGCTCACCCTGGTCTACACGGCGGGCAAGTTCGGCATCGACGACACCGGCATGCTCAAGGTGTCTTGGCGCACCACGTCGGACATGGCGAAGCCGCAGTTCAAGGATCCGCGCGGCGCGAACTTCACCACCGTGGAGGCGAGCAACGGAGCGACCCTCGAGGTCTGGTACGAGCGGCTGAACGTGCGCCCCTATGCGCACACGCTGCTGATCCGCGTCGGGCGGGGCTATCTGCGCGAAGGCGACACGCTGACAATCCGCTTCGGCGACCGGCGGCAGGGCTCGCCGGGATGGCGTCTGCAGACCAGCGTCGAGAAGATCGTCGAGCTCAAGACATCGGTCGATGCCTTCGCGACCTATCAGTTCTGCGAGCTGCCCGGGCAGCCGAGCTTCGAACTCATCCCCGGCCCGGCCGCGAGCTGGAAGGCGATCCTCCCCTCCCTGGTCACGGTCGGCGCGCCCTTCAGGCTTGCGATCCTGGCCGAAGACATGTGGGGCAATCCGACCGATCAGGCCGAGGCTATGCTCTCGCTCGAAGCCTCCGCGCCCGTGAACGGGTTGCCATCGCGCATCACGTTCAAGCGCGGCGAATTCACTCGTGTGATCGAGAACCTGAGCATCGAGGCGCCGGGCGACATCACACTCCGCGTGCTCGCGGACGTGCAGGAAGTCGCGCGCGCGAACCCGATGCGCGTCGTCTCCATGGCGCCCCTGCGCCGCTTCTGGGGCGACCTGCACGGCCAGAGCGGCGAAACGGTCGGCATGGGCTCGGCGGAGGACTACTTCGCTTATGCGCGCGATCGCGCCTTCGTCGACATCGTCGGCCATCAGGGCAACGACTTCCAGATCACCGACGCGTTCTGGGTGAAGCTCAACACGCTCACAGCGGCCTTCGATGCGCCGGGCCGTTTCGTCTGCCTGCCCGGCTACGAGTGGTCGGGCAACACCGGGCTCGGCGGCGATCGCAACGTCTTCTTCCGCCGCGAAGGCCGGCCGATCCGCCGCTCGTCGCATGTCCTGGTGCAGGGGCAGACCTCGAGCGAGGCCGCCTATACGGCGAGGGACCTGTTCGACTGGCTCAAGAACGAGGATTGCCGCGTCATCGCGCATGTCGGCGGCCGCTATGCCGACCTGCATTATGCGCACGACGGACGCATCGAGCGCTCGGTCGAGGTGCATTCGTCCTGGGGCACCTTCGAATGGCTGCTGCACGATGCCTTCGAGAAAGGTTTTCGGGTCGGCGTCGTCTGCCACAGCGACGACCACAAGGGCCGGCCGGGGGCGACGCGGCCCGGGGCCTCGAGCTTCGGCGCTGTCGGCGGGCTCACGTGCTACCTGATGCCGGAGCTCACGCGCGACGCCGTGTTCGAGGCGCTGCGCTCGCGGCGTCACTACGGCACGACGAGCCCGCGCATCTTCCTCGACGTGTCCGGCTCATTCGGCGAGGACGTCACCGGCTTCTCGGAAGATCCCCTCCTTGCCCCGGCCACGGAGCACAGGACGCGTCACGCACTGATGGGCGACATCATCCGGCCGGGCGCGACCGCCATGCGGCTGACCGCGGAGGCGATCGGCACCGCACCGATCGAGCGGCTCGATGTGCTGCACGGCAAGAGTATCGTGCAGACCGTCCGCCCCTTCACGGCCGCCGATCTCGGACGGCGGGTGCGAGTGCTCTGGCAGGGCGCGGAATATCGCGGGCGCGGGCGCGAGGTGATCTGGCAGGGACGGCTCTCGGTGACGGGCAACCGCATCAGCCGCTTCGCGCCGGTCAACTTCCTCAACCCCGAGCGCAAGGTGCAGGAGACCGAGCCCGGCGCAAGCTTGGCGTGGACCTCCGTCACCACCGGGAATCTCGCGGGCATCGACCTGTGGCTCGAGGCGGCCGATCGTGGCGCGCTGACGATCGACACGAACATCGTGAAAGGACAAGTCGATCTCGCGATGCTCGCGGATCAGGCGATCGCGTTCGATGCCGGCGGGCTCGACCGCCGGCTCAGCATCTATCGGCTGCCGGAAGAGGATTGGGCGCGACGGGTGACTTTGGAGCACACGGTGACGCATACGGGCCAGGCAGATCTCCCCGTCTATGTCCGGGTCACCCAGGCGGACGGCAACCAGGCCTGGTCGAGCCCGATTTACCTGATCGCCTGACCGGGGCCCCCGAGTGGCGTTAACGAACCAGTAAAGTTAACGAGTTGCTAACGACCCCTCGCTAGAGTCCCGGAAGCCGTTTTTCGGCGGAAGGGAGCCTGATCCGTGGGGTCGTCGTCATTACCCAAGCTCGAAGGCCTGGACGCGCTCGCACGGCGTGACGGCATCGATACGCGGCCGACGCTGGTGCGCGTGGTCACCGATCTCTACGTCCAGAAGACGCCCCACAGCGCCGAAGAGGAACGGCACTACACCGAATTGGTGCTCGGCCTGCTCGACGCGGTCGAGGTGCCGGTCCGGGCCGGCATTGCGCGCAAGCTTGCGACTTATGCGACGCCGCCCCTCATGGTGGTGCGGCGCCTCGCCCGCGACGTGATCGAGGTCGCCGAGCCAATCCTGCGGCACTGCCGGTTGCTGAGCGGATCCGAGCTCCTGTCGATCATCCGCGACTGCGGCCCGAGCCATGCGGCCGTGATCGCGGCGCGCAACGAGGCGATGCGCGCGGCGCCGCCGCCCGCGCCCGTGGCGCCGGTCGAGCCGATCGCCAGCACGCCGCATGTGGATCTCAAGGCGATCTTCGACGAGGCGCTGGGCGCGGAAGAGCCGGGCCTGCAGGCTCGCGCGGCGGACGGCCTCGACCTCGCCGAGATGTTCTTCGCGAGCGACGCCGAGGCGCGACGCGCGCTGCTGACGAGCCTGTCCGATATGGCGCCGGGCGCCTCGCCTCAAGCGCCCGCTCAGGCGAGTGAGATCGTCAAGAGGCTCGAGCTCGCGGCGCTCGAGCGTCAGTCACGCGAATTCGCGGTGCTGCTCGAGCAGGGCCTCGGCATCTCCACGTCGTTCGCACGCCGCATCGCCGAGGACATGACGGGCGAGCCGCTGCTGGTTGCGGCGCGCGCGCTGGACATGCCGGCTGACGTGCTGCTGCGCGTGCTCCTGTTCCTCAATCCGGTGATCGGCGAGTCGGTCGAGACCGTGTTCAACCTCGCGCGCTTCTACGACCGGCTCTCCGCCGACACCGCGCAGCGCCTAATCGCCAGCATGCGGTCCACGGAGCGCAAGCCGCGCCACCAGCCGCTGCATTACGACGACGAAGCCGTGCGTGGCCGCCGCGGCGCGCCGCTGGCGTCGCGCCGGCAGGGTGCGCCCGAGACGCGGCATCAGCTGCCGCTGCGGGATGCGGTGTTCGGGCTGCGTCAGCGCAGCACGTGATCGAGGAAATTGCGCCCTGCCCGGTCCTCGACCTCGATAATCCAGAGGTCGGGATCGAAGCGGAGCTGCCGGGTCAGATAGGCCTCGACATCGCCCACCGGCGCGGGCTGCGTCTTCAAGCCGGCGACGAAGGCCCGGTCGGCCGGGCGCGCCTCGTCGAAGGCCGATTGCGGCGCCGGGCCATAGATGTCCGCCGTGCCGTCGAGCCGGTCGACCTTGATGAAGATCGCGCCGGCCTCCTCGGCGCCGCGGCGGCGCAGCACCGCCGAGGCGCCCTCGACGGCGCAGCGGCGCAAATAGGCCGCAACCCAGATTCCGCTCTTGAGGCGCATTCTCGAATCCCGGCGTGGTGAGCCACAGCCATTTCGAATGAAACGGCTGCGGTCAAGCCGGGATCATTCCAGCGGGCGGCCCGTGACGGCGGCGAGCTCGCGCAGCAGGCGCGGCGAGATCTGGCCCGTGACCGGCAGCTTGCGGTCGCGCTCGAACTTCTCGATGGCCTTGACGGTCTCGGGGCCGTAGTGGCCGGTCGCCTTCAACGGCCCATAACCGTAGTCGGCGAGCGCGCGCTGCACCGCGAGAACGCGGGTCGACGGAGCGATCAGCTCGGCGATGGGATCGCGTGCGGGCGCGGCCGGCGTGGTGCCAGCGGGCCGGCGCACCGGGGACGCCGCGATCGTGCGCAGCAGCTCCTCGGTCGGCTCGCCGCTGACCTTCAGGCCGGAGAGCTGGAGGAAATCGCGGATCGCGGCATCGGTCTTCGGACCGAGCATGCCATCGGGCGGACCATCGAACATGCCCCGCTTGGCGAGCTCGCGTTGGATGTCCATGAGCACGGCCGTGCGCGGCCGCGCCGCCGCGCCGTCGCCCAGCACGGCGTTGATCGGATCGCCGGAACGGGCGCGCACCGGCGTCACGATGGGCTCCGCCACCGGGCGCGGCTTGATGGTGAAGATCGGCGCCGGATGCGGGCCGGGCTGCATGTAGAGCGCGTTGATCAGGATCGCGATCGCCGCCATGCCGGCCGCAAAGATGCCGATGGCATCGACCGGATTGCCGCCGAGCGCGCGCGCGAGCATCCCGCGGAGCGAGAATCCCTCGGCGTCCTCGTCATAGTTGGCGGCGGCCGCTTTTGCTCTAGGCACTTTTCTTCACCTTGATGTCGATCTTTTCCATGGGCGGCGCGAGCCGCAGCGGCTCGACGGTGGCAACCGGTTCGAGGCGCGGCGTCTTCTCGCAGTCGAGCGGCAGCGTGACCGCGACGCGGGTGCCCATGCCGACCCGGCTCTCCATCTCGAGCCTGCCGCCATGCAGGCTGACGAGCCCGCGCACGATGGAGAGGCCGAGGCCGGTGCCGTCATGCGGCCGGTCATAAGCGGTGCGCACCTGGAAGAACGGATTGCCGACGCGGGCGAGGTCCTCCTCGCCGATGCCGATGCCGGTATCCTCGACCGTGAAGGTCATGGTGCTGCGGTCGGCTTGCGCGCTCACCGTGACGCGGCCGTCGCGCCCCGTGAACTTGAGGGCGTTCGACAGCAGGTTGATCAGCACCTGCTTCACGGCGCGCTTGTCGGCGACGATCTCGGGGAGATCGCGATCGACGCGGCAGACGAGCTCGATGCCGGCCTCCTGCGCGCGCAGGGCCATCATGTCGCAGGTGCCGCTGACCACCGCCGCCGGCGCGAAGGGCTCGGCCGTGATCTCGAAATTGCCGCTCTCGATCTTCGACATGTCGAGGATGCCGTTCACGACCGAGAGCAGATGCTGCCCCGAATCGCCGATCAGCTTGGCGTATTCGTTGCGGCGCGCGGCGTCGAGCTGCATCAGCTCCTCGTTCGCCAGCATGTCCGAGAAGCCGATGATGGCATTGAGCGGCGTGCGCAGCTCGTGGCTCATGGTGGCGAGGAAACGGGTCTTCTCGGCATTGGCGCGCTCGGCCTCGTGGCGCGCGTCCTCCACGGCCTGCTGCTGCAGCTTGCGTTCGGTCACGTCGCGCATCACGGCGACGACCTCGCGCTGCTCCGGATCCTGCGGCGCGCCGTCCTCGCGATCGAGCGGGCGGCAGCGCATCTCGACCCAGATGAAGGCGGGGCGATTCTCGAGGTCGCAGCGCACGCGGAATTCGAGCGCACGGTCGGTGCCGCGCGCAGCTTCTGAGAGCGCCGTCAGATAAGCGGGACGGTCGCCGACATGCACGCGATCGAAGATGCCGTGGCCGAGCAGGCGGCGCGGGCCGACGCCGAACACGGCCTCGGCAGCCGGCGAGGCGAACTTGACGACGCCGTTGCGGCCATGGCGCACGATGACGTCGGTCATGTTGCGGGCGAGCAGCCGGTAGCGGTCCTCCTCGACGCTGAGCAGGCGCGACGAGGTGCGCGCGAGCGAGACGGCGCCGAGGGCGAGGCCGGTCGCATAGATCAAGGCCGAGGTGACGCCGAGCGCGGCGAGCGTCTCGGCGGTGCCCGGATCGAGCTGCATCGGCGTGAGCAGGCCCGCCTGGCCGAGGCCGAACAGCAGGCCGGCCGCGAGCACAGTGATGGCCGAGACCGTCGCGACCACGCGGCGCGAAGCCGAGAGCGCAGCCTCGAGCGGAATGATCGCGAGCCACACCGCCATGAAGGAGGCGATGCCGCCGGTCTCGAGCGCGACCGCCGCGACGAGACCGATCAGCGAGACCGAGGAGAGGACATGTGCGGCGTCGTAGCGCCCCGTGCGCGAGAGGAAGACCGCGATAACGACGGGCGCGACGAGCCAGGCGAAGATGAAACCTTCGATCACGCTCGGCACGCCGCGGACCGCGAGATAGACGGGCAGCGCGGCGACCGCGAGCAATCCGCCGATCAGGCGGGGCGCAATGAAGACGCGATGACGCGCCGATTCCAGGGCATCGCGGCGAGCCGACGGATGCACCAGAGAATCGACGTAGTCGCGGACCTGCGCGAACAAACTCACTTGATTTTTTGGCACGTCGCTCACGGCGGACGCGCTCCCCTGTCCGATGCCGCGACTGTGTCAGAGGCCACTTAAACGAAAGCTAAGTGGGGGCGCCGCAGGTGCGTTCACGGCCGGTTCCCAGCGCCGAATGCATCGAATTCGACCGGCATGTTTAATGGTCTGTTGCTACGTACAACGCCGGGTTAGGCGCGGGATGTGCGCCGCGACGGCAGATCGCGGCAGAATCGCGGCGGCAGTCGATATACGCCAAGTCGCGTCGCGCCAGGGCGGATTCTCGTTAACCGTCCGAGGAGGTGCAACCGGCGCATCGACGCCGATCATTCAAATTTTAGAAAATGTCGCGGAAAACTTGTGGCGAATATGGGCAAAATCGAACCGAGCCAGCGAACCGAGCCTTCAAAGGCTTCTGCTAGCTTGACCATGACAGCGGCGAACTCACAACAGCCGCGGTGGACAAGGGGCAGGGTCATGATGTTCTTGTTGCGGACGACGTTCTGGCTCAGCGTCGTTCTCCTCGTGCTGCCGATCTCGACGTCGGTGCCGAAGAACGAAGAGCCGCAGTTCAGCACCATTCAGGCCGTTTCGGCCGCGGGCGCCGCGGTCTCCGACATGGGCAACTTCTGCTCGCGTCAGGCCGATGCCTGCGCGGTCGGATCGCAGGTGCTCGTGCATCTCGGGCACAAGGCGCAAGCCGGCGCGAAGATGCTCTACGAGTTCTTCACCGAGAAGAAGGATGCCTCGGCGAAGCACGGTGTCACCACCACGGGCAGCGTGCCGTCGCAGAACACGCTGACGCCGAAAGATCTCGCGCCGGCATGGCGCGGACCCGCGCCGCAGAAGGAAGCGTCGGCCAAGGGCCGCGTCTAGGACTCGACACAAGCTTTACCCGGCCGGCCATGCCGATCGGGGCCTCCAGAAGACCGCACACAGGCGTGTCTTACCTCCGGCCGCATTGGCCGAAGCCGCGAGTGGCAACCCTGCCAGTCTGCTCGCGGCTCTTTTCTTTGGCGTCGACCGATCTGTACCTCCGGGCCTGAGACGCCTATATCTCGGGCATGGACAAGACCGTGCCGCCCATCGACGAGATCGTCGAGAACTTTGCCCTGCTCGACGACTGGGACGACCGCTACCGCTACCTGATCGAGCTCGGCCGCATGCTGGAGCCGCTGCCCGACGTACTGCACACCGAGAGCAACAAGGTGCAGGGCTGCGCGAGCCAGGTGTGGCTGCACACCACCGTGCTGCCCGATGCGGAGCCCGCGCTGCGCTTCCAGGGCGACAGCGATGCGCATCTGGTGCGCGGCCTGATCGCGATCCTGCTCGCGCTCTATTCGGGCAAGGCCGCGCGGGAGATCCTGAATACGGACGCGGTCGCGCTGTTCGAGAAGCTGGCGCTGCGCGAGCATCTCACGCCGCAGCGCTCCAACGGCTTCCGTTCGATGGTCGAGCGCATCAAGCGCGATGCCCAGTCGGCGCTCGCGACGGCGAACGCCTGACACCGCCGACACGCGACCTCCTGAGTCGACCCGATAGCCGGCCCGGCGTGGCGTGATAGCGTGCGAGCGCGGATCGACACGCCATCCCGCAGGAGGAGACCATGATCCTCGGTATGACGCCCTACACCTTCGTGCACACACTGATCAGCCTGATCGCACTCGCGGCCGGCTTCGTCGTGATGTTCGGCCTGTTCCGGTCCATGCCGCGCGGCGCCTGGACGGCGCTCTTCTTCGTCACCGCGATCGCAACCAGCGTCACGGGCTTCGGCTTTGCCTCGGCGAGCTTCGGAGCGTCGCACTGGATCGGCGTGATCTCGCTGATCGTGCTCGCGGTCGCCGTGCTGGCGCGCTACGCGTTCCATTACGCCGGCCGTTGGCGCGCGCTCTATGCCATCGGCACCATGCTGGCCTTTTACTTCCTTGTCTTCGTCACGGTCGCGCAGCTGTTCCAGAAGGTGCCCGCACTCGCCGCCCTGGCGCCGACGCTCACCGAGCCGCCGTTCGCCTATGCGCAAGCCGGCGTGCTGCTGGTGTTCATCGCACTCACGGTGCTGGCGGTCGTGCGGTTTCGCGGCGCGACGGTGAGCGCCTGAGCTCTCGCCACGTCCACATGCAAAGACCGCCGCGCGAGCGCGGCGGTCTCGAAGAGTTCCTCAGGGAGGCCTACTTCCGGCGGCGGCGCTGCTGGCCGAGGCCCATCTGCTTGGCGAGCTGCGAGCGGGCGGCCGCGTAGTTCGGCGCCACCATGGGATAGTCCGGCGGCAGGCCCCATTTGTCGCGATACTGCTCGGGCGTCATGTTGTACTGCGTGCGCAGGTGACGTTTCAGCGACTTGAACTTCTTTCCGTCTTCCAGGCAGACGATGTATTCGGGCGTAATCGACTTCTTCACCGAGATCGCGGGTTTGAGCGGCTCGGCCGGGGCCTCGCTCTGGCCGGCCGACACGCGCATCAGCGCGGCGTGGACCTGATTGATCAGCGCCGGAATGTCGGAGGCTGAAACCGAATTGTTGCTGACATAAGCGGACACGATATCCGCCGTCAGCTCGATGTAGGTGCCGCTGCTCGTCCCGTCGGTCATGGAGTCCCGTTCCCGCTACGCTCACATCCGGATCGACGCAGATGGATCCGAACAGAAAAAACGCCCCTTCGCCCCGCCTGTCCGCACCTTGTCCAGCACTAAGTCCGAATCGCAAGCGCGAATACCATGCTCGTATAGTATTGTTCGCCCCCGGGTTCAAGATGAGATCGCCCAGGCGACAAATTTCCGCATTGTTTGTCTTGTCTTTCCTTGAGCGCAAGAACAGAGACAGTTCCTGGAATTGTTCGTCACCCGACTCCCAAGTTCAGGGAAACCGCGAATTCTCAATGGTTTAGCACTGAAGGCCGGGGGCGTGCGCCGGTCCCCGCTCTTCCACTTCGCGCGAAAGAATACGTGACTTGTCGAAGACGCCGGCGGTGCCTACTTCTTGGGTGCGATCCGAGCCGAGACGCTGCCAGGGGACCCCCGATGACATCCACGACCGAGAACCGCCCCAAGGTCACGAAGAGCGAGGCCGAGTGGCGCGCGCAGCTCACGCCCGAGCAGTTTCATGTGACGCGCCAGCACGGCACGGAGCGCGCTTTCACGGGTCCCTACTGGAACGAGAAGCGTGCCGGTACGTACAGCTGCGTCTGCTGCGGCGCGCCGCTGTTCTCGGCGGACACGAAATATGATTCCGGCACCGGCTGGCCGAGCTTCTATGCGCCGGTGGCGGACGGCGCGGTGAACGCGCACGAGGACCGCTCGTGGCTGATGCGCCGCACCGAGATCCGCTGCGCGAGCTGCGACGCTCATCTCGGCCACGTGTTCCCGGACGGGCCGAAGCCGACCGGGCAGCGCTATTGCATGAACGGCACCGCGCTGACCTTCAAGCCGGAAGCCGAAGGCAAATAGCCACGCGCGCCGACCACGGTCGCGACGATTGATCGCTGCATCGATCGCATTCGCGCGGATGCCCGAACGCCGTTCGGCTCCGCACCTCCGGCTTTGAACCCGAACCAGAAGACCACAAGCATGCTGGAACGCACCCCGCCCGCACCGCGCGCCGAGAAGCGGCCCGCCACCTCGACCCGTCACGGCGTTACGATCACCGACGAGTATCAGTGGCTGAAGGCGCCGAACTGGCAGGAGGTGATGCGCGATCCGGCTGCGCTCGATCCGGCGATCCGGAAATATCTCGACGACGAGAACGCCTATGCGGAGGCGGCGCTGCGTCCCACGCAGGCGCTGCAGGAGACGCTGTTCGCCGAGATGCGCGGGCGCATCAAGGAGGACGACTCCACGGTGCCGGCGCCGGACGGGCCGCACGCCTACTACATTCGCTATCGCGAAGGCGGCCAGCATCCGGTGGTCTGCCGCCAGCCGCGCGCGGGCGGCGCCGAGACCATCCTGCTCGACGCCGACGCGCTCGCGGCCGGCAAGCCGTTCTTCCAGCTCGGCGAGGCAAGTCATTCGCCGGATCACCGGCTGCTCGCCTGGTCGGCGGATGAGACCGGCTCGGAATTCCATACGCTGCATGTGCGCGACCTCGCGCACGACAGGGATCTCGCGGACATCATTCCGGACGCCTCGGGATCGGTCGTGTGGACCGCCGATGCGAGCGCCTTCTACTACGTGCGCCTCGACGCCAATCACCGGCCTTCGCGCGTATTCCGGCATCGCCTCGGCACGCCGGTCGAGGACGACGTGCTCGTATTCGAGGAGACGAACGCGCAGTATTTCGTCTCGATCGGCGAGACGCAGTCGAAGCGTTTCGCCGAGATCTCGGTGCACGATCACGAGACGTCCGAGGTGCGGCTGCTCGATCTCGAGAGCGCCGCGGCCGAGCCGGTGCTGATCGCGGCGCGGGAGACTTCGGTGCAGTATGTGGTGGAGCACCACCCGGCCCTGTTCGGCGGCCCCGCACTTCTCTTCCGCACCAATGCGGACGGCGCCGAGGACTTCAAGATCACCTGGGCGCCGCTCGCGACGCCGGATCGCGCGCATTGGCGCGACCTGATCCCGCATCGGCCGGGCGTTTATCTGCTCGGCTTCACGGTGCTGCAGGACTGGCTGGTGCGCATGGAGCGCGAGGATGGCCTGCCGCGCATCGTGGTGCGCCACCTCGCGGGCGGCGAAGAGCACACGATCGCCTTCGACGAGGAGGCCTATGCGCTCGGCATGGACGGCGGCTACGAATTCGCCACGAATCTGCTGCGCTTCAGCTACTCGTCGATGACGACGCCGGCTGAGGTCTGGGACTACGATCTTGCGGCGCGCACGCGCGTGATGCGCAAGCGCCAGGAAGTGCCGAGCGGGCACGACCCGGCGAACTACGTCACGCATCGGCTGCTGGCGCCGACCGCCGACGGAGAGACGGTGCCGATCTCGATCCTGCACCGCAAGGACGTGAAGCCGGACGGCAGCGCGCCCTGCCTGCTCTACGGCTATGGCGCCTATGGCTACGCGATCCCGGCGGCGTTCAACACCAGCCGGCTCTCCCTTGTGGACCGCGGCTTCGTCTATGCGATCGCGCATATTCGCGGCGGCACCGAGAAGGGCTGGCGCTGGTATCGCGAAGGCAAGCTCGCGAAGAAGACCAACACCTTCGCGGATTTCATCGCGGCCGCCGAGCATCTGATCGCGCAGCGCTGGACGCGCGAGGGCGCGATCGTGGCGCATGGCGGCTCAGCCGGCGGCATGCTGATGGGCGCGATCGCCAATCTGCGTCCGGAGCTGTTCGGCGGCATCATCGCCGAGGTGCCGTTCGTCGACGTGCTCAACACCATGCTGGACGGCGACCTACCGCTGACGCCACCGGAGCGGCCCGAATGGGGCGACCCGATCGCCGACAAGGCCGCGTTCGAGACGATCCGCGCCTACTCGCCCTATGAGAACGTGCGCGCGCAGGACTATCCCGCGATGCTGGCGCTCGCGGGTCTCACGGATCCGCGCGTGACCTACTGGGAGCCCGCCAAATGGGTAGCGCGGCTGCGCAGCCTGAAGACCGATCGCAACCCGCTCCTGCTGCGCACCAACATGGATGCGGGCCACGGCGGCGCCTCGGGCCGCTTCGACCGGCTCAAGGAGGTCGCCCTCTCCTACGCCTTCGCGCTCATGGTGATGGACAAGGCGTAGGGTGTGCTCGGCGGCCCGAGCAGCATGCGGTTTGACGACAGACCTGCGTCCGCCGAGCGCACGCGTGCGCTCAGCGCGATCCGGTTCACTGCCCAACTGAATCCACCTGATCGCGCGCTGAGCGCACCCTACAGCTCGACACCCTACCGCGACGCCAAGTGCGCGCGCAGCGCGTCGAGGGACTCGAAGCGCACGGTGCCTTCGGGCAGCTCGGCGTCGATCGAACCGTCGGTGTAGAGCGTGTAGGCCATGCCCTCGACCACACCGGACTTGTAGACCTGGACCTCGGTCTCGTCCGTGGCCGCCGCGGGCCGCGGGCTGCGGCGTGACAGGAAGGAGCGGCGCGCGGGCGCCCTCTCCTCGCGGGTCGCGTCGACGGGCCGCTCCGGCGCGCGGGCGAGGGCCGAAAGATCGACGCGCGAGCTGCGCAGCGGTTCCGGCGTGCGCACGGGAGCCGGCGTCGGAATCTCCTCGGCCGGGACGGTGCGCTGCCCGCCATATTGGATCCAGTCCCGCAGCGAGCGGCGCGGCGCCGGCATGGCGACGGGCTCGGCGGAGGGGGTCGGCGCTGGAGGCTCGGGCGCGTCGGCAGCGCGCTCCGGCATGGCGATGCTCGGCTCGGGAACGATCGGCTCGCGCACGGCTGGTTCGCGGACGGCCGGCTCCCGCACGACCGGTTCGGGCGCCACAGGCTCGGCCGCCTGGGC
>JAEYAU010000162.1 GCA_023404705.1 Pseudomonadota bacterium
GACCATGACGGCGCGCGCCGCGCCCGGCATCCCGGTGCCGCGCCCCCGCCCCGAAACCGCTCCCGAGCCGGTCGCTCCCGCCGAGCCCGTCACCCCCGCGGACGAGCGCTACCCACCGCAATAGGAAATCAGCCGCAGCTTCTGCAGCTTCGCGCGATGTCCTCAGGCGCTGTCTGAAGGCGTGCGCGAGACCGCGAGATCGAGCAGCAGCGCCAATCCGAAGGCGGCGGCGCCGAGACCGAACAGCCACGCGTAGCCGCCGGTCGCCGCGTAGAGGAACGAGAACCCATAGGCCGCGATCGCCTGGCCGCAGGCGAAGGCTGCGGTCGCGATGCTCCAGCCGGCGCGGCGGCTGTGCGGATCGTGCGTCGTGAGCTCATGCATGCGGCCCAGCGCCAGTGAGGAGATGCCCGGCACGAAGCCGCCGATGATCAGGCTCGACACCAGCATCGACGCGGTGCTCTGGCTCGCGAGCGGCAGCGCGACCGCCACGGCCTGCAGCACATAGGCGAGCCGCAGCGCGAGGCGGAAGCCGATGCGATCGGCCGTGTGGCCGACCAGGGCCGGCGCGAACATGGCGCCGATCCCGAACACGATCCAGTAGCGCGCGCCGACTGCGAGCCCCTGCCCCAGCCCGCGCGCGACGAAATCCACCAGAAACACCATGTGCGGCACGAGCCCGGCCGCGCAGAGCCCGTAAGAGACATAGAGCGCGATCAGCGCCAGCGCCGGCCTCGGGCGTTTCTCATCGGGCGTCAGCGAGGGCAGCGCCGCGACCCGCTCCTTCGGCCAGCCGCCCCAAGCCGCGGCCGTGAGCACGAGGCCCATGGCGCCGAGCCCCAGCCACGTCTCGGTGAGCCCGATGCGCAGGAACAGCGGCACCACGGTGCCTGATGCCGCGATGCCGAGGCCGACGCCCGCAAAGATGATCCCGCTCGCGAGCCCGTGTCGCGCCGCCGGGATGTGCGGCAGCACGCTCGGCGCCGCGAGCACCATCAGCACGGCGCCCGCGAATCCGGCGGCGAAGCGCCAGGAAAAGAACCAGAGGAACGAGAGCGGCCACGCGCAGGCGAAGAAGGCGAGCGTCGCAAGCAGCATGGTCGGCCGCAGGATCGTCGCGGCCGGCCGACCCGCCGCGAGCTTGCGGCCGAGCAGCGCTCCGGCGAGATAGCCCGCGAGGTTGGCAGCGCCCAGATAGGCAGCCGCGGACGGCGCGAACCAGCCCTCCTGGATCAGCGGCGGGATCAGCGGCGTATAGGCGAAGCGCGCCAGCCCGATGCCGACCAGCAGCGCGCAGAAGGCCGCAAGCGTCGCGCGCCAGGGACTCGTTGCTTGCGGATCCATTCTGCCTCGGAGTCGCAGGAGCCCGCACGCTAGGCGAACTTGTCCTGCCGCGAAAAGCGTATTTCCCGAAGCCACGCCTCGCGTCCCGCGAAGGTGACTTCGCCGCGAAGGTGACTTCGCCGCGAAGGTGACGTCGCCGCGAGGGTTACTCCATCACGTCGCCGGCCTCGATGCGAATAGGCGAATAGCCATCGGCCGCCATGGCGGAGAGGATTTCATCCGCATGCGCGCCGTCGCGCGTCTCGACCGTGACATCGAGCTTGGCGCCCTTGGCGGGCACGTCGAGGAACAGCCGCTTGTGATCGACCTCGAGGATGTTCGCGCCGAGCTGGCCGAGCCGCGTCGAGATCGCGCCCAGAACACCCGGCCGGTCCGGGATCGTCAGCCGGAACGAGACGATCCGGTTCTCGCGCTCGAGCTCGCGCACCATGATGGAGGCGAGGATGCGCGGATCGATATTGCCGCCGCAGAGGATCAGCCCGACCTTCTTGCCGCGGAAGCGTTCGGGCGCCGCGAACAGCGCCGCAAGCCCCGCCGCGCCGGCGCCTTCGGCCATCACTTTCTGCTGCGTGAGATACGCATTCACGGCCCGCTCGAGCTGCGCCTCGTTCACCAGCACAATGTCGGACACGAGCTCGCGCACGATCGGCAGCGTGAGCTTGCCGACATTCTTCACCGCAATGCCTTCCGCCAGCGTCGCGCCGCCGCACGGCTGATCCATGCCCCGCATCGCGTTCCACATGGATGGATAGAGCGCGGCTTCGGCGCCGACGATCTCGATCTGCGGCCGGACCCCGCGCGCCGCAATGGCGTTGCCGGAAATCAGCCCGCCACCGCCGATCGGCACCACCAGCACGTCGAGATCACTCACGGCTTCCAGCATCTCGAGCGCGATCGTGCCCTGCCCCGCGATCACATGCGGATCGTCATAGGGATGCACCCAAGTCAGATCGCGCTCGGCACAGATCGCCTCCGCGCGCACCTGTGCGTCCGCGACCGTCTCGCCATCGAGCACTACCGTCGCGCCATGCGCCTCGGTCGCCGCCACTTTCACGAAGGGTGTGGTCACCGGCATCACGATGGTGGCCGGAATGCCGAGCCGCCGGGCGTGGTAGGCGACCGCCTGGGCGTGATTGCCCGCCGACATCGCGATCACGCCGCGCTGCCGCTCCGCCGCCGAGAGCGAGGTGAGCTTCACCAGCGCCCCACGCTCCTTGAAGGAGTTGGTGACCTGCAGGTTCTCGTATTTGACATAGATCTCCGCCCCCGCGAGCGCCGAGAGCTTCGGCGCGGGGAGCATCGGCGTGCACAGCACCTGCCGGCCGATCAACCGGCGCGCGGCTTCCACGTCTGCGAGGGCGACGGACACGAGTCCTCCGGCACAAAATCACGTGCCGGTCATATCACGCTCCGCCGCATTTGCGATATCGCGCCAAGTGAGCCGATCGGCCCATCGCGAGCCGCCGTCACCGCACGCGGGGCAACACCTTGACCAGCCCTCGGACGAAAGCCTTGTTGAAAGGGTGACGGCCGATCTGCTTCCAATCCTCCGCATAGGCCTGCAATACGTCCCAGTCCTGCTCGACATGAATGAAGCGCCCAGTCCCTTCATCGACGCTCACCCGGCAGGCGTTGGAGTCGCCGTTCACGTGCCGGCCCTGGATGTTGGTGTAGCCGCACAGGGTGCGAAACCCGAACGCCGAGTCCGCCGGCAGATTGCAGCTCACGATCTTTCCAGGCGCGCTGATCCGGCGACCGACTGTCGTTCTGAACTTCGTCGCAGCGGTCTGCAGCGCCGTGTCGTCGGCGCGTATGCCGTTGGAGACGATGACCGAAGTACGTACCCCTTCGGTGTCTTCCTTCATGCCGTGCAGCGACATGACGATGGAGGACGGCCAGCGCTGGGCAAGGCGCACATGCGCGACATGGTAGAGCGTCGCAACATTGTGCCCCACATCGGAATCCCTGTAGCTCTGCAAGGACCCGCACACCGCGGTCGTGCCGTCACATGCCGTGAACGCCCTGCTCGCGCAGCGGTGCGCGCCCGAAATGATCGCCGCGCGTCCTGCGAGGTCGCGCAGGAAGATCAGCGCCTGCTCTCCGGTTCCGGGCTCGAACGGCACGTGCGGCGCCCCGAGGATGAGGTCCCGCTGCGGATCGAGATTCAGGACGATGGTGGGATCCCGGCCGCTGCTGCCGCGGTCCGCGGCGACGACGAAGGTGCGCCGCCCCTCGTGGATCATGACGAGGCGATAGCCGATTGATCGTGCGTGCCGCTTCGCCTGCGACCAGTTGCGGCCGGCGAGCGAGTCCACCATCGCCGCGAAGGTCGCGGTGCGACCGGCCGCGGTGTCGAAGGTAGCCAGCGAGTCCGGCGCCGCATGGGGACGAGATGCGACCCATTCCACCAATGGCGTATTGATGCTCGGGATGGTCGTCCGGCGCGCCTGAGCCGTGCATGAATCGGCCGCGAGCAGCAGGTGAGCCGCGCAGAGCGTGAGTGCCGCTACCCTGCATCGATCGCCGGACCACCAGCGCACGGCCTCGAGCCTCCTCACCTCCGCGCCGAGCATCGACCCGGCCAGACGTCTGACGCCCAAGATAACAGGATGAGTGAGATCGCTGAGTGAAGGATATCACTGAGGGCGGGGCCGAACCCGCGAAAGCGTCGCACGGGCGAAGGGCGCGCTACCGCCCGCCCGCCTGCGCGATCAGCTCCGCGATCTCGTGCTGCCCCTTGCGCCGCGCATGGGTGAGCGGCGAGACGCCGTCACGGTCGGCAAGGTTCGGATTCGCGCCGGCGGCCAGGACGAGCCGCGTGGTCTCCATATGGCGCGGACCGCCGTTGCCCAGGATCACGATCTCGAGCAGGCAGGTCCAGCCGAGATTGTTCACGTGATTCACGTCGATGCCGCTCGTGAGCAGCACCTTCACGGCCTCGACATGGGCACGCTCGCAGGCCGGGATCAGCGCGCTGCCGCCGAATCTGTTGCGCAGCCTGAGGTCCGGCTTGCGCGGAAGCATCAGGCGAAGGAGGTCGGCATGCCCGCGCGCGCCGGCGAGCAGCCAGGGCGTATCCATGTTCTCGGCTTGCGCATTGATATCGGCACCGGCCTCGATCAGCAGCTTCGCGGCCTCGAGCTGGCCGCGCTCGATTGCGACCAGTAAGGGCGTGCGCTTGGCGGCGTCGCGCGTGTCCAGCGGCATGCGCGCGGCGATCATGGTGCGCAGCGCCGCGACGTCGCCGCGTTCGGCGGCGCCCAGGAGGGTATGCACCGATTGCGCGCCTGCATGTCCGATCATGGTCAAGATGATGGTTGCGGCGAGCCACGCGCCGCGGGAGGATGTCCGGCTCATCCCGATATCCTGCGCCGGCACACGAAGGCGTCAAGGGCGATCGTCCGGCGCGTGGAGGTAAAGCATGCCCAGGCTTCTGTTGGCCGCGGTGCTCGGCCTGTCTCTTCTACCGAGCCTGGATGCCCGCGCGCAGACGCCGCCGAGCGACAGCGAGCGTGCGGCCTATCGCGGCCTGCACGCCGCGGCCGTGCGCGGAGACCTGGATGAGATCCGTCGTCTCGCCGTCGATCGCGCGGCTCTCAACGCGCGCGACGGCAACGGCCGCACCCCGCTGCATGTCGCGGCCTTCATGGGCCACGGCGCCGCCGCGCAGGCCTTGCTGAAGGCGGGCGCGGACCCGGCCCTGCTCGACAACCAGCGCTACGACGCGGTGACGATCGTTTCGGTCCGCGACGACGTGGACACGCTCAAGATCCTGCTCGCGAACGGCGCGAGCGCGCGTCTCATCACCAGCGTGTATGACGGGACGGCCCTGATCGCGGCCGCGCATCTCGGTCATGACGGCATCGTGCGCGAGCTCGTCAAGGCCGGCGCACCGCTCGACCACGTCAACAATCTCGGCTGGACCGCGCTGATGGAGTCCGTGGTGCTCGGCGACGGGGGCCGCCGCCACACCGAGACATTGCGCATCCTGCTCGAGGCGGGCGCCGACCGGCGCATCGCGGACCGTCAGAACCGGACGCCGCTCGACCACGCCAAAGCGCGCGGCTATGCCGAGATGGTTCGACTGCTCGAGGCGGCGCGCTGAGTATCTCGTGGTCACGCGCAACGCTCACACATCCCTGGGCGCCGGTCCGGAGAAGCCGACGAGTCCACCAGGGCGCAGCATGAAGACGATGACGAGCAGCCCGTAGACGACGACGTCGCGATACGTGATGTCGAAATAAGCGGACCACAGCGCCTCGATCATCGCGACCAGCGCGCCGCCGAGGAAGGCGCCCGGGATCGAGCCGATGCCGCCGACCACTGCGGCGACCAGAGCTTTCAGGCCGAGCGCCGTGCCCATATAGAAGCTGACGCTGCCGTAATAGGTCGCGATGATCCAGCCGACGAGACCCGCGAGCAGGCCCGCCAGCACGAAGGTCTCGCCCAGCAGCTTGCGCCCGTTCACGCCGAACAGCGCGGCGGCCCCCGGATCATCCGCATAGGCGCGCCACTCGCGACCGAAGCGCGAATAGGCCAGCAGCAGCAGCACCGCGCCAGCCGCCGCGAAGGCGATGAGCGCGACCGCCATCTGCATCGGCGTCACGGTCACCAGGAAGCTCCCGCCCTGGGCGAGCACCACCGGCTCGTTGAACACTGGCGGCACCCAGCGCTCGCCCGCGCTCTGCGACAGGCGCAAAAACTCCTGCACCGCGATCGCGACCGCGATTGTCGCCACCAGGATCGGTTGGCCAAGCCGGTGCCGCGCATGCAGCCGCGCGATGATGCTGTGGCCGATGACCAGGCTCCAGAGCGCGGCGAGCGACGCGCCGACCGCGAGGGCCAGCACGAGACCGCCAACCGGTCCGCCGAAGCCGAGCACGGTCGCGATCGAGATGCCGATCACCGCGCCGTAGCCGCCGATCACCGCGATCTCGCCGAAGGCGAGATTGATGCGGCCGACCAGGCCATAGATCAGCGAATAGGCGGTCGCCAGCAGCGCATAGACTGCGGCGAGCGCCAGGGCGTTCACGAGCTGCTGCAGTGCATAGGCCGCGGCCGGCGCCAGGGCGGGCGCGCCGCTCGGCCGCATCGCCTGCTGCTGCGCGGAGCGCGCCTCGAAATCGGACAGCCAGAAGCGCTTGAGATAGAGGAG
Organism: Pseudomonadota bacterium; assembly: GCA_023404705.1. GTDB lineage: Bacteria > Pseudomonadota > Alphaproteobacteria > Rhizobiales > Xanthobacteraceae > FEB-22. The sequence goes on from JAEYAU010000162.1 coordinate 6,500, forward strand.
CCGCGCCTCGCCCAGCGGCCCCTCGTCCGTCTCGACGCCGATCAGGTCGAGCCGCCCGGCTTCGAAGGCCTTGCCCGCGAAGCTGCAAGTCACATGGCGGGCGCGCATCGCCTGCCCCGGGGCCTGCGCCGCATAGTCGATGCGCACGCCCGTGGCGCCGCGCACGGGCGCGGCGCGCAGCTCGCGGATCTCGGTGCCCTCCGGATGCAGCGCCGGGGGCACCAGCCGGCACAGCCGGTGCTGCTCCGAATCGATTGCGGCCGCGCAACCGGCGGCCAGCAAGGGCAGAAGCAGCGCGAGAGCGCGACGCATGGCCGCGACGATACGCGAGACGGGCCGCCCGGCCCAACCCCTTGCGCCGGACCACGCTTGCGCCCATTTTTCGCGATATTGCGGGAGGCGGGAGAACGCGGACATGTCCGAGAGCGGGCCGAAACGGGTCGACACCGGCTTCGAGGTGCGACCGCACGTCTACGATCCGGTGACGCAGCCCGAGCTGTTCGAAGGCGTGCTGGCGCGCCGCGTCGTCGCGTTCATCGTCGACCTTCTCGTCATCACGGTGCCGCTGATCTTCCTCGCGATCTTCATTTTCGTGTTCGGCATCGTCACGCTTGGCCTTGGCTGGCTCCTGTTCTTCCTGTTCAGCCCGATCACGGTGATCTGGGCCGTCGTCTATTACGGCATGACGCTCGGCGGCCCCGCCTCCGCGACCATCGGCATGCGCATGGTGGACCTGGAGATGCGCACCTGGTACGGCGCGCCCAGCTACTTCCTGCTCGGCGCCGTGCACGCCATCGTGTTCTGGGTGACGGTCTCGTTTCTCACGCCGCTCATCCTCTTTGTCGGCTTTTTCAACAGCCGGGGGCGGCTGCTGCACGACATGCTGCTCGGCACGATCGTGATCAATAATGAAGGGCGCGCCAGGACCTTGCGTCAGGCCCCCGGCTATCCGGGGCCGGCGACCTGAATGGACAGACTGGCCTTGCGAGCCACGAAAGCGATAGGATCGCCCTGCGCCGAGGAGGGCGCCCCGTGACTCAGCATTCGCGCGATACGCCCCAGTTCTACCTGACCGCGCCCTCCCCCTGCCCCTATCTGCCCGGCAAGGAGGAGCGCAAAGTCTTCACGCATCTGGTGGGCGAGCGCGCGGGCGAGCTCAACGATCTCCTCACCCATGGCGGGTTCCGCCGCAGCCAGTCGATCGCCTACCGGCCGGCCTGCGAGGCCTGCCGCGCCTGCGTGTCGGTGCGCGTGGTGGTGGAGGATTTCCGCCCGGGCCGCGCCATGCGCCGCATCCAGCAGCGCAACGAGGATCTCGTCGGCGAGATGCGGGTCCCGGTTCCGACCTCGGAACAGTATTCGGTTTTCCGCTCCTATCTCGACAACCGCCACTTCGACGGCGGCATGGCGGACATGACCGTGCTCGACTACGCCATGATGGTCGAGGACAGCCACGTCGAGACGAAGATCGTCGAATACCGCAAGCAAGGACCGGACAGCCGCATCACGGGCCGCGGCGCCGGCGCGCTCTATGCGGTCGCGCTCACGGACGTGCTGAGCGACGGTCTCTCGATGGTCTACTCCTTCTACGATCCCGAGCACGCCATGCGCTCGCTCGGCACATACATGATCCTTGACCACGTGGCGCGCGCCAAGCGCATGGGGCTCGCCTACGTCTATCTGGGCTACTGGGTGAAGGGCTCACGCAAGATGGACTACAAGGGCCGCTTCATGCCGCAGGAGCGGCTGACGCCCGAAGGCTGGTCGCGCGTCGAAAGTTAGGACGCAGCCTCACGCGCAGCCACGGCCGATCGCAGCCACGACGGATGCTGTCCCATGACATTGCCGAATGCGGCCGAGAACGAGCTCGCGCTGCGATAGCCGCTGCGCTTCGCGACCAATCCGATCGGGTCGCCGGCAACGATGGCTTCCAGCGCATGGTGGAATCGCACGCGCTGGCGCCACGCGACAAAGCCCATCCGCAGCTCGTCGTCGAAGAGGCGCGCCAGCGTGCGCACCGAGGCGGCGGCTTCGTCCGCCCAATCGTCCAGCGTGCGGCGATCCGCAGGATCGGCCAGCATCGCGTTGCAGACGCGCAGCAAGCGTGGGTCGCGCGGCATCGGAATGACGAGCGGCAGGCGCCGCGCACGCACCAGCTCCGAAAAGATCAATCTGGCGAGCGCTCCACCCCGTCCCTGCTCGTCGTACACCACCGGCTCCTCGATCAGCGCAAGCACGAGCTCGCGCAGCAGCGGAGAAACTTCCAGCACGGTCGGGGCCACCGGCAGCCCGTCCTGCGCCCGCGATGCGATGTACAACGTGCTCATCGTCACCAGCCCGCGCATCTCGATCGCATGCTCGACACCCGCGGGCAGATAGACGGCGCGATCGGGCGGCACGATCCAGGCTTCCGTGCGAGTGCGCACGCGCATCAGGCCGGTCACGGAGTAGAGAAACTGATCGCGCGAATGATGATGCGGCGCGATTTCGGATCCGTCGCTGAACGTCTTGGACATCGCCGCAATCGGCCGAGGCACCTTCTGGTAGTCCTCGGCATTGGTGCTGCGGTCGGCTGGCAGGCGTTTGGCCATCGGCATCGGCTTGGCAGAATTTCGACAAGAAATGGCATGACGGCGCGATCCTGACAAGGCTAGTTTGCAAGGCGCACGCACAGGGGCCGGCATGTATCGCGACCGAATCCACTTCCTCTTCCTGAACGTCGGGCATTTCCTCGACCACATGTTCACGCTGATCTTCGCGACGGTCGCGGCGCTCGTGCTCAGCCGGGAGTGGTCGCTCAGCTATGGCGAGCTCCTCACCTACGCGACACCCGGCTTCTTCGCCTTCGGCGTGTTCTCGCTGCCGGCCGGCTGGCTCGCCGACAAGTGGAGCCGCGAAGGCATGGTCGCGGTGTTCTTCGTCGGCATCGGGCTGTCCTCGATCGCGACCGCGATGGCACAGACGCCGTTGCAGGTCGGCATCGGGCTGTTTTGCGTCGGCGTGTTCGCCGCGATCTATCACCCGGTCGGCCTCGCCATCGTCACGCAGCGTTGGAAGAACACCGGCATGCGGCTTGCCGTGAATGGCGTCTGGGGCAATCTCGGTGTCGCCAGCGCGGCCCTCATCACTGGCTACTTCATCGATCATGGCGGCTGGCGCGTGGCCTTCATCGTGCCCGGCCTGTTCTCTGTCGTGATCGGTATTCTCTACGCCGCGCACCAATGGACGCCCATCGTGCAGCGACATCGCGAAGCGTCCCCGAACGTCGCGGCCGGCGGAACGCTTGCGCCGGACTACAAGGCGATGCTCAAGCGCATTTCGGCGATCGTGTTCGTCACCACAGCGGTGTCGAGCCTGATCTTCCAGTCCACGACCTTCGCCTTGCCCAAGGTGTTCGACGAGCGACTGCAGGGCATCGCGGAGGACGTCACGCGCTGGCTCTCCGCGACCGGATTGCCCGCACAAGGCGACATCGCGACCGCGCTCGGCGCCTTCACCTTCGCGGTGTTCGCGATCGCGTCGATGGCGCAGCTCGTCGTCGGGAGCCTGCTCGACCGCTATGGGCCGCGCTCGGTCTTCCTCGTCGTCGCCACGATCCAGATCGTGTTCTTCGCCTTGATGCCCGGCCTCACGGGTGGTTGGGCGCTCGCGGCCGCGCTCGGCTTCATGCTCGGCGCTTTCGGCCAGATCCCGATCACCGACTTCATGATCGGCAAGATGGCGACCGGGCCCGCACGCGCGCGCATCTACGCGGTGCGCTATGTGGTGGCGTTCACGGTGCTGGCCGCGTCCCTGCCGCTGATCGCCTTCGTGCACACGACCTACGGTTTCGACACGCTGTTCCGCCTGATGGCGGTGGCGGCCTTCGTGATCTTCCTGGCGACCGCCTGCCTGCCGACGCGACTTCCCGCACCCGCAGTGGCTGCCTGATCCCGCATCCCACCCGCTGAAAATCCCCGCGTGACGGCTGGTGCACGCGCCTGCGGCGGTGATATGTAGCCGACCCGCAGGAGGACCCATGGCCGACAAGCTGATTGCCCACGACAAGCTCACCAATTTCACGGCGGCCTGCCTCGAGCGGCTCGGGCTTGCGAGCAGCGACGCGCGGCTCGTCGCCGAAACGCTGGTTGCCTCCAATCTGCGCGGCGTCGACAGCCACGGCGTGGTGCGGCTGACGCATTATGCGACGCGGCTGCGCAACGGCTCCGTGAAGGCGCGGCCGAACATCACGGTGAAGCGCACCGGCGCCTCGACCGCGATGGTGGAGGGCGACCAGGGCATGGGCCAGCTCGTCGCGGTGCGCGCCATGGACGAGGCGATCGCGCTCGCGCGCGAGAGTGGCGTCGGCGCGGTCGGTGCGCGCAACTCCTCCCATTGCGGCGCCTGCGCCTGGTTCGTGGAGCAGGCGACGAGCGCCGGCATGGTCGGGCTCGCGGTGACGCACACCGACTCGATCATGGTGCCGCCCAGCATGAAGAAGTATTTCCTCGGCTCCAATCCCCTCGCCTTCGGCGCACCGGGCCGCGACGGCCCGCCCGTGATCATCGACATGGCGACCACGAACGTCGCCTGGGGCAAGATCATCGTTGCGCGCCAGGACGGAAAGCCGATTCCGGCCGACTGGGCCGTGGACGAGAACGGCAAGCCCGCGACCGATGCCGATAAGGCGGTCGGGCTGATGCCGATGGCCGGCCCGAAGGGCTACGCGCTCTCGCTGATGATCGAGATCCTCTGCGCGCAGCTCACCGGCGTGCCGTTCGGCACCCATGTCACGCGCATGTATGCCGAGCTCGACAAGCCGCGCAATCTCGGCCACTTCCTGCTCGCGATCGACATCGCGCGCTTCACCGACCCGGAGCTGTTCCGCTCGCAGATCGACCTGATGGTGCGCGAGATCCACGAGGCCGAGCCGTCCGATCCCGCGCGCCCGCCGCTCGTGCCCGGCGACCCCGAGCGCCTCACGGCCGAGAAGCGAACGAAATCCGGCGTGCCGCTCGGGGAAGCCGTGATCGCCGACCTGAACGGTCTCGCCAAGGAGCTCGGCGTCGCGACGCTCTGATGCCCCGCACCATCACGGTTCGCGACAAGATGCAGAAGGGCTACCGCTACACGCGCGTGGCGGCGCCCGGCCGCGGCTTCGATCCCGAGTTCCGGCCCGAGCTCACACCGGCCGAGATGCTGCGGCTCGGCGTATTCTGCGGCAAGTACATGACGGACTGCCGCAAGGAATTTCCCAGGAGCTGGTTCGCGCGCGCGAAATTGTCTGCGAAGGGCCGTGACTGCAGCCTCAACTTCTTCGGCGTCGATGCGAGCCAGCCCTTGTCTGAGTGGCGCCGCAAGGGCTGGATCCATCCCGACGATCCGCGCGGCTGGTTCCAATGGTATTGCCGCTACTATATGGGTCGCCGCATGCCGGATGAGGATGCGCGCCAGATCAAGCGCTGGAAGGCGATCCGCCGCCACGTGAAGCAGGTGCAAAAGAACTGCGAGCCCGGGGACCTGCTCTGCCGCAAGCGCCAGCGCCAGGCGCTGCTGCACTGGGCCTATGACAGCCGCAAGATCTGAGCGTCACGCCATCTTCCGCAGGATCGCGACCAGTGCTTCCGCGGCCGGCGAAAGCGAGCGGCCCTGGCGCGATAGCACGCCGATCTGCCGCCGCATCACGGGATCGGTGAGCCTCGCGTGGTGCAGACCCGCCTGCTCCACCATGAGCCGCGCCGACGACGGCAGCGCCGCGACCCCGAGCCCCTGCCCGACCAGGCCGATCGCGCTGCTCATGTATTTCGCCTCGTAGGCCGGCGCGTTCGGCAGCCCGTTCTGCGCGAAGGCCTGATCCGTGAGCCGGCGCACGCTGCTGTCACGCGACATAGCGACGAACGGATAACGCGCGAGCGCGCGCCAGCTCGGCTTCGCGACCCGCGCGAGCGGATGCTCCTGCGGCATCACGGCGACCAGCTCGTCGCGCAACAGCGCGACGCTCTCCACATCCGCATCGAGCCCGTCCATCGCGCCGACGCCGAAATCCGCCTCTCCGCTGCGCACGCGCGCGACAATCTGCTCGGCGACCTCATCGCGGATCGAAACCGCGATGCCGGGATGTTGCTCGCGCAGCGCTGCCAGCGCGCGTGGCAACAGATCCGCAGCGACCGAGGGCAGCACCGACGCGACAACGCGCCCGCGCCGGTGCGCGGCGAGATCGGCGACCGATCGCACCGCCTGCTGGAAGTCCTCCAGCAGCCGCTCGGCCACGGGCAGGAAGTCCTCGCCCGCGCGCGTGAGCGAGACCGCGCGCGTGCTGCGGTCGAGCAGGCGTATGCCGAGACTCTTCTCGAGCTGGCGCATGTGGAGGCTCAGGCTCGGCTGCGACAGGTTCAGCCGCTCCGCCGCGCGGGTGAAATTGCCGAGCCGCGCCACGGCGGCGAAGACGCGCAACTGCCGGAGATCCGCATTCATGAGTTTTCTCAATGAATTGATTGGATCAAACTATTTCACTGATCATGGGTGTCCGTCTAGCTTTTCGGCATGCAGGACCTGGTCCGGATTGGATGTGCCGCAGGCTTCGCGGGCGACCGCGGCGACGCCTCGCTGCCGCTCATTGCGGAGCTCGCGCGCCATAAAGGCCCGCGCTTCCTGATGTTCGAGACGCTCGCCGAACGAACGCTCGCGCTCTGCCAGCTCGAGAAACGCCGCGATCCGAGCCGCGGCTACAGTCCGGCGCTGGAGCGAATGGTGCCGACCGCCCTCGGCCCGGCGCTGAAGGCCGGCATCCGCATCATCGGCAATTTCGGCGGCGCCAATCCGCGCGGCGCGGCCGAACGCATCGCGGCCTGGGCGCGTGAGGCCGGCTTCCCGGACGCGCGCATCGCGATCGTGGACGGCGATGACCTCACCGCGCGCATCACCCTCGACGAGCTGCGCGTACGCGAGACCGGCGGCGCGGTGCTCGCCGGCAGCCCGCGGGTCGTTGCTGCCAACGTCTATCTCGGTGCCGAGGGCATCGCCCGTGCCCTGGACGACGGCGCCGACGTCGTGGTCACGGGCCGCGTTGCCGATCTTTCCCTCGCGCTGGGTCCCCTGGTGCACGCCCATGGCTGGGCCTGGGACGACCTGCCGCGGCTTGCCGCCGGCACGCTGGCGGGTCATCTCCTGGAGTGCGGGGCACAGGTCACGGGCGGCTATTTCGCCGACCCGGGCGTGAAGGACGTGCCGGACTTCGACGAGGTCGGCTATCCGATCGCGGAGGTCGCGGCCGACGGCGCCATGGTGATCACCAAGCCGACCGGCTCAGGCGGCCTGGTCGATCGGCGCACCGTCACCGAACAGATCCTCTACGAGGTGCACGATCCCGCCGCCTATGCGACGCCCGACCTGGTGCTCGACGTGACCGACGTTGAGCTCGCCGAGGACGGCCGCGACCGCATCCGCGTCTCTGGCGCCGCCGGCAAGCCGCGCCCCGACACGCTCAAGGCGACCGTCTTCATCGAGAGCGGCCTGCTCGGCGAAGCCGAGATCTCCTATGCGGGCCCGAACGCCCTTGCCCGCGCGCAGCTCGCCGCGGAGGTCGTCACCAAACGCATGCGCCGCCGCGCGCCCTCCTTTACGCTACATGTCGACCTGATCGGCGTCGGCAGCGTGTTCGGCAATCTCGCGCCGCCGGCCACGGCTTCTCCTCCCGAAGTCCGTCTGCGCTGCGCCGCCCAGTCCGAGGATCGCGCCGCCATCGAGCTGCTGCTCAACGAGGTGGAGTCGCTCTACTGCTCGGGCCCGGCCGGCGGCGCGGGCGTGCGACGGCACCTCACGCCCCGGCTTGCCAGCGCCTCCTGCCTTATCGAGCGAGAGCGTGTTGCGCCGCGTGTCTCCTTCCTGGGAGACGCGCCATGACCGAGGTCGCGCTCTACCGCCTCGCCCATGCGCGCACCGGCGACAAGGGCAACCGGCTCAACATCGCGGTGATCTGCCGGGATCCAGCCTTCTATCCGGTCCTGGCGGCGCAGCTCACACCCGACTTCGTCGCGCGCCACTTCGCGGCGCGCAAGCCCACCAAGGTCGTCCGCTACGATCTGCCCAAGCTTCACGCCTTCAACTTCGTGCTCGATGACGTGCTCGAAGGCGGCGTGAACGCCAGCCTCGGCCACGATGGCCATGGCAAGGCCCTCTCCTTCCACATGCTGAGCGCACGGCTGCAAGTCGATGCCGCGCTGCTCGGCCGCGCTCAACCAGAAACGCAACTCGCACCGACCAAGTAGGGAAACGCCATGCTGCGCCACCTCATCGCCCTCGCGTGCCTTGCCGGCACCCTCATCGCGCCCGCCGCCGCCCAGGAGTTTCCGGCGCGCCCAATCCGCTTCGTGGTGCCGTTCACGGCCGGCAGCGCCACCGACACCCTCGCGCGCGTGCTCGGCCAGAAGCTCACCGCCGCGCAGGGCTGGGCCGTCGTGGTCGAGAACGTCGCCGGCGGGAGCGGCCAGCTCGCCGCGCAGAACGTGGCGCGCGCCGCGCCCGACGGCACCAGCGTGCTGATCACCAGCAACACCACGCACGCCGCCAACCAGAACCTCTACAAGAAGCTGAGCTACGATCCGATCGCCGATTTCGAGCCGATCGGCAAGCTCGGCAACATCACACTGGCGCTCGCCGTGCACCCTTCGGTGCCCGCAAGCAACGTGAAGGAGCTGATCGCCTACGCCAAGGCCAATCCGGGCAAGCTTTCGTTCGGCAGCGGCTCGAGCTCGGCGCGTATCGCAGGCGAGATGCTCAAGACTCTCGCCGGCTTCGACATGCTGCACGTGCCCTATCGCAGCAATCCCTTGGCCGTCACCGACCTGCTCGGCGGCCAGATCTCGCTGGTCTTCGCCGACCTTTCCACCACGATGCCGCAGATCCGCGCCGGCAAGGTGAAAGGGCTCGGCGTGTCGAGCGCGCAACGCTCGCCGCTCGCGCCCGAGCTGCCGACAATGGCCGAGGAAGGCGTGAAGGGCTACGAGCTCACGGCCTGGTTCGCGGCCTTCGTGCCCGCCAAGACGCCGAAGCCGGTGGTCGACAAGCTCAACGCCGCGATCAACGCCGCCATGGCCGACAAGGAGGTGCAGGAGGCGCTGCTCAAAGCCGGCATCGAGCCGCTCACCAGCACGCCCGACGAGCTGCGCGCGTTCGTCGAGAGCGAAACGAAGAAGTGGGGCGAGATCGTCAAGGCCGCCGGCATTCAGCCGGAGTGAGGAGCCGCCGGCGTCCGGTAGCTCCTCGGGTTTCGATCTCAGGACATTCAGACGAACACGTAGTCGCTCGCGTGAATTGCAGCCGCGTTGCTGAACGTGATCACCTCTTGGAGAGAAGGCACGCCTGTGGGCCCCGGCGGGCCGTACGCGATCTGCCAATGCGTGGCATCTATCTGCGTGAACGTGGCGCCGGGTCCGTAGCCTTCGAACTCGAGTTGGTCACCTGCCGCGGCCCCGTTGCCAGCGAAGTCGGTCACTGTGTCGTTGCCGTTGCCGGCATGAAACACGAATGTGTCGTTGCCAGCTCCACCAGTCAGCGTGTCCGCGAGAGCCCCGCCGTCGAGCGTGTCGTTGCCGTTTCCGCCGAGCAGAGTATCCGTGCCGTCATCGCCCGAGAGCTCGTCGTCATCGTCTCCGCCATTGAGCGTGTCGCTCCCGCCGAAGCCCTTCAGCGAGTCCTCGCCGTCGCCACCACTGAGAACATTGGTTCCGTTGTTGCCCCACAGGAAGTCATCTTGCGACGAGCCCGTGAGGTTTTCGATGCTGTTCAGCTCATCGCCGTCGGCGTCACCGCCGCTTGCCGTGTCGGCCAGCAGGTTGACGAACACGCCAGCACTTGAGCCCTCATAGGAAGCGGTATCGATGCCGGAGCCGCCATTCAGCGTGTCGGCGCCGCCACCGCCCTTGAGCTTGTCGTTACCGGAATCCCCGAACAGCGTGTCCGAGCCGCCGCCGCCCTTCAGCGAGTCATTGTCCTCGAGACCGGTCAACACGTTGTTCCCGTCGTCGCCGACCAGCAGGTCCACGTGCGCGGAGCCGGTGAGATTCTCGATGCTGGTGAGCGTGTCGCCTTCGGCGGTTCCGCCGAAGCCTTGGTTGGTAATCAGGCTGACGATCACGCCTTCAGCCGAGTCACTGTAGTTCGCCGTATCGGTGCCGGAGCCGCCGTCGATTGCGTCCGCTCCGCCGCCGCCCTTGATCTCGTCATTGCCGCCGAGTCCGAAGATCGAGTCATTGCCGCCGAAGCCGAAGATAGTGTCCGCGCCATTGGTGACGCCGTCGAGCGAGTTGAGGATTTCGGGATTGTCGGTTCCGAAGACATTTGCCATGGGTGGTGACCTCACTTCACCAGGGTTCGCGCGGGCTCATGCCAGCGCGTCGCATGCCCACAGACGCCGCTCCGGTCCCGCCCCGGCACGGGCGCACTACCACCTGATCCTTGGTCGGCCGCATCGGCTCAAGGGTTCACCGCGCGCGCAGCCGCAAAGCGATGCGGCCGACGGTGCGGCGCGAGAGATCGCTCGCGCGGCGGAAGCTGCGCGGTTTGCACGATGATCAATGGAAGTTCAGGCGCGGATCACGCCGCCATGGCGTTGCGGGCGAGATGGCCGTCGATGAAATCCGTGACCTTCAACCGCGCCGGACGCGTCGAGCCGTCCTGGTAGTAACGCTTGAAGTAGGCCATGTCCCGGCCGCGCATCGCCTGGCGCGCAGCGTCGAGCAGCACGCGATTCACACCAGGCGCGCTCGCGGCCCAGGCATTGAAGATGATGCAGTCGCCGTCCTGCGCGTCGCCGAACGAGACGCCGGAGCGGTTCTCGACCCAAGCCTCCGCCTTGTCCTTGCTGGTGAGCGCCCAGCCGAGGAAGCCCTGCACCTGCTTGCTCGCGTCGAGCACGAAGGTGTAGTGCCCGCGATTGACTTGGCCCGTGAGGATGCGCGACCAGCCGCCGAACTTCAGTTGCGCGAAGGCCGGCTTGGTCATCAGATAGTTGACCGCGAGACCCAGCGCGATCAGCGGGTTCTCGGGCCGGAAGAGCGTGAAGTCTGCAGGGGACGATAGACCCGCGTCTCTTGTTGGCGTCGCGACATGGGGCATGACAACCTCCCTGCGTGCGTTCAGACGAACATATAGTCGCTCGCGTGAATTGCGGGCGCGTTAGAGAACGTGATCATTTCCTGGAGCGAACCGACACCTGTGGGTCCGGGCGGACCATAGTTGATCTGCCAATGCGTCGCATCGATCTGGGTGAACGTCGCACCGGCGCCGAAGCCGTCAAACAGAAGCTGGTCACCCGCCGCCACACCGTTCCCCGTGAAGTCCACGACGGTATCGCCGACTTCGCCGGGGCGAAACACGAAGGTGTCGTTGCCGAAGCTGCCCGTCAAAACATCGGCATTGGCTCCGCCGTCCAGTGTGTCGTCGCCGCCGCCGCCGTCCAGGCCGTCGGAACCGTCGCCGCCGTACAGAGCATCGTTCTCACCATGACCGTAGAGCACGTCGTCGCCGCCAAGCCCCTTCAGCTCATCGGCGCCGCCACCTCCGCTGATCATGTTCGCGCCGTTGTCACCCCAGAGGATGTCGGCGAAGTTCGATCCAGTCAGGTTCTCGATGGCCGCATAAGTGTCGCCATTCGCTTCGCCGGCAGAGCCGATGCCGGACAGCAACGATACGATCACGCCTCCGGTCGCGTTCAGATAGGAAGCATTGTCGATGCCGGCGCCGCCATCGAGAGCGTCGGCGCCCGCGCCGCCGTAGAGCCAATCCGCGTCGTCTCCGCCGTAGAGGCTATCGGCACCGCCGCCGCCCAGCAGCGCGTCGCTGCCGTCCATGCCCATCAGCACATTGGTGCCGGCATTGCCTTCCAGATGGTCGTCTTGGGCTGATCCGGTCAGGTTCTCGATTTGCCAAAGTGTATCGCCTTCGGCGGTGCCACCATGGCCGCCGCCGGTCTGCAGGCTCACATCGACTCCGGTCGCGGAGTCGGTGTAGTCCGCGGTGTCCATGCCGGCGCCGCCGAACAGTGCATCGGCGCCTCCGCCGCCCTTCAGCAGATCGTTGCCGCCACCGCCGACGAGCGCGTCATTGCCGCCGAAGCCGAAGATCGTGTCCGCGCCGGACGTGGCGCCGTCCGCCGCGTCGAGCGTTTCCGACGCTTCGGTTCCGTAAACGGTTGCCATGGATCCTCCATTGTCGGCTTGTGCAGGCGAGATGCCATTCGCCAGCCCGATCCATCTGCGATGGATCGCTGACCGCGGCTACTCGACCGCCCGATCTTTCGTCGCTCGGTACCGTTCAATGGTTCAGGTGGTCGGACGACCGGTGACCCGCGGTCCTCGGCAGCGGCGCTACGGTTTCGGGGCGCCCGGCGCCCCCGCCCCC
>JAEYAU010000182.1 GCA_023404705.1 Pseudomonadota bacterium
CGCGTGCTGCGATTCAGCACGCGTGCGCACGGCGCGATCTTTCTCTGAGCACTGGTCGAAACGCCTCGGCGCGCCGTGCACACCCTACAAAGGCGCGCCTCACGCCGCTTGTGCGGCCTCCTCGCCGTTGAACACCAGCCCCTGCTTGCCGGCCGAGATCGCGACCTTGTCGCCGTCCTTGATGCGGCCCGCCAGGATCATCTCGGCGAGCGGATCCTGCACCGACTTCTGGATCACGCGCTTGAGCGGGCGCGCGCCATAGGCCGGGTCGTAGCCGCGGTCGGCGAGCCATTCGCGCGCCTTGGGATCGAGCGCGATCTCGATCTTGCGCTCCTCCAGCAGCTTCGCGAGCCGCACCATCTGGATGTCGACGATGCGTCCCATCTGCTCGCGCCGCAGGCGGTGGAACAGGATGATCTCGTCCACGCGGTTCAAGAACTCCGGCCGGAAGCTCGCCCGCACCACGGCCATCACCTGGTCCTTCACGGCGTCCGAGTCCTGGCCATCCGGCTGGTTCACCAGGAATTCGGCGCCGAGATTCGAGGTCATGACGATCAGCGTATTGCGGAAGTCGACCGTGTGGCCCTGCCCGTCCGTGAGCCGGCCGTCGTCGAGCACCTGCAAGAGGACGTTGAACACGTCCGGATGCGCCTTCTCGATCTCGTCGAACAGCACGACCTGGTAGGGCCGGCGCCGCACCGCCTCGGTGAGCGCGCCGCCTTCCTCGTAGCCGACATAGCCGGGAGGCGCGCCGATCAGCCGCGCGACCGAGTGCTTCTCCATGTATTCCGACATGTCGATGCGGATGAGCGCCGACTCGTCGTCGAACAGGAATTCGGCGAGTGCCTTGGTGAGCTCGGTCTTGCCGACGCCGGTCGGCCCCAGGAACATGAACGAGCCGATCGGCCGGTTCGGATCCTGCAGCCCGGCGCGGGCGCGCCGCACCGCGGTCGACACCGCTTTCACGGCCTCGGCCTGACCGACCACGCGCTTGCCGATCTGCTCCTCCATGCGGAGCAGCTTCTCGCGCTCGCCTTCCAGCATGCGATCGACCGGCACGCCGGTCCAGCGCGACACCACCTGGGCGATGTGGTCGGTGGTCACGGCCTCCTCGACCATGGCGCCCTTGCCATCGCCCGCCTCCACGGCCGCGAGCTTCTTCTCGAGCTCCGGGATCGTGCCATAGGCGAGCTCGCCGGCCTTCTGATACTCGCCGCGCCGCTGCGCGTTGGCGAGCTCCACGCGCGCATGATCGAGCTCCGCCTTGAGCTTCTGGCCTTCCGACAGCTTCTCCTTCTCGGCCTTCCAGCGCGCCGTGAGATCGGCCGAGCGCTTCTCGAGATCCTGCAGCTCGGTCTCGAGCCGTTTCAGCCGCTCTTTCGAGCCGGGATCGCTCTCCTTCTTGAGCGCCTCCTGTTCGATCTTCAGCCGCACGACCTCGCGGTCGATCAGGTCCAGCTCCTCGGGCTTGGAATCCACCTGCATCTTCAGGCGCGCCGCCGCCTCGTCGACCAGGTCGATCGCCTTGTCGGGCAGGAAGCGGTCCGTGATGTAGCGGTTCGAGAGCGTCGCGGCCGAGACCAGCGCCGAGTCGGCGATGCGCACGCCGTGGTGCATCTCGTACTTCTCTTTCAGGCCGCGCAGGATCGAGACCGTGTCCTCGACGGTCGGCTCCGAGACGAACACCGGCTGGAAGCGCCGCGCCAGCGCCGCGTCCTTCTCGACGTGCTTCTTGTACTCGTCGAGCGTGGTGGCGCCGATGCAATGCAGTTCGCCGCGCGCGAGCGCAGGCTTCAAGAGGTTCGACGCGTCCATCGCGCCGTCCGCCTTGCCGGCGCCGACCAGCGTATGCATCTCGTCGATGAATAGGATGATGCCGCCGTCGGAGGACGTGACCTCCTGCAGCACGGCCTTGAGCCGCTCCTCGAATTCGCCGCGATATTTCGCGCCGGCGATCAGCGCGCCCATATCGAGGGCGAGCAGCTTCTTGTCCTCGAGGCTCTCGGGAACGTCGCCGTTGAGGATGCGCAGCGCGAGGCCTTCGACGATGGCAGTCTTGCCGACGCCCGGCTCGCCGATCAGCACCGGATTGTTCTTGGTCCGCCGTGAGAGCACCTGGATGGTGCGGCGGATCTCCTCGTCGCGGCCGATCACCGGGTCGAGCTTGCCGTCGCGCGCCGCCTGGGTGAGATCGCGCGCATACTTCTTCAGCGCGTCATAGGCGTTCTCGGCCGAGCTCGAGTCGGCCGTGCGGCCCTTGCGGATCGCATTGATGGCGGTGTTGAGGTTCTGCGGCGTGACACCGGCCTTGGCGAGGATCTTGCCGGCCTCGGTGTCCTTCTCGATCGCCAGCGCGAGCAGCAGCCGCTCGACCGTAACGAAGCTGTCACCCGCCTTCTCGGCAGCCTTCTCGGCCGCGTCGAACACGCGCGCGAGGCCCGGCTCGAGATAGAGCTGGCCGGCCGCGGCGCCTTCCACGCGCGGGCGCTTCTTGAGCGCCGCCTCGACGCCGCTCAGCGCCTCGCGCGAGCGCCCGCCGGAGCGGTCGATCAGGCCCGCCGCCAATCCTTCCGGATCGTCGAGCAGGACCTTGAGCAGATGTTCGGGGGCAAATTGCTGGTGACCTTCCCGCAGCGCCAGCGACTGGGCGGATTGCACGAAGCCGCGCGCGCGGTCGGTGTACTTTTCGAAATTCATGCGCCTGCCTCTCCCTCGGCCTGCCCCGCCGCCCGTTCGGCACGGACGGAGCATCGTCATGGGGTTTGCCGCGACCCGCCCTGAGCTGGATCAACCCGGGTTTGGGCCGCAGATCTGGGTCCGGCGGCCCGGTGTGGCGCCGCCGCAACAGATATGGGTGGGAACCCGGGAAAGTGGAAGAGGTCGGGGCGCATCCGGAGCGGGTTTTGTATCCGCTCCGGCGGTCGCTGGTGCGCTGGTTAAGGTCAGGCGGCCCAGACCAGGGCCTGGTCGAAGCCCGATTGCTGGAGCAGCTGGGAGAGCCGCTTGCGGGCGTAGAACATGCGGGTCTTGGCGGTGCTCTCCGGGATGCCGGTGATGCGCGCCACGTCCTTCACGGACCGGCCCTTGTAATAGATCAGGTCGATGATGTTGCGGTGCTCGGGGGTCAGCGCTTCCACGCAGTTGCGGATCGCAATGACGCCCTGCTGGCGGGCGAGCTCGCGCTCCGGACCGCCCGACGGGTCCGCGATCGCGGAGGCCGCGTCGATGTCGACCCTCTCGTCGTCGCGCCGGCGCCGGATCTTGGACAGGGTCTTGTACTTGGTGATGGCGAGCAGCCAAGTCGCGGCCGACGAGCGCCGCTCGAATTTCGCAGCATGGCGCCAGACCTCGAGGAAGACCTCGCTCACCGCATCCTCGGCGAGCGTCGAATCCTTGGCGATGCGATAGGCAAGCCGGTAGACGCGGTCGTGGTGGCGGCTGAACAGGACACGCATGGCGCCGGCATCGCGGGCCGCGATGCGGGCAATCAGCTCTTCGTCGGAAACGCGGGACTCGTTCATCGGGTGCCTCCCTGGGCTTGACGATTCCCTAGAGGCCCGCGCGTCCCGCGAGTGTGATGCGCATCACAATGGCCGCATATTCGTGAACACACTCGGCTCGCAAAACCGTGAGCGTTGTGATTTCTTCGGCGCCCTTCTGATTGACAGAGCCAAAACAATGCCGAATGGGACGATCCGCGACATCTACCGCTACCCCGTGAAGGGGCTGAGCCCCGAGCGGCTGGCGCGCACCGGCCTGAAGGTCGGCGCGACGCTGCCGGCCGACCGCCGCTACGCGATCGAGAACGGGCCGAGCGGCTTCGACCCGGCGGCGCCGAGCTATCTGGCCAAGACCTATTTCCTGATGCTGATGAAGAACGAGGCGCTGGCCCGCCTCGACACGCGCTATGACGACGCGAGCCATGTGCTCACGGTGCGCCATGAGGGGCAGGAGGTCGCCCGCGGCGACCTTGGGACGCCGGAGGGCCGCAAGGCGATCGAGGACTTCTTCGCGACCTACAGCGCCGACGACCTGCGCGGCACGCCGAAGCTCCTGCAAGCACAAGGCCACAGCTTCTCGGACGTCGCCAAGAAGGTCGTGTCGATCATCAACCTCGCCTCGGTTGCCGCGATCGAGACCGCGGTGGGCGCGCCCGTCAATCCGCTGCGCTTCCGCGCCAACCTCTATGTCGAGGGCTGGCCCGCCTGGGCCGAATTCGATCTCCTCGGCGAGGAGATCGCGATTGGCCGCGACGCGCGGCTGAAAGTCGTGAAGCGCATCGTGCGCTGCGCCGCCACCAACGTGGATCCCGACACCGGCATCCGCGACCTCGCGATCCCGAAGTCACTGATGCAGACCTTCGGCCACGCCGATTGCGGCATCTACGCCGAAGTGACCACGGCCGGCGACATCGCAGTCGGCGACACGATCGCGCCCGTGCAGGCAAGGGCGGCGCTGGGGGTATAAACAATTACTCCGTTCGTCCCCGCGAAAGCGGGGACCCAGTTTGGCGGCACGTGGCCCTGGCCCGCTTTCGCGGGCACGAACGTGTGGATCAAGCTCCGAGACACACGCTATGTCGGCGTATGCAACGACAGCGGCGGCGCGACCGTCTCGAGCGGCTTGCGCTCCGCCGCGACGCCCCAGCGCCACATGACGGCGGCCGCGAGCAGCATCAGCACGGCGCCCGCCATATAGCCGGCGAACAGGCTCATGCGCGAGCCGGTGTCGATCAGCGCGCCGAACAGCAGCGGGCCCGCGACGCCGCCGATGCCGGTGCCGATCGCGTAGAAGATCGCGATTGCGAGCGCGCGGATCTCGAGTGGGAAAGTCTCGCTCACCGTGAGATAGGCCGAACTCGCCGCCGCCGAGGCGAAGAAGAAGATCAGCATCCAGGCAATGGTCTGCCCGGTCGCGCTCAGCATCCCTTGCGCGAACAGCCAGCCGCTCCCCGCCAACAGCAGGCCCGAAATCACGTAGGTGAGCGCAATCATCGGCCGGCGGCCCCAGGTGTCGAACAGCCGGCCGATCAGCACCGGCCCGAGGAAATTGCCGGCCGCGAACGGGAGCAGGTACCACCCGACGCGCTCGCTCGGAATGCCGTAGAACTCGGTGAGCACCAGCGCGTAGGTGAAGAAGATCGCGTTGTAGAAGAAGGCCTGCGCCGACATCAGGGCGAGGCCGACCAGTGTGCGCTGGGTGTGCGCATTTGCCAGCGTGTGCACCACTTCGCTCAGGGGCGTGGAATGTCGGCTGAGCAACCGCACCGTCGGAAACGGACCGTCTGCGATCGCATGCCCTTCGGCGCGCAGGCGCGCCTCGATGCCGGCGATCACCGCCTCGGCCTCAGCCGCGCGGCCATGGGTCATCAGCCAGCGTGGGCTCTCCGGCAGCCACAAGCGCATGAAGAAGATCACCAGCGCCAGCAACGCGCCGATCAGGAAGGCGGCGCGCCAGCCGTGCTCCGGATCGATCACGTTCGGATCGAGCAGCACCACGGCGCCGAGCGCGCCGAGCGCGGCGCCCACCCAGAAGCTGCCGTTGATGACGAGGTCGGTCCAGCCGCGCACCCGCGCCGGGATCAGCTCCTGGATGGTCGAGTTGATGGCCGCATATTCGCCGCCGATGCCGGCGCCCGTGAGAAAGCGAAAGAGCAGGAAGCTCCACAGATTCCACGAGAAGGCCGTCGCGGCGGTCGCCAGCAGATAGACCGCGAGCGTGATGAAGAAGAGTTTCTTGCGCCCCAGCCGGTCGGTGAGCCAGCCGAAGAACAGCGCGCCCAGCACCGCGCCCGCGATATAGGCGCTGCCCGCGAGCCCGACATCCGTGTTGCTGAACTGCAGAACGGGGCTCGCCTTGAGCGCGCCCGCCACCGTACCGGCGAGCGTCACCTCGAGGCCATCGAGAATCCAGGTGATGCCGAGCGCCGCCACCACGAGCGTGTGGAATCGCCCCCAGGGTAGCCGGTCGAGCCGCGCCGGAACGTCGGTCTCGACCACTTGGCCGATGGCGGGAGTTCTGGCGATCGTTTTGGCGTCCACGGCTGGCTCCTCTCCCCCGCCCTTCAACGCGAGGCCGACCGATTCGTTCTCGCGCGACATGCGTCCGAAACCGAACGCCTCTATGGTCCGAAGCTCCATGGCGTCCGGATTCGGGAGGGATCGTGAGGAATTTGCGTGGGTTCTCGCTCTTGATCGGTGTGGTGCTGCTGAGCGCCAGCCTCGCCTTGCCAGCGCAAGCTCTCGAATGCCGCGGCAAGCAGATGGTGGTGATCGAGCTCCTGTTCGGCCGCAAGATCGGCGACCGCATCGGGGTGAGCGAGATCGCCTTCTCGCGCTTCGTCGACAAGGAGATCGCGGCGCGCTTCCCAGAAGGCCTCACAGTGCTCAGCGCCGACGGCCGCTGGCGCGACACCAAGCGCAAGACCGTGATCCGCGAGCCGAGCAAGCTCGTGATGCTGGCGGCGCCCGACGACGCCAAGACTCAGGAGCACATCGACGCGATCACGGCGGTCTACAAGAAACGATTCAAGCAGCAGGCCGTCGGCGTCTTGATGCGGCCGTCATGCGTGAGCTTCATGTGAGGTGGGTCGGCGCAAACGGCCGTCCGGCGCCTATGGCTCGGCGGGCGCGAGCGAGACTTCGAGCTGCCGCCCGATCGATTGCTCGACCATGTCGAAGGTATCGATGATGCCGCGCATCTCGCAAATCTGGCCGTCGCGGTAGCGCAAGAATTGCGAGGTGCGGCACGACAGCACGCGGTCCGACCCGTGGACACGGGTCGTGATACGGATCATCGCGGCCGACCGGTCGCCATCGACCAGCAGGGTCTCGACCTCGTAGCCGATGACGCTCATCACCTGCGCCATGGCCTTGTAGCCGTCGAGCACTGCGTCGCGCCCGACCCGCCGTCCCAGGAACGGGAAGAGGTCCACCGGACCCTGCACCATCCAGTCGACGTCGTCCGCGAGAAGGCGCGTGATCGTGCCGACGTCGCGGGTGGCTGACGCGCGGTAGAAGGTCTCGGCGAGGGTGCGAGTGACGGCGGTCATCTGACCGCCCAATCCATCACAGCGTGGTTGAGGAAGAGTTACGGATCGTAACGCCTAGCGGCCGCGGCCGTTCTTGCGCGTGAGCAGGAAGACCGCCTGCTCTCCGAACAGATTCCAGAACCACCAGGGCGCATTGAGCCGGAGCGGTGCGCCCCAGGCGTTCAGCGCCACCGCCTTCTCCATCTTCACGCCGATCGCCTCGCACAGGTCGCGGAAGTCCGCGATGGTGCAAAAATGGATGTTCGGCGTGTCGTACCAGGTGTCCGGCAGGTTCGCTGTTACCGGCATGCGGCCGCCGGCCAGGAGGCCGAAGCGGATGCGCCAGTGCCCGAAATTCGGGAACGAGACGACGGCGCGCGTGCCGATGCGCAGCATGTGCTCGAGCACCTCGCGCGGCTTGCGCGTCGCCTGCAGCGTCTGCGAGAGGATCACATAGTCGAAGGCGTCGTCCGGATAGGCCGCGAGGTCCGTGTCGGCGTCGCCCTGGATCACCGCGAGACCTTTGGCGACGCTGTCGTTCACGCCCTCACGCGAGATCTCGATGCCGCGGCCGTCGACGTCCTTCTGCTCGAGCAGGCGCAACAGCTCGCCGTCGCCGCAGCCGACGTCGAGCACGCGCGAGCCCGGCTCGACCATGCCGGAGACCACGAGGTGGTCGACACGCGCGCCGCCGGGGGCGCGGGCCGCCTCCGCCATCGTGAGATCACGCTTCAGACGGGCCAGCATCGGATCACCGTATGATGCCGCGCGCGGTCGCGGCGGACTCGAGGAAGCCGCGCACGATCGCGAACAGCTCCGGCTCGTCGAGCAGGAACGCGTCGTGGCCCTTGTCGGTCTGGATCTCCGCAAAGGAGACCCGCGCCGCCGCCGCGTTGAGCGCATGCACGATGGCGCGCGACTCCGGCGTCGGGAACAGCCAGTCGCTCGTGAACGAGATCACGCAGAAGCGCGTCTTCGAGCCGTGGAAGGCGTTCGCGAGCACGCCGTCGAAATCCGCCGCGAGGTCGAAGTAGTCCATCGCGCGCGTGAGATAGAGATAGGAATTCGCGTCGAAGCGCTCGACGAAGGTGATGCCCTGGTGGCGCAGATAGCTCTCCACCTGGAAGTCGGCGTCGAACGAGAAGGTCGGGTTGTCGCGGTCCTGGAAGCGGCGGCCGAACTTGCGATGCAGCGCCGCGTCCGAGAGATACGTGATATGCGCGCCCATGCGCGCGACCGCGAGCCCGCGCCGCGGGATCGTGCCTTCGAGCAGATACTTGCCCTGCCGCCACTCGGGATCCGCCATCACGGCCTGGCGGCCGACCTCGTGGAACGCGATGTTCTGCGCCGAGTGCCGCGTCGCGGTCGCGATCGGCAGCGCCGCGAACACGCGCTCCGGATAGCTCACCGCCCATTGCAGCACCTGCATGCCGCCCATCGAGCCGCCCGCCACCGCAAACAACATGTCGATGCCGAGATGATCGAGCAGCATCGCTTGCGCGCGCACCATGTCGCGCACCGTCACCACCGGGAAATCGAGGCCGTAGGGGCGCTGCGTGCGCGGATCGATCGAGCTCGGCCCCGTGGTGCCCATGCAGCCGCCGACCACATTGGCGCAGATGACGAAATAGCGTTCGGTGTCGATCGGTCGGCCGGGGCCGACCATGGTCTCCCACCAGCCCGGTTTGCCGGTCACCGGATGGTCGTTGGCGACATGCTGATCGCCCGTGAGCGCATGGCAGATCAGCACCGCATTGCTGCGATCGGCATTGAGCGCGCCATAGGTCTGGTAGGCGATCTGGAACGGCGAGAGCTCGACACCCGCGTCGAGCCGGAACGGCTTGTCGGCGCCGAAACGCACGACCTGCGAGCGCGGGTTCTCGGATTCCTGCACGCGCGCCGAGAAATCGGCTTTGAGATTGAGCTGAGCCTCGACCATCTGGCTCCCCGGGGCACGCGCGAAACCAAAGCCGCGGCTGCCGAACCATGACCGAGCTACCGGCCGCATCCTCGGCCGGGAGTTGCGCCCGGAACGCCGTTAAATAGGTCCGAGGCGCAAAGAGTCAATGTTTTCTTTGATTTCGCGCATCTTGCCACTATCAATGAGCCCCGCCGCAGGATGGTCTTCTGCGGGCCGCGTCCCAAAACGAAACATATCCCATGAGCACGCCCGCGCGCGCCGACAAGCCATCGCTCGCCGACCTTCGCCGCGAGATCGACCGCATCGACGAGGCGATGCATCGCCTGCTCATGGAGCGCGGCGAGATCATCGATCGCCTGATCGCCACCAAGGGCACGACCGAGTCCGGCTCCGCGTTCCGCCCGGCGCGCGAGGCCGACATGATGCGCCGCCTGGTCGAGCGCCATCACGGCATCCTGCCGCTCGACACCGCCGAGAGCATCTGGCGCGTGATCATCGCGACCTTCACCTATGTGCAGGCGCCCTTCGTGCTGCATGCGGATCTCACGCCGGGCGACGCCGCGATGCGCGACAGCGCGCGCTTCCATTTCGGCTTCACGGTGCCCTTTATCACGCACCTCGGCGCCGGCGGCGTCGTCGCCGCCGTTGCGGCCTCCAAGGGCGATCTCGGCCTCGTCCCCGCCACCGCCGTCGCGGGCGCCGGCGCCTGGTGGACCGCGCTCGAAAGCGACAACGCGCCGAAGATCATCGCGCGCCTCCCCTTCGTGGAGCGCGCCGACCATCCGGCCGGCCTGCCGGTCTTCGCCATCGCGCGCCCCAATCCGGACGCCATCGTCCGCGACGTGGAAGTGTGGAGCATCAAGGTCGCGGGCTGGGGCCCGCAGGTCGCGCGCGCCATCGACCCGCTGGTCGAGGCGATCGCGGTGCCGGACCGCGCCTTCGACGGCGCCGCGCTCCTGGTTTCGATCCCGCAGGATCGACGGCTTTCGGACGTTACGGCGGCCTTAGTGGCCGCTGGCGCCTCGGTGCGCAGCGAAGCCCTCGTCGGCAGCCACGCGACCCGCTATACGATCCGCGATGGCGCCCGGCCGGTCCCGACCGGGCGCTGATCACGATCCCTCCCCGGAGCCTCAGGTAATGCCCGCGTTGCAGCGACCCGAACCGCGTCCCGGCGTGCTCAAGATCCAGGCCTATGTGCCCGGCAAGAGCAGCGCGCCCGGCGTCGCCAAGGTCTACAAGCTCTCCTCCAACGAGACCCCGCTGGGCCCGAGCCCGCAGGCGGTCGCCGCCTATATCGCGGAGGCCGAGCACCTGCACGATTACCCGGATGGCGCCTCGACCGCGCTGCGCGAAGCGATCGGCCGCACCTTCGGCCTCGATCCCGCGCGCATTATTTGCGGCGCCGGCTCGGACGAGCTGCTCAACCTGATCGCGCACGCGTATCTCAGCCCCGGCGACGAGGCGATCCACACCGCGCACGGCTTCCTCGTCTATGCGATCGCGACGCTCGGCACCGGGGCGACCCCGGTCGTGGTCGAGGAGAAGAACTACACGGCCGACGTGGACGCGATCCTGGCGGCCGTGACCGAGCGCACCAAGATCGTCTTCCTCGCCAACCCGAACAACCCGACCGGCACCTATGTGCCGTTCGATGAGGTGAAGCGCCTGCATCGCGCGTTGCCGCCGCATGTCGTGCTCGTGCTCGACGCGGCCTATGCGGAGTATGTCCGCCGCAACGACTACGAAGCCGGGATCGAGCTGGTCGCCACGTCCGAGAACGTCGTGATGTGCCGCACCTTCTCGAAGATCCACGGCCTCGCCGCGCTGCGCCTCGGCTGGCTCTACGGCCCCGCGCACATGGTCGATGCGCTCAACCGCATCCGCGGCCCCTTCAACGTCAACGCGCCCGCGATCGCGGCCGGCGTCGCCGCCATGGGCGATGCCAGCCACGTGGAGCTCGCGCGCACCCACAACGAGCGCTGGCTCGCCTGGCTCACCGAGGAGATCGGCAAGCTCGGCCTCGACGTGACGCCGAGCGTCGGCAACTTCATCCTGATCCACTTCCCCGAGACCAAGGGGAAGACCGCGAAGGATGCCGACGCGCTGCTCACCTCGCGCGGCCTGATCCTGCGCCGGCTCGAGCCGTACAAGCTGCCGAACGCGCTGCGCATGACCGTCGGCGGCGAGGAGGCAAACCGGCAAGTGGTCGCGACGCTCGCCGAGTTCATGGGAAAGAAAGCGTGATGGCAGCGCCCGGCGCGCAGGCGGCGCCGCTGTTCGGGCGGCTCGCGCTGGTCGGCGTCGGCCTGATCGGCTCCTCGATCGCGCGCGCGGCGCGCGCCACCGGCGCGGTGCGCACCATCGTCGCGAGCGCGCGCTCCGAGGCGACGCGCAAGCGCGTGGCGGAGCTCGGCATCGCGGACCAGGTCACCGAGACCAATGCCGAGGCCGTGAAGGGGGCCGATCTCGTCATCGTCTGCATTCCGGTCGGCGCCAGCGGCCCGGTGGCGGCCGAGATCGGCCCGCATCTCGCGCCGGGCGCCATCGTCTCCGACGTCGGCTCCGTGAAAGGCTCGGTCGTCCGGGACATGAGCCCGCATCTGCCGGAACATGTGCACTTCGTGCCTGCCCATCCGGTCGCCGGCACCGAGCATTCGGGCCCCGACGCCGGTTTCGCCGAGCTGTTCATCAATCGCTGGTGCATCCTCACGCCGCCCGAGGGCGTCGATCCCGCCGCGACCGAGCGGCTCGCCGCCTTCTGGCGTGCCATCGGCGCCAATGTCGAGATCATGTCGGTCGCGCACCACGACATCGTGCTCGCGGTCACGAGCCACTTGCCGCATCTGATCGCCTACACGGTGGTCGGCATGGCGGACGACGTCGAGAAGCTGGTCACGCAGTCCGAGGTGATGAAGTTCTCGGCCGGCGGCTTCCGCGACTTCACGCGCATCGCGGCGTCTGATCCGACCATGTGGCGCGACGTCTTCCTGCACAACAAGGACGCGGTGCTGGAGCTGATCGGCCAGTTCAACGAGGACCTCTCGCGCCTCGCACGCGCGATCCGCTGGGGCGACGGCGACATGCTGTTCGAGTTCTTCACCCGCACCCGCGCGATCCGCCGCGGCATCGTGCAGATCGGCCAGGACTCGGCCGCCCCCGACTTCGGCCGCCCGCACCCGCCGCTCGAGCCGATCCCGCGGCCCTACTCGGCCGACAACGAGTAACGCTTCGTAGGGCGCGCTAAGCGGCCCCCGCCTTTACGATTGATCTCGACCTTTGGTCCGCGTGCGCACGCGCGATCGACGCAGCGAAATTCTATGGGCACTCGGGCGCGCTTAGCGCACCCTACGCGCTACGGCCTTAGAACAACGGCGGAATGCGCTCGACCGGAAGCGGACCCAGCGAGACGGCGCCGTCCGAGAAGCGCAGCGGCACCGAAAGTGCCTGCTTGCCTTCGAGCTCGCTGCGTGGCCCTAGTCCGCTCAGCACTGTCAGCCCGCCCGCGAGCTTGGCGTGGCCGAGCGCGGTGAGCAGGTTGTTCAGCCCCGAGGCCGTGAGCCGCAGCGTCCCGTCGAGTCCGCCGCGCGGTGTCAGTGACAGCACGCCCGCCGCGACGCCGACCGTCTCTCCTTGCTGGAAGCGGGCGGTCTTGATGTCGATTCGGCCGTTGGCGGCCTGCCACTCGCGCAGGCGCTGCGCCATCGGCTTCGGCGCCAGCGTCTTGAGGCCGTAGAGCACGGCCGTGATGTCGGCGTCGGTCGGCCGTGTGCCGAGCGGACCCGCCTGCGGCGCCAGTGCCGCGGTGGCGCGCAGCACGATGTCGAAGGCCGGCTCGTCGCCCGCCACGGCCGGCGCGAGGCGCGCGTGGAATTCCAGGTGATCGGCCTGCGCCATGCGCCGGGCCGTTGCCACCTCATCGATCTTCAGCCCGTCGGCGACGAATGACACCCGTTCCGGAAAGGACGGACGTCCGCGCAGGCTCGATTGCGCCAGCGTCCAGTTGGCGGTGAGCTCGGGCGTCGCGCCCGGCGCGCCGACCTGCAGTGGCCCGATGAATTCCGAAATGATCAGGCGCGGATCGTAGACCTGCGCGAGCGCGACGATCTCCTTCAGCCGCAGCGCGACCGTGGGTGCGTTGGCGCTGAGGATCTCCACCGCCACATCGGTGCAGCGCACCTCGATGCGGAACGGGAAGCCGCCGACGGTCTGCTGTCCGCACGTGATGACACGGCCCGCCTGGGCCTGGCGCGCGCGCCACTCCTCGAGCAGCCGTTCCGCGGTCTGGGCCGCGAAATACCAGAAGCCGCTCCAGCCGGCCGCGAGCACCAGCACCAGGATGAGCGGAAGCGCCACCTTCCAGGGGCGGCGGCGCGGCGCCAGCGCGGCCGCATAGTCGGGATCGGATCGAGTCATGGCATCAGCCCTTGCCGCAACTTATGGCCTGAACATGGCGGGCGCCAAGTTGCACTTAGGGATCGGGATTGATACCCAAAACGGCCCCGGACCCGCCGCAACATTCCCATGGATCCCATTCCCGAGCATGCCGACGAGGATCTGTGGGTCTTCGGCTACGGCTCGCTGATCTGGCGGCCGGGCTTCGATTTCATCGACCGGGTGCCGGCGCGGCTCGTGGGCGCGCACCGGGCGCTCTGCGTCTATTCGCATGTCCACCGGGGCACGCCCGAGAAGCCGGGCCTTGTCCTGGGCCTCGACCTCGGCGGCGCCTGCCGCGGCGTTTGCTACCGGGTGGCCGCCAAGCGTCGCGGCGAGACCATCACGTATCTGCGCGCGCGCGAGCAGGCCACCGCCGTGTATCGCGAGGTGGTGCGCGGCGTGACGCTGCTGACCCATCCGGAGCAGCGCGTGCGCGCTGTCTGCTACGTGGTCGACCGCGGCCACCATCAATATGCGGGCCGGCTCGACCTCGCGAGCCAGCTCCATCACGTGCGGCAGGGCCACGGCCAATCGGGCCAGAACCGCGACTACGTGCTCGAGACCGTGAAGGCCCTGGAGAGCATGGGCTGCTTCGACCCCGAGCTGCATATGCTGGCGGGGCGGCTACGCGGGACGCATGAGGCGCATCTCGGCTAGTCGCGCGGCGCCTTCGTCACCGGCGTGATGCCCATCGCCTCGAGCTCGCGCTCGCCCTCGGCGATCAGCCGCGCGGTTGCGCTCTCGATGTCGCGCTGCAGGCGTTCCATGAAGGCGCTCGTCTCGAGGCCGGACGGGATCGGGTCGAGCACTTCGAGGCGGACCGTGCCCGGATAGCGCAAGAAGCTGCGGCGCGGCCAGAACAGGCCAGAATTGAGCGCGATCGGCAGGCAGGTCGTGCCGGTCTGCGAATACAGATAGGCGACGCCGTATTTGTAGTTCGGCTCGGCGCCGGCCGGGCGCCGCGTGCCTTCCGGAAAGATGATGATCTGCCGCTTGTCGTCGAGCGCGTGGCGCGCGTGCTCCGCCATGGCGGCGAGCGCCTGGCTGCGCTTACCGCGATCGACCGGGATCATCTGCCCCTTGATCGTGAACCAGCCGAACAAGGGGATCCACATGATCTCGCGCTTGAGAATGAACACCGGATCGCGGAGCAGCGGCAACAGCGCGAAGGTCTCCCACAGCGACTGGTGCTTGGACGCGACGATCAGCGCGCCGGCCGGGATCTTCTCGAGGCCGCGATATTCGACCCGCGTGCCGCAGATCACGCGCAGGAGCCACGTGTTCGTCCGCGACCACGATTTTGCGACCTCCATGATCGCTGTCCGCCGCATCACGAAGGTCGGCAGCGCCGCGATCAGGTAGAGGATCGTCACGACATAGAACAGCGCGTTGAAGATCGCGGAACGGATGATGATCTGCACGAAGGCGTTCCCGGGCGAGAAGGCCGGACGTCAGCTTTTTGCATTGATCCCGCGCCCCGCCACGTCCGTCGGCGCGGGCGCGGATTCGATCCGCATGCGGATCTGGGCCAGCATATACTTCAAGTATTCCGAGATCAGCAGCCGGGCGGTGGGCGCGCTGGTCCACCAGGGCTGCGCGCGCATCCGCTCGGTGACCACCGGGAAGGGCACCAGCCGCACGTCCGGCATCTGCCGGCCGAGCTCCGCCATGGTGCGGGGCATGTGGTAGCTCGACGTGACGACGATCAGCGAGCGGAAGCCGAGATTCTTCACCCAGCGCCGCGTCTCCACCGCATTGCCGACCGTGTTCACGGCCGAATGGTCGAGATCGACGCAGCACGCGACGAGCTGCTCGAAGCGCGGCATCACGCGGGCGATCTCGCGCGTCGTGGTGGTCTGGTGCACGCCGCTGATCAAGAGCCGCTTGCCGCGCCCGCGCGCCAGCAGCTCCACGGCGTCCTCCACCCGCGAGGAACCGCCCGTGAGCACCACGATGCCGTCCGCGTCCTGCTCGAGCGCCACCTCCTCGTGCGGCACCACGGAGGCGAACCAGAAGAATCCGCCGCCGACCAGCAGCGCCACCGCCAGAACCAGGCCGAGCAGCACGCCGGCGACGCGGCGGCCGCCGCGCCACTTCCGGGCCTCGCTCCTCGGCAGGCTTGATTCGGTCACCGGTCTGCCTCGCTCATCGCTCCCATCATAACGCGTATGAGGCGCCTGCGGCTCATTCCATCGCCTTCAGTGTGCGCTGCACCGTCAGGCGCGAGGTGCCGGCCGTCACGGCCCCGACCAGGATGATCAGGCCGACGATCGCCCCGTAGCCTTCCGGCCCCAGCCGGAAGGAGCCGAACAGGGCCGCGACCTGGCTCTCTTCCGCGCTGCCGCGGAACCAGCCGCCCATCAGGCCGAACAGGAGGAATGTCAGGATTGCAATGCCGCCGCCGATGGCGCCGCCCTTGAGGCCCAGCAGCAGGAAGTGGCGCTGGAATTCCCCCGCGATGAAAGCGTCTTTCGCCCCGATGAAATGCAGCACCTCGACGATCGGCCGGTTGGTCGACATGGCGCCGCGCGTCGCGAAGGTCACCGACAGCATGGCCGCGATCAGCACCAGCGTCAGCACACCGAGGCCGACCGCGACCGCGGTGCGCGCCATCGCCCGCATGTGCCGCACCCAGCCGCGGTGGTCGTCGAGGGTCGCGCCCGGCACCTGCTGGGTGAGCTGCTGGCGCAAGGCGCTGAGATCCGGCGCGTCGCCCTCCACCTTGACGACGATCAGCCGCGGGACCGGCAGCTCCTCGAGCGCGAGGCCGGTGCCGAGCCAGGGCTCGAGCAGGCGCGCCGACTCCTCGCGCGTATAGGGGCGCACGTCGGTGACGCCCGCCGAGGCCTGCGCGATGCCGGCCGCCTTGCGCACCTCCGCCTCCATGTCGCGCCCTTGCGCGGGGCGGATCTGGATCGTCACCTCGCGCGCGATGTTCGACTGCCATTCGCTCGCCGCGGTGCGCACCAGCACCACGGCGCCGAGCGTGAGCGCGGCCAGGAACGTCATGATTGCGATCACGGCGAGCAGCGCGTGCCCGGCGATCGAGTCCGACGGCACGATCGGAGCCGGGCCGCGCGCGAACGCTTCCGCGTTCTCCACGCCGGCGCTGCTCTGCTCGACGTCGTAATGCTCGGCCGTCATGCTCATTCGTACACGTGCAGCCGTCCCTCGTGCAGCACGAGACGACGGGCGTCATAGAGGTCCATCAGGGCAATATCGTGAGTGGCGATCAGGATCGAGGTGCCGGACTTGTTGAGCTCCATGAACAGGCGCAGCAGCCGGCGCGCGAGGGAGGGGTCGACGTTGCCGGTCGGCTCGTCGGCGAGCAGAAGCTGCGGCCGCGCGATCACGGCGCGGGCGATCGCCGCGCGCTGCTTCTCGCCGCCCGAGAGCACCGGCGGCAGCGAGAACAGCTTCTCGCCGAGCCCGACCCAGTGCAGCAGCTCCACCACCTCGGCGCGGTAGCTCGTCTCCTCGCGCCCGAGCACGCGCAGCGGCAACGCCACGTTCTCGTAGGTGCTCAGGTGGTCGAGCAGGCGGAAATCCTGGAACACGATCCCGATGCGGCGCCGCAGCGTCGCCATGGCGTCCTGCGAGAGGGTCGCGACGTCATGGCCGAACAGGGTGATCAGCCCGCGCGTCGGCTTGAGCGACAAGTAGAGCAGGCGCAGCAGCGAGGATTTGCCGGCCCCCGAGGGGCCGGTCAGGAAGGAAAACGAATGCGGCTCGATCCGGAAGGTGAGATCGCGCAGCACCTCCGGACCCAATCCATAGCGCAAGCCGACATTCTCGAATCGGACCACCCCAAACTCTCCGTTCCGCCCCACTTTGTTGTGCCGCCGTCGCGCTTAAGGATGCATTAACGATATCGGCCCCAGCCTGCACGCATTCGGCCGAAGCCCTTGGCCGGCCAAGGTTCCCGATGGTTTCCGATCCGTTAACGGACGGCTGCTAGGGTCCCAGGTACGGCCGGAACCCTGAACCCGCAATGCTGATCGTCTGCCCGTCCTGTGCGACCTCCTATGACCTGTCGGCCAAGGCGCTCGGCGCCGGCCGCTCGGTGCGGTGCGCGCGTTGCAAGACGACCTGGTTCGCCGAGGCCCCGCAGGAGCAGACTTCCGCAGCGGCACTCGCCTCGCCACCTCCGCCCATGCCGGAGCCGCCGCCCCCGCCCGAGCCCTCGGCCGACGAGTTTTCCGAGGAGATGGCCGGCAGCTTCATGGTGGACGGGGTGCTGCCGCCGGATCCCGAGAGCGCTGACGCTGCGGCTGATCCCTTCGCCATGGCGGACTCGCCCTCGATCGTTCCCGGGAGCGAAGGGACGCCGTCCGAGGGCGGCATCGAGGGTTTCGATCCTGGCGAGCCGGAGGAGCCCGAGAACATCGAGTCGCTCGCGGCCAAGCGCGCGCGCCGCGCCGAGAGCCAGCGCAAGGGCAAGAAGCGGCTGTGGCAAAAGGTCCTCAGCCTGCCGGTGCTGATCGTGATCTTGCTCGCCGCCTTGGTAGCTGCCATTCAGGGACGGCAGAGCGTCGTGAAGCATCTGCCCCAGACGGCTTCCCTTTACGCAGCGCTCGGGATGCCCGTGAACCTGCGCGGCCTCGAATTCGTCGGGGTGAAGAGCACGGGCGAGTTCAACGACGGCATGATGGTGCTCGTGGTGGAAGGCGCGATCGTCAACGTCACACGCCAGAATCTCGACGTGCCGCGCCTGCGCTTCGCCATGCGCAGCGCCGCCGGGCACGAGGTTTATGCGTGGACCGCGCTGCCGAGCAAGACGCAGCTCGCGCCTGGCGAGAGCCTGCCGTTCCGCTCTCGCCTCGCTTCGCCGCCGCCGGACGGCAAGGAAGTCATCGTGCGTTTCTTCCACCGGCGCGACGTGGTCGCCGGGGCCCGCTGAGGACCCATGGGCAAGACCCGACTCAAGGTTCTGTTCGACGCCGACACAATCGCGGCGCGCAATCTCGCGCTCGCGCAGGAGATCCGTGACGCGAAGCCGAACGGCCTGCTCGTGATCGCGGTGCTCAAGGGCAGCTTCATCTTCGCGGCCGACCTGATCCGCGCGCTGCATGCGGTCGACCTCGCGCCCGAGGTCGAATTCGTGTCGCTTTCGAGCTATCGCGATGCGACGGTTTCCTCCGGCACCGTGACGATCCTGCACGACGTCGAGAGCGATGTGCGCGGCCGCGACGTGCTGCTGATCGACGACATCCTCGAATCGGGCCGCACCCTCGCCTTCGCCAAGGACCTGTTCTCGGCGCGCGGCGCCAAGCGCGTCATGACCTGCGTGCTGCTCGAGAAGCCGGGCAAGCGTGCCGTGCGACTCGATCCCGACTTCATCGGCTTCACGTGTCCCGATCTGTTCGTCGTCGGCTACGGCATGGACGTGGCGCATGCCTACCGGCAATTGCCTTTCGTGGGCGTGATCGAGCCCGATACCGAGAGCTGAGCATGGCCCGCATTCTGATCGCCGAGGACGAGGACACGCTGCGCGCCCTGGTGGCGCGCGCGTTGCGCGACGTCGGCCACGAGGTGGTGGTCACGGCCGACGGCGCCGAGGCGCTCGAGGTGCTGCAGCGCGAGCAGGGACGCTTCGACCTGTTGCTGGCCGACATCAAGATGCCCGTGATGGACGGCATCGCGCTGGCGCTCGCCGCCGCGCGCGACGCTCCCGAGGTGACCATCCTGCTGATGACCGGCTACGCCGACCAGCGCGAGCGCGCCTCCGGCCTCGACGCCCTGGTGCACGACGTGGTGCTGAAACCCTTCACGCTGGCCGAGATCCGCTCCGCCGTGAAAGAGGCGCTCGCCGCCAACGCGAAGGCGGGGTGAGCTCAGACCGTAGGGCGCAATAGTCGCGCAGCGACGTATTGCGCCGCCTGCTTCTCAACATGCGCAAGCGCAAGACGAGATGATGTCGGCGCAATACGCGGCTGACGCCGCTATTGCGCCCTACAGCTGATCAGAAATCCTTCAGCAGCCGCTCGAGATACTCGAGCTCGAGCTGCGGCCGCATCGGGTCGGCGAGGCGGCGGCGCAGCTCGTCGAGGATGCGGCGGGCGCGCTGCACGTCGATCTCGCCCGGCACCTTGACCGTGGTGTCGTCGCCGTAGTCGCGGCCGCGCATCGGCCGGCCGAGCGGATCCGTGTCGCTGTTGGCGCGCGCCTGGCCCTGGCGGCCCGGCTGGCCCGGTCCCTGGCCCGGCTGATTGCCCTGCTGCATCTGCTGCGCCAGGTTCTGCGCGCCCTTGCGCAACGCGTCGAGCGCACGGCCCTGCGAATCCACCGCGCCGTCCGCATTGCCTTCGCCGAGCGCACCCTGGGCATCGCGCATGGCTTCCTCGGCGCGGCCGAGACCGTCGCCGCCCTCACCCTGCTCGCCCTGCTGACCCTGGCCCTGCTGGCCTTGCTGACCCCGTTGGCCGCGCTGGCCTTGTTGCCCCTGCTGGCCCTGTTGGCCTTGCTGACCCTGCTGGCCGAGCATGCCGCGCTCGCGCAGCTCCTCGAGCATCTTCTTCAGCTCGTCGGCCAGCGCCTGCTGGTCCTGCTGCAGGTCGCCGAACTCGTTGCCCTGGTCGCCCTGCTGCCCCTGCTGACCCTGTTGGCCACGCTGCCCGCGCTGGCCTTGCTGCTGACGCTGGCCGCGCCGCTGCTCCTGGCCCTGCTTGTAGGTGCGGTCGCGCAGGTTCTGCTGGCGGCGGATCATGTCGCCGAGCTTGTCGAGCGCGTTGGCGTCCTCGTCGTCGCCGTCCTGCTGCTGGCCCGGGCGGGCTGTCTGCAGGTTCTCGAGCATCTGCCGCAGCTCCTCGAGCATGCGGCGCGCCGCATCCTTGGCGCCCGAGCGCGCCATCTGCTCGATGCGGTCGAGCATCTTGTTGAGGTCCTGCGGGCGGATCTCGCGCGCATTGCGGTCGAGCGGCCGCGCGAGCTGCTCGGGATTGCGGCGCATCTGCTCGGCGAGCTGGCGCATGAACTCGTTGAGCGCCTGGCGCAGCTCTTCGGTGAGCTTCTTGATCTCCTCGTCGCTCGCGCCGCGCTCCAGCGCTTGGCGCAGCTCCTCCTGCGCCTGACGCAGCCGCTGCTCGGCGTCCGAGAGCATGCCGTCCTCGATCGCGACGGCCATCTGCCAGAGCCGCGCCACCACGTCGCGCAGCTGCTCGTCGGTGCGCGAGCGCGTCAGCTGCCAGTAGATCGAGCGCAGGCCGAGATAGATGCTCGACTCGACCTTGAACTTCTCGGGCTCCAACGACAGCGCATCGAGCGCCGTGAGCACGCGCGGCTTCGCCTCGGCGTCGAGCGCGAGATTGCGGCGCTGCTCGACCAGCGCACGCGCCATCGCCTTGCCGAATACGCGCTGCGGCAGCGTCACGTCGGTCGGCTGGCTCTTGCCCTCGTTGCCGGCCTCGTCCTTGGCGGTGAGCGTCAGCACCACTTCGGCGCCGGCCCACGGATGGTCGGTGAGATCCTTGGTGGTCTGCCCGACGCCGTTGCGGGTGCGCGCCTGCGGCAGCACCAGTGAGAAGCTCGGCGGATCGAACAGCGGGCGCGGCTCGGCGGCGGCCTGCGGCACCGGCGACGGCGCCTTTGGCTTCTGCGTGAAGACCGCGGTCGCGCCGACGACGCCGTAGTCGTCCTCGACCTTGTAGGCGAGTTGCAGCGCGCCGCGTGCCTGCACCTCGGGCTCTTTGGCGAGCGCGATGGTCGGGGCGCGGTCCGGGATGGCCGTGAAGGCGTAAGTCACGTCCTCGTCGCGCACGCCGCGCACGATGACGCTGCCGCGGTCGCTGATGGTAAAGCGATGTTCCTCGGTGCCCGCAGGCGGCGCGGCGCCGTCGCGCTTCGCCTCGGCGAGCCCGCCGCTCGGCACGATTTCGAGCCCCTTGGTGCCGCTCGCGCGGATCACCACCACGCTGCCGGCCGGGACCGACTGCACGGCCGCGGTCTGCACCGGCTCGCCCGCGCGGATGCCCGGCAGGATCAGCGGCGGCCGGCCCGTATAAGTCGGCGGCGTGACCCAGGCATCGACGCGGTAGTTCTTCACCGGCACCACGCCCTGCCAGTCGAAGGCCGCCGTGATGCGCTTCACGCGCTCGCCGCCGGCCGCGAAGAAGGTCGCGATCACCAGGAGGAGCACCAGCCCGCGCACCGCGATCGGATCGTAGAGCGGCAGCCGCGGCCGCGGCGTCCCGGCCTTGAGCCGCTCGGCGGCACGCATCGCCTGCTCGAGATGGGCGCGCCAGAGCGCGGTCGAGACCTGGTCGCCCGGCGTCGTCGCCATGTGGTCGGCAAGCGCCGTGGCCGGACGATGCGTCAGTCCGCTTCCCACATCGAGCCGCCGCAACCCGTCGAAGGTCGAGGGCAGGCGGAAGCGGAACAGCGGCACGGCCGCGAAGGCGATCAGGATCAGCAGAATGAAGAGACCGATGGCGCGCCCCATGGGCGGCAGCCAGAGCCAGAGCCCGGCCCAGGACGCGGCGAGGAAGATACCGAGCGCCACCGCGAGCGTCGCGAGCGCCGGCCACAGCCGTTCCCAGAGCAGCGCCCAGCGGGCGCGCTTGAGCGCGCGGACCAGCATGGCGTCGACACCCGGCGTGTCGGGACGGCGATCGGGCTCGTTGGCAGCTTCGGTCGGGCGGTCGTTCACCAGAGTCTCCGCCAAAAGGGATACCGCGATTTGGCCTGCGGCGCCAAGTTCGGGGAAGCCAGGACCAAATATTGAGCCCGATGATGACCGATCTCGGGCCGCACCTTGGTGACGGCGATCACGCAGCCGTGATGTCGCTTACAGCCAGCCCGGCATTCGATCGAGCCCGATGAGCGCCTCCGCCTCCATGCGGGGCCGCACCAGCGCCCATTCGGACCCATTGACCAGCACTTCCGGCACCAGCGGGCGCGTATTGTAGGTGCCGGCCTGCACGGCGCCATAAGCGCCCGCGGACATCACCACAACCAGATCGCCCGGCTTGGGTTCGATGATCTCGCGGTCGAGCGCCAGGAAATCGCCCGATTCGCACACCGGCCCGACCACGTCTGCGACGATGCGCCACGCACCCGGGATCGGCTCATTGGCGGGGCGGATCTCGTGCCATGCCTCGTAGAGCGTCGGCCGCACCAGGTCGTTCATCGCGGCATCGACGATCACGAAGGTCTTCGCCTCGCCGCGCTTCACATAAAGCACGCGCGACACCAGCACGCCCGCATTGCCGACGATCAGCCGGCCCGGCTCGAAGATCAGCGTGCAGTCGAGATCGCGCGTCGCGCGCTTCACCACCGCCGCATAGGCATCCGGATTCGGCGGCGGCTCGTTGTCCTCGCGATACGGAATGCCGAGGCCACCGCCGAGATCGACATGCTCGATGTGATGGCCGTCGGCGCGCAGCGTCCGCACGAAGTCGGAGAGCAGCAGGAAGGCGTCGTCGAACGGCTGCAGGTCGGTGATCTGGCTGCCGATATGCATGTCGACGCCGGAGACGCGAATGCCCTTCAGCTTGCCGGCATGCGCGTAGACTTCGCGCGCGCGGCTGATCGGGATGCCGAACTTGTTCTCCGACTTGCCGGTCGAGATCTTCGCATGCGTCTTCGGATCGACATCCGGATTGACGCGCAGCGAGACGCAGGCCGTGCGCCCTTTCGACGAGGCGATCGCCGAGAGCAGCTCGAGCTCCGGCTCCGACTCCACGTTGATGCACAGGATGCCGGCATCGATCGCGTCGGCGAGCTCGGCCGCGGTCTTGCCGATCCCCGAGAACATGATCCTTTCGGGCGGAATGCCGGCGGCACGCGCGCGCTTGAGCTCGCCGCCCGAGACCACGTCGGCGCCGGCGCCGAGCCGGGCCAGCGTCGCGATCACGGCCTGGTTGGAGTTCGCCTTCATGGCGTAGCAGACGAGCGCGCGCACATCCGCGAAAGCACCGGCGAACACCTTGTAGTGCCGCTCCAGCGTCGCGGTCGAATAGCAATAGAACGGCGTGCCCACCGCGTCCGCGATGGTGTTCAGACTCACCGCCTCGGCGTGCATCACGCCGTCACGATAGGCGAAGTGGTGCATGACCCTGGATGCTATTCGAGCAGGAAGTCGATCGGCAGCGGCCGCTTCGGCCCCTGCGGCGCGATCGGGCGGCCCTGGGCATCCACGGCCGCGGGTGCCTCGGCGCCCGGCTGTCCCGGCGCTCCGGCCTGCGCGGCCGCCGGCGGCAGGTCGAGGCCGCCTTTGCGCCCGCAGGCGGACAGCGTCACGGCCAGCGCCACAGTGAGCGCGCCGAGAGAGAGAGCGCGGAAAACGGGGCGGTCAGGACGGATCATTGTGCTCCTCGAACCCAGGGCTCCCGTATAGCAGGCCCGCGGGGGCGAAACCAAGGCTCAACGGCACACTTGCCTGGCGCATGTTCTTGTCGGTGAACCGGTATCCACTTCACCGGAAGATGCGCTGCTTCTCCAGCTTCTTGAGCCACTTCCTGGCCTCCCGCGTCACGTTTGCGGGCGCGGTTCCGCCATAGGTGACACGGCTTTTCACCGAGCGCTCGGGCGAGAGCACCTCGTAGACCTTGCGGGTGATCCGCGGCTCGACCTCGCGCATGGCCTCGAGCGGCAGCGCATCGAGCGCGACGCTGGCCTTCTCGGCCGCCGCCACGATGCGGCCCGTGACGTGATGCGCCTCGCGGAACGGCATCTTCAACGTGCGCACCAGCCAGTCCGCGAGATCGGTCGCGGTCGAGTAGCCGGCGCCCGCAGCCGCCTGCATGCGCTTCACGTCCGGCTTCATGTCGCGCACCATGCCGGTCATGGCCGCGATGCAGAGGGTGAGCGCGGCGAGCGCTTCCATGGCGCTTTCCTTGTCCTCCTGCATGTCCTTCTGGTACGCGAGCGGCAGCCCCTTCATCACCACCAGCAGCCCCTGCAAGGCCGCGAAGATGCGTCCCGTCTTGGCGCGCACCAGCTCGGCCGCATCGGGGTTGCGCTTCTGCGGCATGATCGAGGAGCCGGTCGTGAACTTGTCCGAGAGCCGCAGCAGGCCGACGAGCGGCGAGCACCAGATCACGATCTCTTCGGCGAAGCGCGACAGATGCACCGCCGCGATCGACGCGGCCGCAAGCGTCTCCAGCACGAAGTCGCGGTCCGAGACCGCGTCGAGCGAGTTCGCGGTCGGCCGGTCGAAGCCGAGCTGTTTCGATGTCATCGCGCGATCGAGCCGGAACGAGGTGCCCGCGAGCGCGGCCGAGCCGAGCGGGTTCTCGTTGAGCCGCTTGCGCGCATCCGC
The DNA here is from genome assembly GCA_023404705.1 of Pseudomonadota bacterium. GTDB lineage: Bacteria > Pseudomonadota > Alphaproteobacteria > Rhizobiales > Xanthobacteraceae > FEB-22. The sequence goes on from JAEYAU010000182.1 coordinate 24,643, forward strand.
GAAGCGGCCGCGGTCGCGCGCCGCCATCTCGACATAGGCGAGCAGATGATGACCGAAGGTCACGGGCTGCGCGGTCTGCAGATGCGTGAAGCCCGGCATCACGGTCGCCGCGTGCTTGAGCGCCGTCTCGGCGAGCGCGCGCTGATAGAGCGCGAGCGCCGCATCGATCTCGTCAATGGCGTCGCGCACCCACAGCTTGAAGTCGGTCGCGACCTGGTCGTTGCGCGAGCGCGCGGTGTGCAGCCGGCCGGCCGCGGGGCCGATCATGTCGGCGAGCCGCGCCTCGACGTTCATGTGGATGTCTTCGAGCGCCCGCTTGAAGCGGAACTTGCCGCTCTCGATCTCTGACAGGATCGTGTCTAGACCGTGAGCGATCTGCCTCCCATCTTCCCGGCTGATGATGCCCTGCCGGGCCAGCATGGCCGCATGGGCCTTGCTCGCCGCGATGTCCTGGGCAAAAAGGCGGCGGTCGAAATCAATCGAGGCGTTGATCTCCAGCATGATGGCGTCGGGCCCCGACGCAAAGCGCCCGCCCCACATCTTGTTGCTCATGACCGCTCGCTTCTAGAAGGTTTGCCGATGACCACCGATGACCGACGCCAAGCTTCGCCACGTGAAGCCTCGCAACGACATGCCAAGCGACGCCTCGCAATGGTGCTGGCGGGGGGCGTGGCCGGCGTCGCCGTCGGGCTCGGCGCGGTATACGGGATCGGCCTATGGACGCGCAATCACGCCGTTACGGCCGAGTGCAAGCCGGCCCAGGAGGTTGCGCGCCGCGCGGCGCCGCTGGCCCGCGGCGAGGTCGCGGCGCTGACCATCGCGCGCGAGCCGCAGCGCCTGCCCGAGCTCGCCTTCACGGACGCGACCGGCGCGCGCAAGACGCTCGCCGACTGGCGCGGCCGCACCGTGCTGCTCAACCTGTGGGCCACCTGGTGCGTGCCGTGCCGGAAGGAGATGCCCGCGCTCAACGAGCTGCAGGCGAAGCTCGGCGGCCCGCAGTTCGAGGTCGTGACCGTCAATATCGACACGCGCGATCCCGAGAAGCCGAAGGCCTGGCTCAAGGAGGTCGGCATCGACCGCCTCGCCTATTACGCGGATCCGAGCGCCAAGATCTTCCAGGAGCTCAAGACCATCGGCAAGGCGCTCGGCATGCCGACGACGCTGCTGATCGATGCGGCCGGCTGCGAGATCGGCACGCTCGCGGGTCCCGCCGAATGGGCGAGCGAGGACGCCATCAGGCTGATCAACGCCGCGCTGGGGAGGGTGTCGTAATCAGCGTGCTGCCTTGCCGTCGAGCGAGCCGCACACTCCGCCGTCATCCCGGAAGCCGCGCAGCGGCTGTCCGGGATCCATAACCCCTGTCTGTCCGCATCGCGACCACAGGGGATATGGATCCCGGCACTCGCTTCGCTCGGCCGGGATGACGTCCGAGGGCACCGCGAGGCCGCGTCAGCTCACACCGTGATGTCGAGGTTCTGTCCGATCCCGGGCGCCAGCGCGGCAGCGTTCTGCTGCGCGGCCTCGAGCACCTGCACGATCGATGCCTGGGCGTCGAGATTCATCTTCATCATCTTGGCCGCCATCACGCTCTGCGTCTGCACCGTATTGGCGGCGGCCATGGCGGTGGCGATTGCGGCGACGTCCATGGGGTGGTTCTCGGGCTCGCTGCGATCAGATCGAGAGATTCAGCTGGCTGAGCATCTTCTGCTGCTTGGCCTTGGCCTCGGCCTGCAGCCGCGCCACGGTCGTCTGCGTGGCGATCTGGGTCGAGCCGCTGATCTGGTTCGACCACGCGGTCATGAAACCCGAGCTCGCGGCCGAGGATTCGGACTGGAAGCTCGCGACCATCGCCCGACGCTTCTCGCGCCACGCCTGGGTGGTCTGCCACAGCGAGGGCTTGGACGCGCCGAAACGCGAGGTGCGGGAGATGGCCATGATCGATCCTGCGGCCAGGGTGCAGGGCCACCATTAATGAAGCGTTACGCGGCCTCAGACCGACAGGTCGATCACCTGTCCGGGGCGGCTTGGATCCACCGGGACCGTCTCGATGCGCGCCGGATCGACCCAGCTCGAATCGAGCGAGTCGAGCCCGCCATGGCGCAGCGCGCTTTCCATGACCTCGGTCAGAGTCTCTGCGGGACCCGGCTGGCGCGCATTCAGCGGCACCGCCAGTTGCGTCCGCCGCACGGCATCCAGCCAGGCCGCGGTCATAGCGATCGTATCCATGGGAGCCATCCTTCTGGTCGGCTTCCCCCCACCCCGTTGTCCCTCAGGATGAACACGTAGAGGCCGGCTGTCAGCCGCCGATTTCCGCACGATGCGGAAGCGGTTAATCGCCTGTAAATGGTCCGCCCGGTTCTGCGGGAATCGGGTCGCCCGGCCGGCAGGTCCGCGGCAGAAGCGGTCATAAGAGGAGGCACATGCCGCCCCGGCTCACCATGTCGACCGGCGACTGGCTGCTCTTGCTGGTCCTCTCGGTTGTGTGGGGCGGCTCGTTCTTCTTCGCCAAGGTGGCGGTCGACGAATTGCCGCCGCTCACGGTGGCGCTCGCGCGCGTCGCGCTGTCGGCCGTGCTGCTGCTCGCCGCCATGCGCCTCCTCGGCGTGGCGCTGCCGCGCCGCCGCGACACCTGGACGGCCTTCGCCGTGATGGGCCTCATCAACAACGTGATCCCGTTCACGCTGATCTTCTGGGGCCAGACGCATATCGCGAGCGGCCTCGCCTCGATCCTCAATGCCACGACGCCGCTCTTCACCGTGCTGGTCGCCCATGTGGCGACGCATGACGAGAAGATCACGCCGGCGCGGCTCGCGGGCGTCATCATCGGCTTCGTCGGCGTCGTCGTGATGATCGGGCCCGATGCGCTGACCGCGCTCGGCGGCGCCGTGCTGGCGCAGCTCGCCTGCCTGGTTGCGGCCTTCTTCTACGCGCTCGGCGGCGTGTACGGCCGCCGCTTCCGCGGCGAAGCGCCGATGGCGGTCGCGGCCGGACAATTGAGCATGTCGAGCCTGATGCTGCTGCCGCTCGTGCTGCTGATCGACCGCCCCTGGACGCTCGCCGCGCCGTCGCTCGCCGCCGTTGCGGCCGTGGTCGCACTGGCGGCCGTCTCGACCGCGCTCGCCTACGTCATCTACTTCCGCATCCTCGCCCGCGCGGGCGCGACCAATATCCTGCTGGTCACCTTCCTGATCCCGGTGAGCGCCATCCTGCTCGGCGTCGGCCTGCTCGGCGAGACGCTCGCGCCGCGCCATCTCGCCGGCATGGCCGCGATCGCGCTCGGGCTGGCGGCGATCGACGGGCGGCCGTTCAGGCTGTTTGTAGGGTGTGCTCGGCGGCCCGGAAGCTTGCAGTAGTGTGAGAGCAGCGGATCCGCCCAGCGCACGCGTGCGCTCAGCTCGATCGATTCAGTGCAGAACTGAGAGGCCTCGGCGCGCTGAGCACACCCTACGGCACACCCTAACGCGTCGGGACCGGCTTCTCGCCGCGATAGTCGTAGAAGCCGCGCTGCGTCTTGCGGCCGAGCCAGCCGGCCTCGACGTATTTCACCAGCAGCGGGCAGGGCCGGTACTTGGAGTCCGCGAGCCCCTCGTAGAGCACCTGCATCACCGAGAGACAGGTGTCGAGGCCGATGAAGTCGGCGAGCTGCAGCGGACCCATCGGGTGATGCGCGCCGAGCCGCATCGCGGTGTCGATCGACTCCACGGTGCCGACGCCCTCGTACAGCGTGTAGACCGCCTCGTTGATCATCGGCAGCAGGATGCGGTTGACGATGAAGGCCGGGAAATCCTCGGCCACCGCGATGGTCTTGCCGAGCCGGCTGACGAATTCCTTGGTCGCCTCGAACGCCGAATCCCCGGTCGCGATGCCGCGGATCACCTCGACCAGCTCCATCAGCGGCACCGGATTCATGAAATGAATGCCGATGAAGTGCTCGGGCCGGTCGGTCGCGCTGGCGAGCCGCGTGATCGAGATCGACGAGGTATTGGTGCCGATGATCGCGTCCTGCTTCAGCGACTTGCAGAGCTCGGTGAAGATCTTGCGCTTGACCTCTTCCTTCTCGGTCGCGGATTCGATCACCAGGTCGCAGTCGGCGAGCGCCTCGATGGTCTCGGCCGGCGCGATCCGGTCCAGTGCGACCTGCCGCTCCTGCTCGGTGATCAGCTTGCGCGAGACCTGGCGCGCCATGTTGCCGTTGATGGTCGCGAGGCCTTCCTTGATCCGATCCGGCGCGACGTCGTTGAGCATGACGTCATAGCCCGCGATGGAGCAGACATGGGCGATCCCGTTGCCCATCTGGCCAGCCCCGATGACTCCGACCTTACGAATGGTTTGCGCCATGATCTCCGTCCGGTGACCGCCGGTCTGCAGCGCGACTACGCCCATGACGGCCCTCCTGCCCCGTGCCCGAGCGCCGTTTTAGCTTGATCCGCCGGCGCTCGCCACCCGGCTGTCCGGTCATTTGCCGAGCTTCGCCAATTCCTTCTCGAGCTCCGGCAGGACCTGGTAGAGGTCGCCGACGAGGCCGTAGTCGGCCACCTGGAAGATCGGCGCCTCCTCGTCCTTGTTGATGGCGACGATCACCTTGGAGTCCTTCATGCCGGCGAGATGCTGGATCGCGCCCGAGATGCCGACCGCGATATAGAGCTCCGGGGCCACAACCTTGCCGGTCTGGCCGACCTGCCAGTCGTTCGGCGCATAGCCGGCATCCACCGCCGCGCGCGAGGCGCCGACCGCGGCGCCCAGCTTGTCCGCCACCGGCTCGATGTATTTGGTGAAGTTCTCGCGGCTCTGCATGGCGCGGCCGCCCGAGATCACGATCTTGGCCGAGGTCAGCTCCGGCCGGTCCGACTTCGAGAGCTCCTCGCCGACGAAGCTCGACACGCCCGGGTCGCTCGCCGCATTGGCGCTTTCGACCGCCGCCGAGCCGCCCTCGCCCGTCGCCTGGAATCCTGCCGTGCGCACCGTGATGACCTTCTTGGCGTCTTTCGACTTCACGGTCTGGATCGCGTTACCGGCATAGATCGGCCGCTCGAAGGTATCGGGCGCGACCACCTTGGTGACGTCCGAGATCTGCATGACGTCGAGCAGCGCGGCGACGCGCGGCATCACGTTCTTGCCCATGGTCGTCGCCGGCGCCACCAGCGCATCATAGCCCGATGCGAGCGAGACGATCAGCGCGGCCGCCGGTTCCGCCAGCATGTGCTCGTAGGGCGCCCCCTCGACCAGCAGCACCTTGGCGACACCGTCGAGCTTGGCGGCGGCATCCGCGGCCGGCTTGGCATTGACGCCCGCGACCAGCACGTGCACGTCGCCTCCGAGCGCCTTCGCGGCGGTGAGCGCCTTGGTGGTGGCGTCGCGCAGCGACTTGCCGTCGTGCTCGGCGATCAGCAGCGTCGTCATCAGAGAACCCCCGCTTCGTTCTTGAGCTTGCCCACGAGGTCGGCGACGTCCGCCACCTTGATGCCGGCCTGCCGCTTCGCCGGCTCGACCGTCTTCACGACCTCGAGGCGTGGCGCGACGTCCACGCCGTAATCGGCCGGGGTCTGCTCGGCGATCGGCTTCTTCTTGGCCTTCATGATGTTGGGAAGGCTCGCATAGCGCGGCTCGTTGAGCCGCAGGTCGGTCGTCACGATCGCGGGACCCTTCAGCCGCACGGTCTGCAGGCCGCCGTCGACCTCGCGGGTGACCAGCACCTCGCCGCCCTCGAGCGCGAGCTTCGACGCGAAGGTGCCCTGCGGCCAGTTGAGCAGGGCCGCGAGCATCTGGCCGGTCTGGTTGGCGTCGTCGTCGATCGCCTGCTTGCCAAGGATCACAAGCCCGGGTTGCTCGGCTTCCACGATACCTTTCAGGATCTTGGCGACCGCGAGCGGCTCCACGGTCTGGTCGGTCTTCACCAGGATGCCGCGGTCGGCCCCCATCGCGAGCGCGGTGCGGATGGTCTCGGAAGCCTGCTGCGGGCCGATGGAGACGGCCACGATCTCGGTCGCGGCGCCCTTCTCCTTGAGGCGAATGGCTTCCTCGACCGCGATCTCGTCGAAGGGGTTCATCGACATCTTGACGTTCGCGAGCTCGACGCCGGAACCGTCCGCCTTCACGCGAACCTTGACGTTGAAATCGACAACCCGTTTCACGGGCACAAGAATTTTCATGCTGGCTCCAATCCCCCGCGCGGCGCGGCGGCAACGTATGGGCCGGGCCCAACCCTGTCAACGCGGGCGGTCATCCAGACGCGGCGCCGCGAGGGCGGGATGCGGCCTGACGCATTCGAACAGCAGCACATGCGACGGGCGCAGGAAGATGATCAGCACGGCGCCCGCGCCCATGCCGCCGACATGGGCCCACCAGGCCGTGTTGCTCATGTCGCCCACCACCACGTTCCAGATCTGGGTCAGGATCCAGAAACCGAGCACCCAGTAGGACGCGAGCCGGACCGGAATGCCGCCGAACAGCAGCACGGTGACGCGCGCGCAGGGCCGGATCATCAGATAGGCCGCGACGACGCCGGCGACCGCGCCGGAGGCGCCGATCAGCGGCACCGGGGAAGCCGGTGAGCTCACAATGTGCACCAGCCCGCCCGTGATGCCGCACGCGAGATAGAACAGGGCGAAGCGGACATGTCCGATCGCGTCCTCGATATTGTCCCCGAACACCCAGAGGAACAGCATGTTGCCGACGAGATGCATCCAGCCGCCATGCATGAACATGTAGGTGACGAGCGTCACCTCGGGCGGCAAGTCGCTCGGCGGCAGCGCGTAACCCGTGAACGCGGCGGGCACCAGCGGCAGCACGCGCTCCAGCGTCACATGGGTGTTGGGTGACGCGAGCGTGTTGAGCAGGAACAGCGCGACATTGGCTGCGATGATCGCAACCGTTACGTAAGGATGCGTGTCCCTGTCGAGGGGATCGTCGTCATAGACCGGGATGACCATCGGGCTCTCTACACCGGCTTCGCCGGCCGTTCGTCCCCGCGAAAGCGAGGACCCAGAGCCGCGCGCATGAGCCTGCGGCCCTGGATGCCCGCTTGCGCTTGCGCGGGCACGAACGGAGGTTGGATCAAGGCCATCGACAGATCCTCTAGCGGTTGGCGCCCGGGACCCAGAGCACGTCGCGCGCGCCCTTGTCATTGACGAAGCGGCTGGCGACGAAGAGGAAATCCGACAGGCGATTGACGTAGCTCAGGACCTGCGGCGAGACGCTCTCGCCCGTGTCCTTCAGCTCGACGATCAGCCGCTCGGCGCGGCGGCACACCGTGCGGGCGAGATGCAGGAAGGATGCGGCCGGCGTGCCGCCCGGCAGCACGAAGGAGCGCAAGGGCGCGAGCTCGGCATTGAGATGGTCGATCTCGTCCTCGAGCCGTTTCACCTGCGCGTCCGTGATGGCGAGCCGCTCGCCGCCGGGGCCTTTCCCTTTATCGGGCGAGCAGAGGTCGGCGCCGAGATCGAACAGGTCGTTCTGGATTCGCGCCAGCATCGGGTCGATCGCGCTGCCCTCCGTGTGCAGCCGCGCAAGCCCGAGGGTAGCGCCGATCTCGTCCACGGTGCCGTAGGCCGCGATCCGCAGGTCGTATTTCTTGCGCCGTTCGCCGGTTCCGAGCGCCGTCGTGCCGTCGTCGCCGGAACGCGTGTAGATGCGGTTGAGAACGACCATGCCATGCCTCGTGAACGCCGGCTGTCGCCCGCGCCGCTTTGGTCTATCCTATCCGCTGCTGAATCGGAACCGGAGGACGAGCATGCGCCTTCTCATCGCAACCGCGCTCGCGGCCCTTTTCGTGATTCTCGTGGCACCACCGGCCGCCATCGCGGCGAGCAGCGGCACAACCTTGCTCTCGGCTCAGGACACAACCGACCTCTCGGCCGCGCGCAAGAAGAAGAAGATGAAGAAGAAGGCGCCGAAGGAGGAGTATCTGCGCGCCGCACCGATGGCGCCGGAGCCCGCGAAGCGATAGCTGCGTAGGGTGCGCTAAGGCGGCCCGGGCGCCGACGGCGCATCTCGGCGTGTGATCCGCCGTGCGCACGCGTCGACGGTTCAGAACG
>JAEYAU010000188.1 GCA_023404705.1 Pseudomonadota bacterium
GGCGTGCCGCGCGTCAATCGCTCGAGGCGGGCGCTGAGCTCATCGAGGCGGGAATTCAGGTTGGGGGCGGGTGCCTCGACGGGGCGGCGCATCGAGCTGACACCGGCATCGGCGGCCGAATCGATGATCGCCGAACGCAGCCATTCCTCGACCGACTGGCCGGAGCGGCGTGCGGCTTCACGGGCTGCATCACGAAGCTCCGGTCCGAGGCCGGACTCGTTCCAGGAACCGCCTGTCGTCATGCTTGCACCCGCCAAATCGGCACACATGGAAGGCGCAGGGCCGGATGCCCCTGGGAACCACGCTCGTTAAGAACGAATGAAGCGGGCGCGGTCCTGCGTCCTTGCCCGCAACTTTTGCCCGTCAGGGTAAATAAGCCGTTAAGTCCGTGAGAATCCGCGTGCTTCCGCCGTGGCAGCGGCCCGGCTTTTGGCGGCGATCGGGAGGTCATCGCGAGGCCGAGGCGGCGGCTGACTCGGGACCCATAACTCCCCGTCTCTCCGCGTTGCGTCCGCCCTTCTCCAGAGGAACGGCCGGACAGCGGGCGCCCGCGCACCTATTCGCGTACCGTGCCTGATTCCTCGCGGGAGGTGCCGAGACGAGGCCCGGATCACTGAATCCGGACCGACGCAAGCTCCCATTTGCGGTCTGCGAGCCCCGGCGCGGGAAAAAACCCCCGACATCTAACCGTAAGATCCACTTGACCTAACCGGAACCACACTGGTCGCGCTTCCGATACGTCACTAGTTTCGGGGCACGACGAAACCGCTATCTCGGGCGTGAGTGCCCGCGATGCTTGCAGGTCAAGAACCACCAAAAACCAAGGACAAGAAACATTATGCAGAATGCCGAACATGCCAATTTCCTTTCTCACGCCGTGGGCGCGCAGGCCGAAGCTCAGGACCAACCGGTCGAGCGGCAGGCGTCCAACGAGCCGACCTTCACGATCGGCGACCTCGCGCGCGAGTTTGGCGTGAGCCTGCGGGCATTGCGCTTCTACGAGAACAAGGGCCTGCTCTCGCCGCAGCGCGCCGGTCTCGCCCGCCTCTACTCGGCGGCCGACCGTCAGCGTCTGGTGCAGATCCTGAAGGGCAAGAAGCTCGGCTTCACCCTCACCGAGATCCGCCAGATGATCGCGGCCGAGGAAGGCCAGGCGAACGGCCACAAGCTCCAGTTCGACCGCGAGAAGTGCCTCGAGCAGATCAAGCTCCTGGAGAAGCAGAAGGTCGAGATCGAGGAAGGTCTCTCCGAGCTGCGCCGGATCTACGCCTCCCTGTCCGGCGGCCAACAGGCGTAAAGCCTATCTAACTACCACCATCTTCGCTTCCTAGCAGAAGCCGCGCATGGGACCGCCTCCCTGCGCGGCTTTTTTCGGGTTCCCATCTTTACGTTTACGTAAACTGATGATAGGAGACTGCGTCTCGTTAGTCGCCCCGCGGAGACCTCCCGAGTGTCCAGCCTCGAGCGCCCAGATCAGTTCATGTCGGATCTCGTGGCCGGCTTCGATCCCGCGCCGGCAACCGGCGGCGAGATCTTCACGATCCGCGACCTCACCAAGGAGCTGGGCGTCAGCGCCCGCACGCTGCGCTTCTACGAGGAGAAGGGGCTGGTCGATCCGGCCCGGCGCGGCCAGGAGCGGCTCTACAGCCGGCGCGACCGCGCGCGGCTCAAATACGTGCTGATGGGAAAGAAGGTCGGCTTCTCGCTCGAAGAAGTGCGCGAGATGCTCGACCTCTACGATCTCGGCGACCAGGGCGTGACCCAGCTCCGCGTCGCGCTCGCGAAATTCGGCGAGCGTATCGAGCGCCTCAGGGAGCAGCGCAGCGAGATCGACCGCGCCATCGCCGAGCTCACCCGTGCGAGCGAGGCGACGAAAGAGAAGCTGATCGCGCGCGGCCAGTCGGTGACCTGAATTCTTCGCGCATCCGCGCGCCGTGATGGATTGAAAAGGGCGAGAGGCCCGTCTTCGAGGAGAATGCGATGCCCAGCTACAAGGCCCCCGTGGACGATGTCCTGTTCCTGATGAACGACGTGTTTCACTGGGAGCGCTACGGCAACCTGCCGGGCTTCTCGGATGCGTCGCCCGACGTGTGCGCGGCGATTCTGGAAGAGGCCGGCAAGTTCGCCGAGGAGGTGCTCACGCCGCTCAACCGCGTCGGCGATCTCGAAGGCTGCAAGCGTCACGACGACGGCAGCGTCACCACGCCGAAGGGTTTCAAGGAAGCGTACAAGCAGTTCATCGACGGCGGCTGGGTCGGCATCTCGGCGCCGACCGAGTACGGCGGTCAGGGCCTGCCGCACACCATGACCTCGCTGGTGAGCGAGTTCATGATCTCGGCCAACATGTCCTTCTCGATGTATTTCGGCCTGACCCAGGGCGCCATCGCAGCGCTGCTCGCGCACGCCAATGACGAGATCAAGGCCACCTACGTGCCGAACATGATCGCGGGCAAGTGGGGCGGCACCATGAACCTCACCGAGCCGCATTGCGGCACCGACCTCGGCATGCTGCGCACCAAGGCAGTGCCGCAGGGCGATGGTTCCTACAAGATCACCGGCACCAAGATCTTCATCTCGGCCGGCGAGCACGATCTCACCGAGAACATCGTGCACCTCGTGCTCGCGCGCATCGAGGGCGCGCCTGAGGGCGTGAAGGGCATCTCGCTCTTCGTCGTGCCGAAATTCATGGTCAATGCCGACGGCTCGCTCGGCGCGCGCAACGGCGTCACTTGCGGCTCGATCGAGCACAAGATGGGCATCCACGGCAATTCCACTTGCGTGCTCAACTACGAGAACGCCACCGGTTGGCTCGTCGGCGGGGAGCACCGTGGCCTGCCCGCCATGTTCACGATGATGAACGAAGCGCGTCTCGGCGTCGGCATCCAGGGCCTGGCGCAGTCCGAGGTCGCCTATCAGAACGCCGCGATCTACGCGAAGGACCGCCTGCAGGGCCGCTCGATCTCCGGCACCAAGGCGCCCGAGAAGCCGGCCGATCCGATCATCGTGCATCCGGATATTCGCCGCGTGCTGATGACGATCCGTTCCTTCAACGAAGCCGCGCGTGCCCTCGTTCTCTGGACCGCGCTCAAGGGCGACGTCTCGCATCGCTCCGGCGATCCCAAGGCGCGCGAGGCGGCGGACGACCAGATGAGCCTGCTCACGCCGATCATCAAAGGCGTGCTCACGGATCAGGGCTTCGCCAACACCGTGATGGCGCAGCAGGTGTTCGGCGGCCACGGCTACGTCGCCGAGTGGGGCATGGAGCAGTTCGTGCGCGACGCGCGCATCGCCATGATCTACGAGGGCGCGAACGGCATTCAGGCGCTCGACCTTGTCGGCCGCAAGCTGCCGAAGGACGGCGGCCGCGCCGTGATGGCCTTCTTCAACGAGGTCTCGGCCTATGTGAAGGAGCACGGCGCCGACGAGGCGATGAAGCCCTATGTCGCGCCGCTCGGCGAGGCGCTCGGCCACCTGCAGCAGGCCACCATGTGGTTCATGCAGAACGCCATGAAGGCACCCGACAATGCGGGCGCGGGCTCGGTCGACTACATGCACCTGTTCGGCCTGGTGGCGCTCGGCTACATGTGGGCCCAGATGGCCAAAGCCGCGCAGGAGAAGCTCAAGGCCGGCGCCAACGGCAGCGAGGATCGCCTCAAGGCGAAGCTCGTCACCGGCCGCTTCTTCATGGAGCGCGTGCTGCCCGAGAGCGCGGCGCAGCTCAAGCGCATCCAGTCCGGCGCCGCCACCATGATGGAGCTGCCCGCGGAAGCGTTCTGATCGGAGATGCAGATGACCGAGCCCAGGAAGCTCACCGGTGGCTCCCAGTGCGGCGCCGTGCGCTACGAGTGGAGTGAGCGGCCCGCATTCGCGAGCGTGTGCTACTGCCGCATGTGCCAGAAGGCCACCGGCCAGCCCATGGCGGCGCTGACCGGCGGCAAGAAGGAGCATCTGCGCTGGACACGCGGGGCGCCCGCGATCTTCAACAGCTCGAACATGGCCGAGCGCGGCTTCTGCAGTGCTTGCGGCACGCCACTCACCTATGCGTTCGAAGGCACCGGCACGATCAGCGTCACCATGAGCAGCCTGGACGATCCCGAAGCCGTGCGTCCGACCAAGCAGTACGGAATCGAGAGCAAGGTCTCCTGGTTCGATACGATCGCGGGCTTGCCCGCGCAGCGCACCGAGGAATGGCTCAAGCCTGACAAGGCCGCGCGCATGGTCAACCAGCAGCATCCGGATCACGAGGTAAAGCGCTGAGTTTGATGCGCAGCGGACACGAATTTTCGGATAGGATCACAACAAGAAACGCCCCCTGAGGACACCCGATGGAAGCCATCAATCTGCCGCGCCCGGCCTGGATGAGCGAAGATCTCGTGCTGCTCGAGGAGCAGGCGCGCCGCTTTCTCGACTCCGAGCTCGTGCCCGATGTGGAGCGCTGGACCGAGGACGGCATCATGGACCGCTCGGCCTGGAACAAGCTGGGCGAAGCGGGCCTGCTGCTCGCCGGCATTCCAGAGGAGTATGGCGGCGCCGGCGGCACCTTCGCGCATGAAGCCGTGATCAACCGCGAGTTCGCGCTCGCCGGACTCGACGCGATCGGCGCGCCGCTCCATTCCGGCATCGTCGCGCCCTATATCCTGCGGTACGGCACCGAGGAGCAGAAGAAGCGCTGGCTGCCGAAGCTCGCCACCGGAGAGATGGTCGGCGCCATCGCGATGAGCGAGCCGGGCACCGGCTCCGATCTGCAGGGCGTGCGCACCACCGCGAAGAAGTCCGGCAACGGTTACGTGCTCAACGGCTCGAAGACCTTCATCACCAACGGCCAGCACGCCAACCTGATCATCGTCGTCGCCAAGACCGATCCCACCAAGGGATCGAAAGGCATCTCGCTGATGGTGGTCGAGACCGACGACGCGCCGGGCTTCCGCCGCGGCCGCAAGCTCAAGAAGCTCGGCATGGACTGGGCCGACACCTCCGAGCTCTTCTTCGAGGACGTCAAGCTGCCGGCCGAAGGCCTGCTCGGCTCCGAGGAAGGTCTCGGCTTCGTGCAGCTGATGACCGAGCTGCCGCAGGAGCGGCTGATCGTCGCGACCGCCGCGATCGGCATGATCGAGCGTGCGCTGCGCCTGACCATTGACTATGTCAAGGAGCGCAAGGCCTTCGGCAAGGCGATCATCGAATTCCAGAACACCGGCTTCGTGCTCGCCGAATGCAAGACCGAAGCGACCATCGCCAAGGTGTTCCACGACCACTGCGTCGAGCGCCACATCCGGCACGAGCTCGACACCACGACCGCCTCCATGGCGAAGTATTGGCTCACCGACCTGCAGAACAAGATCGTCGATCGTTGCCTGCAGCTGTTCGGCGGCTACGGCTACATGGACGAATATCCGATCTCGCGCATGTACCGCGACGCGCGCGTCCAGCGCATCTATGCGGGCACCAACGAGATCATGAAGCTGCTCATTTCGCGAAGTCTCTAAGATTCACCGGATCACTCCTTGAGGAGGAAGTCATGGCCGACGCCTTCATTTACGATCACGTCCGCACCCCGCGCGGGCGCGGCAAGTCCGACGGCTCGCTGCACGAGGTGACTGCGCTCAATCTCGCCGCACAGGCGCTCGGCGCCATCCGCGACCGCAACGGACTCGACACCAAGCTGGTCGACGACGTCGTGCTCGGCTGCGTCGATCCGGTGGGCGAGGCCGGCAGCGACATCGCGCGCTCGGCCGCGCTCGCGGCCGACTACGGCGTCAGCGTGCCGGGCGTGCAGCTCAACCGTTTCTGCGCCTCCGGCCTCGATGCCGTGAACTTCGCGGCCGCCGAGATCATGTCGGGCCAGCACGAGCTGACCGTCGGCGGCGGCGTCGAGTCCATGAGCCGCGTCGGCATCGGCGCCTCCGGCGGCGCCTGGCCGATGGATCCCGCGATTGCCGTGAAGGCCTATTTCATGCCGCAGGGCGTGTCGGCCGACCTCATCGCCACGAAATACGGCTTCTCGCGTGACGACGTCGACGCCTATGCGGTCGAGAGCCAGAAGCGCGCGGCCAAGGCCTGGGAGGAGGGGCGCTTCAAGAACTCTGTCGTGCCCGTGAAGGACGTGAACGGCCTGACCATCCTCGGCCACGACGAGCACATGCGTCCGACCACCACGATGCAGTCGCTCGCCGGCCTGAACCCGTCCTTCGTGCAGATGGGTGAGATGGGCGGCTTCGACGCCGTCGCGGTTCAGGAGCAGCCGGACGTCGAATATGTCCAGCACGTGCACCATGCCGGCAACTCGTCGGGCATCGTCGACGGCGCCGCCGCGATCCTGATCGGCTCGAAGAAGGCCGGCAAGGCGACGGGCCTCAAGCCGCGCGCGCGCATCCGCGCCTTCGCCAATATCGGCTCGCAGCCCGGCATCATGCTCACGGGCCCGGTCGATGTGACCCAGAAGCTGCTCAAGAAGGCCGGCATGACCCTGAACGACATCGATCTCATCGAGATCAACGAGGCCTTCGCCTCGGTCGTGCTGCGCTTCCAGCAGGCCTTCGACCTCGATCCCGCCAAGGTCAACGTGAACGGCGGCGCCATCGCCATGGGTCATCCGCTCGGCGCCACCGGCGCCATGATCCTCGGCACCGCGCTCGACGAGCTCGAGCGGCGCAACCTCTCGACCGCGCTGATCACGCTCTGCATCGGCGCCGGCATGGGCACCGCCACCATCATCGAGCGCGTCTGAGCGCGACCAGAATTCACGGAGTCATCCGCAATGGCATTTCAGAACTTCAAGCTGGACATCGACGCCGACGGCATTGCCCTCGTCACCTGGGACATGCCCGGCCGCACGATGAACCTCATCGACTTCCCGATGATGGAGGAGCTCGCCAAGATCGTCGAGCAGGTCGCGACCGACGCCAACATCAAGGGCGCCGTCGTGACTTCCGGCAAGGACACCTTCTGCGGCGGCGCCGATCTGACGATGCTCAGCGGTATGCGCGCCGGCTATGAGGAGCTCCTCGCCAGCAAGGGCGAGGAAGCTGCCGCCGCCATGGTGTTCGAGAAGAGCCGCGCGCTCTCGCTGCTCTATCGGCGCCTCGAGACCAGCGGCAAGCCTTGGGTCGCCGCGATCAACGGATCGGTGTTTGGCGGCGGCTTCGAGCTCTGCCTCGCCTGTCATCATCGCGTCGCCTCGGAGAATCCGAAGACGCGCGTCGGTCTGCCCGAGGTCAAGGTCGGCCTCTTCCCGGGCGCCGGCGGCACCCAGCGCATCGCGCGCATGGTCCCGCCCGCCGACGCGCTGCAGTTCCTGCTCAAGGGCGATCAGCTCCGCCTCGACCGCGCCAAGGCGATGAAGCTGGTCGACAACGTGGTGCCGGATGCGGATCTCATCAAGACCGCCAAGGAGTGGATCAAGGCCGGCGGCAAGGCCAAGAACCCCTGGGACGTTGACGGCTTCAAGCTGCCGGGCGGCCCGGTCTATTCCAAGGCCGGCGCCATGGTGTTCCCGCCCGCCAACGCGATCTACCGCCGCGAGACCTACGACAACTATCCGGCCGCGCGCGCGATCCTCTCCTGCGTCTACGAGGGTCTGCAGGTGCCGTTCGATACGGCGCTGCGCATCGAGTCGCGTTATTTCGCCAAGATCGTGCGCTCGCCCGAGGCGGCCGCCATGATCCGCTCGCTGTTCGTCTCCATGCAGGAGCTCAACAAGGGCGCCCGCCGTCCCGAAGGCCCGCCGCCGTCGAGCTTCAAGAAGATCGGCGTCATCGGCGCCGGCTTCATGGGCGCCGGCATCGCCTATGTGACCGCGCAAGCCGGCATCGACGTGGTGCTGATCGACCGCGACCAGGAGTCCGCCGACAAGGGCAAGGCTTACTCGGACAAGCTGATCTCCGGCCAGGTCTCGAAGGGCCGCGCCAAGCCGGCGGACAAGGATGCGCTGCTCGCGCGCATCACACCGACCGCCGACTACAACCTGCTCAAGGATTGCGACCTCGTCATCGAGGCCGTGTTCGAGGAGCGAGGCGTGAAGGCCGAGACCACCGCCAAGGCCGAGGCCATCATCGGCGACAAGATCGTGTTCGGCTCCAACACCTCGACGCTGCCGATCACCTCGCTCGCCGAGAGCTCGAAGCGCCCCGGCAATTTCATCGGCATCCACTTCTTCTCGCCGGTCGAGAAGATGATGCTGGTCGAGATCATCATGGGCAAGAAGACCAGCGATGCCGCGCTTGCGGTCGCGCTCGACTACGTGCGCGCGATCCGCAAGACGCCGATCGTGGTCAACGACTCCCGCGGCTTCTACACGTCGCGAGTCGTGGGTACCTATATCCGCGAAGGCCATCTCATGCTGACCGAAGGCGTGCCCGCCGCCATGATCGAGAATGTCGGTCGCATGGCCGGCATGCCGGTCGGCCCGCTCTCGCTCAACGACGAGGTGGCGGTCGATCTCGCCTGGAAGATCCTCAAGGCGACCGAGAAGGATCTGGGCGAAGCCGCGATCGACACGCGCCAGAAGGCGCTGCTCGAGGAGATGGTCGAGAAGCGCGGCCGCTTCGGCCGCAAGAACCAGAAGGGCTTCTACGACTATCCGCAGTCCGGCCCGAAGCGTCTCTGGCCCGGCCTCGCCGAGCTGCAGCCGACCAGGCTCGACCCGGACAAGATCGACGTGCAGGAGCTCAAGGACCGTCTCCTCGTCATGCAGGCGCTCGAGACCGCGCGTTGCTTCGAGGAGGGCGTGCTCACCGACGTGCGCGAAGCGGATGTCGGCTCGATCTTGGGCTTCGGCTTCGCGCCCTATTCGGGCGGCACGCTCTCCTACATCGACATGATGGGCGTGAAGAAGTTCGTCGAGCGCTGCAAGCAGCTCGAGAAGAAGTACGGCGACCGCTTCAAGCCCGGCAAGCTGCTCAATGACATGGCCAAGAAGGGCGAGAGCTTCTACACGCGCTTCGCCCCGGGCCAGAAGAAGGCGGCGGCGTAACCGCGAGCCGAAGCTTCTGTCCCGTCATCCTGAGGTGCGAGGGCTTGTCGCGTAGCGACGAGCCCGAGCCTCGAAGGATGCACGGCCGAGGCGGTTCAGCTTGCTCGCTACGAGGTCCGGGCTGTCGCCCTTCGAGGCTCGACGCTGCGCGTCGAGCACCTCAGGGTGACGGATATAGGGTAGGGTGTGCGGCGATGCCGATCTCCGCGCACCGCACCCCATGACCGAACCCACCCGTTCCTTTCTCCGCTGGCGCGAGATCCCGGGCGGCGTGTGGGCGCTCGGCTTCGTCTCGCTGCTGATGGATCTCTCCTCCGAGATGATCCACGCGCTGCTGCCCGTCTATCTCGTCACCGTGCTCGGCGCCTCGATGATGACGGTCGGCCTCATCGAAGGCATCGCCGAGGCGACCGCCTCCATCGTCAAGGTCTTCTCCGGCGCCCTGAGCGACTGGCTCGGCCGCCGCAAGCTGCTCACGGCGCTCGGCTACGGGCTTGCGGCCGCCACCAAGCCGATCTTTCCGCTCGCCTCCACGATAGGGTGGCTCGTGCTCGCGCGCTTCGTCGATCGCGTCGGCAAGGGCATTCGCGGCGCGCCGCGCGATGCGCTGATCGCGGATCTCAGTCCCGCGCCTGTGCGCGGGGCGAGCTTCGGCCTGCGCCAGACCCTCGACACGGTCGGCGCCTTTCTCGGCCCGCTGGTCGCGATGGCGCTCATGCTGATCACGGCGAGCAACTTCACCCTCGTGTTCTGGATCGCCGTGCTCCCGGCCGTTGCGTCGGTTGCCGTGATCATTTTCTTCGTACGAGAGCCCGAGCGGCCCCCGAGCGAGGCCGAGGTCGGCGCCCCCTTCGCACGCGCCGATCTCATGCGCCTCCCAAATGCCTTCTGGCTCATCGTCGGCGTGGCCGCCGTCTTCACGCTCGCGCGCTTCAGCGAGGCGTTCCTGATCTTGCGCGCACAGGAGGCCGGCCTGCCAATCGCGCTCGTGCCGGCCGTGCTCATGCTGATGAACATCGTCTATGCGCTCTCGGCCTGGCCCGCCGGCGTGCTCTCCGATCACGCGGGCCGCCGCATCGTGCTCGTCGTGGGCCTCGCGCTGTTGATCCTCGCGGATCTCGCGCTCGCCTTTGGCGGCCTCGGCGTCATCGCGCTGGGCGTCGCCCTGTGGGGGTTGCACATGGGGATGACACAAGGCCTGCTCGCAACGCTCGTTGCCGATACGGCACCGGCGGACCTGCGCGGCACCGCTTTCGGCCTGTTCCATCTCGTCAGCGGCATCGCGATGCTGGCCGCGAGCCTCATCGCCGGCGCCCTGTGGGACGCGATCGGCCCGCGCGCCACATTCCTCGCCGGCGCAGCCTTCACGGCGCTGGCCACCGCGGCGCTCCCGCTGGTCTGGCCGCACCGCCCGATCACGAAGTCTTGACGTCCGCGACCCGGACCGCCATCTCGCCACTCGGGTCGGCCGGACACACGTGTTCGGCCACGCATTTGCCCTCCCGCCGTCGCCGCGTTAATGGTCGCGGCCCTTCCGCCGGAATCCCTGCATGGCTCGTGACCAGGTCGATATGACGCCGATCGAGACGCGCGACGAACTCGTCGCGTGGTTCGAGGCCGGCTCGAAACCGCGCGAGCGGTTCCGCATCGGTACCGAGCACGAGAAGTTCGCCTTCACGGTCGCGGGTCATCGACCCGTGCCCTACGAGGGACCGCGCGGCATTCACGCCCTGCTCGAAGGCATGCAGCATCTGCTCGGCTGGGAGCCGATCATGGAGCGCGAGAACATCATCGGCCTCGCGGACGTGACGGGCGGCGGCGCCATCTCGCTCGAGCCCGGCGGGCAGTTCGAGCTCTCGGGTGCGCCGCTCGAGACCGTGCATCAGACCAACAGCGAGCTGATGGCCCATCTCGCGCAGGTGCGTGAGATCGCCGAGCCGCTCGGCATCGGCTTCCTCGGCCTCGGCATGACGCCGGACTGGACGCGCGCCGACATGCCCGTGATGCCGAAGGGCCGCTACCGCATCATGACGGCCTATATGCCGAAGCGCGGCAAGCTCGGCCTCGACATGATGTACCGCACCTGCACGGTGCAGACGAACCTCGACTTCTCCTCCGAGGCCGACATGGTCAAGAAGCTGCGCGTGTCGCTCGCGCTGCAGCCGGTCGCGACCGCGCTCTTCGCCAACTCGCCCTTCACGGAGGGCAAGCCGAACGGGGAGCTCTCGTTCCGCTCCGAGATCTGGCGCGACACCGATCCGGATCGTTCCGGCATGCTGCCCTGGGCCTTCGAGGACGGCATGGGCTTCGAGCGCTGGGTCGATTACGCGCTCGATGTGCCGATGTACTTCATCAAGCGCGGCGACGAGTACATCGACGTGTCGGGCAAGTCGTTCCGCGACCTGATGGCCGGCAAGCTGCCCGGCATGCACAACACGCGCGCCACCATCTCGGATTGGGCGAACCACATCTCAACGATCTTCCCCGAGGTGCGGCTCAAGCGCTATCTCGAGATGCGCGGCTCAGACGGCGGCCCGTGGCGCCGTCTGCCGGCGCTGCCCGCCTTCTGGGTCGGCATCCTCTACGACGACGATTGCCTCGCGGCCGCCTGGGACATCGTCAAGGACTGGACCGCGGAAGAGCGGCAGAAGCTGCGCGACGACGTGCCGAGGCTCGGATTCAAGGCCGCGATCCGCGGCCGCACGCTGCTCGATCTCTCGGAGCAGTGCCTCGCCATCTCCCATCAGGGCCTCGCCCGCCGCAAGCGCCACGACGCCGGCGGCCGCGACGAGACCCGCTTCCTCGAGCCGCTGTTCGAAAGCGTTGCCCGCGGCGTCACACCCGCCGAGGAGCTGCTCGCCAAGTACGAGGGCGCCTGGAAGGGATCGGTCGATCCGATCTACACGGAATACGCCTACTAACTAGTGCGCCACCTGACTGCACGACTCCGTCACGCCCGGCCTTGTGCCGGGCATCCACGTCTCTGAGCCTAGCAACACAGCAAGGCGCGGAGGCCGGGACAAGCCCGGCCATGACGAGGAGAGCAACTGCGTCCCTTAATTCATTACGCCGCTCTGCTTCGCCAGCCAGTCCTGTACCAGCTTCGCGACCGCGTCCGAGTTCTTGTCCATCATCAACATGTGCGAGTTGCCGGTGAGCCCGGCCTTCGGCAGCTCGAGCCATTCGACTGTGCCGCCGGCCTCGCGCACCGCGTCGCGCCAGCGCTCATTCGCCTTCACGAGATTGCCCCAGATCGGCACGCGGTCGATGTAGTCGCCCCACACGACGAGATGCGGAATGCCCTTCACACGCGCCGCCTCGGCCTTTTCCGGGCTCGGCGCGCCGGAGGGCTCGATCAGCACCAGCGCCTTCACGCGCTCCGGATTGTTGAGCGCCGCGGTGTAGCCGAAATTGCCGCCCTGGCTGTGCACGACGATCACGCAGGGACACACCTTTTGCACCAGCGCGTCATAGGCCTTCTGCGTCGCCGCGTCGTTGCCGGCCCAGCGCGGCACGCTCTGTTTGGCGAACTGGTCGTAGGCCTCGATGGGAAACTGCTGGCCGAGGAAGGCGCGCCGTTCCGAAGGTTCGCGACTCCAGCCGTCCGCCGGTCCGATGCGGAACAGATCCCAGCCTTCCTTCTTGGCGCGGAAGAAGGGCTCGCCCTTGTAGATCTCGGGATAGCGCGACCACGAGGCGCGTCCGCGCTCCACCGCGTCCGATACGTAGGTGTCATAGCCAGCCTCGAGGAAGAACTGCTGCCAGCCCGGCTTGCCGTCCGGCTTCGTCTCCCAGGTCACGCCGGTGAGGCCACCGCCGTGCCAGAGCAGGATCGGCACCTTTGCCTTCGGCTGCGCGAGCTTCACGTATTGCACATACATCTGCCCGGTCTCGAACTCGCCGTTCGGATCGACCTTGATCGGCGCCATGCCGGCCGTGAAGCTGATCTCGCGCGTCGGCAGGCCTTCCAGCACGACCTGGCCGCCGCCCACATGGAAGCTGCCGACCTCTTTGACGAGATAGTCCGCGCGGGCCGGGCCGAGAAGCGCGGCAACCGCAATGAGCAGTGGGATCGTCGTCTTGAGCAGCGTCATGAGACTCCCTCCCGATTGGCTGTTTCTGACGAGTGAACGGGGCGTGCAGCAGTTTTCGCGAGACATCACGGACGATCCTGATTATCAGGGCGCTCCTTCGAGTCTCCGCAAGAAATTGCCGAAGTCATGGCCAAAGGCACTCCCGCAACCATCGCGCTGCAGAAGGCGAACATCGCCTTCACGCTGCACGAGTACGACTACGACCCGAACGCGGCACGCATCGGCATGCAGGCCGCGGAAGCGCTCGGCATGCCGCCTGCGCGCCTGCTCAAGACGCTGATGGCGAAGGCAGGTGGGGCCGTTATCTGCGTGCTGGTGCCCTCCGACACGGAGGTGAGCCTGAAGAAGCTCGCGGCTGCCGCCGGCGTGAAGGACGCCGCCATGCTGCCGCCCGCCGAGGCCGAACGCGTCACGGGCTATCATGTGGGCGGCATCTCGCCCTTCGGCCAGCGCAAGCGCGTGCGCGTGTTCGTGGAGGAAGCTGCGCTCGCCCATGCGAGCGTGCTGGTGAACGGTGGCAGGCGCGGGCTGCAGATCGAGCTCGCGCCTTCCGAGCTCGTGCGCCTGACCGAGGCGACCACCGCTCCGCTGATCTGACCTCTCATCGCCTCGCGCATGGCTGCCATCCAGCGCCGCTTCCTTGTGATCGTGCCCGCGCTCGGGCACATCCCGCGGCTCCGCGCGTTGGGACAGAGCCGTGCTGCAGAAAACACCCGTCGAGAGCCGCCAGACGTCGCGTCACGTGCGTGCCGGTGATGTCGCCTTGTTCGTCGCCGTGGTGCTGGTCTGGGGCTTCTCCTGGCCCGCGATGCGCTATCAGCTCGGCGAGGTGGCGCCCGAAGTGTCCGGCATCTGGCGCTTCGCGCTCGGCGCCATCGCGATGCTGATCATCGCGGCCCTGCGCCGCGAGCGTTTCCGCTATCCGGCGGCCGTGCATGTGCGCCTCGCATTTCTCGGCGCCACGTTGTTCTCGTTCAACTTCGCGCTGTTCTACTACGCCGCCATCCACGTCACCACGGGCCTGCTCGCGGTGCTCTTCTCGCTTGCGGCCGTGATCAACGTCGCGCTCGAAGCGCTGCTCTTGCGTGCGCGCATCAGCGGCCGCGTGCTGCTCGGCGGGTTGCTCGGGGCGACCGGCGTGGCGCTGCTGTTCTATCCCGAGCTCGCGGGCGCTCATATCGGCGCCGGCGCCGCCTATGGGCTCGCCCTCGCGAGCGTCGGCACCTTCCTCTTCTGCTTCGGCAACATCGCCTCGTTGAAGCTGCAGCGGCAGAAGACGCCGGTGTTCGCCAGCATGGGCATTGGCATGCTCTATGGCTGCGTCTTCCTGGCGCTGCTCGCGCTCTGGAACGGCAGCCCCTTCACCTACGAGACGCGCGCCGGCTACCTGATCTCGATCCTCTATCTCGGCCTCGGCTCGTCGGCGATCGGCTACGCCTGCTACTTTCCGCTGCTCGACCGCATCGGCCCCGCGCGCGCCGGCTATGTCACGGTGCTGATGCCCGTGATCGCGCTCGGCATCTCGACCTTCACGGAAGGTTATGTCTGGAGCGTGCCCGCCGCGCTGGGGCTCGCGATCGTGGTGATCGGCAACGTGCTCGTGCTGAGCGCACCGCGGCCGGCACGCTAACCGGATCAACTACTCCGCGGCCTGCGCGGTCTCCGACAGGTTCTCCAGCGACGAGATGATGTGCTCGCCCAGCGCCTCGATGATGGCGGTGCTTTCGTGCGGCGAGCGCAACAGGCCAATCTGGCAGGGCGGCAGGTCCGGGAAGCCGTCGGCCGGCGTGAGGATGCGCATGCCGGGACGCAAGCCCGACTCCGGCAGCACCGAAACCGCGAGACCTGCGAGCACCGCGGCCGTCACCGCGACGGCGCTCGAGCTCGAATAGGAGAGGCGATACGGGTGGCCGACAGTTTCCAGCCGCTCGATCGCGAGCCGCCGCCACGCGCAGGTCTGCCGTCCGAGCGCTAGCGGCACCGGCGATTCCGCATGTGTCGAATGACGCCCCGAGGTGACCCACAGCAGCCGTTCGCGGCGGAAGGTCTCGGAGGCGCGGATCGACTCGCAATTGGTGACGATCGCGAGGTCGAGCTCGTTCGCATTGATGTGCCGCGCGAGCTCGACCGATGGCTCGCACGTCACGGTCAGCTCGACCCCCGGATAGGCGCGTGAGAAGCGCGCCATGATGTCGGGCAGATAGCGATCCGCATAATCGTCGGGCACGCCGACCCGGACGCGTCCCGTCATCTCGCGATCCGAGAAGGCCGCCAGCGTCTCCATGTTGAGCTTGATGATGCGCCGCGCGTAGTCGAGCAGGCGCTCGCCGTCCTCGGTGAGCTTCGAGGCGCGCCCGTCGCGCGCGAAGATCGGCCGGTCGAGCCGCTCCTCCAGCCGCTTCATCTGCATCGAGACCGCCGACTGCGTCTTGTGAACGATGTCGGCCGCCTTGGTGAAGCTGCCGGTCTCGGCGATCGCCAGGAAGGTCCGAAGCTGGTCGACGTCCAGAAGGGTGGTCATGGGGAGGGCTCCGCCAAACATCACCGCTGATGATTGGTCAGATTAAAAACATTCGTTTCACTTATCAATAGGCCGGTGCCATGTTCGTGACGTCAGGGCAGGTAGGTTGAGTCTCGCAGCGGCACCGTCGGAGGACGCGTGGCCCGCAACAGGCGCCTCTTGCCCTCGCTGGACCCCTGGAGGTTGTCATGACTGCGCATGCCGAGACCCGGAAGATCGCCGCTCCCCTTCTCATGGGGCTGATCGTGAACGCCGCTGCGTTCGTGATCGTGGGCACGCGCAAAGTCGTCCAGGGCTATCGCAATCGCCGCGACGCGGCCCTCCTGGCGGGGCTCGATGACCGGATGCTGTCGGACATCGGGCTCACCCGGGGGGATCTTCGCGACGCGTTCTCCGAGCCTATGTGGCGCGACCCGACCGCAGTTCTGGTGAGCCGCGCCGAGGAGCGCCGACAGACCCGCGGCCGCGTATGCAAGACGCTGCAGCTCAGCCCGCTGATCGCGCCTTCGGTCATCCCCGAGGCCGAAGCCTTCTGCCGGCCGCCGACCAATCGCCCCTCGTATCAGGCGATCTGACTCATCCATGCGGCAGAGGGTTGCCTCTGACCGCCAACCCGATCCCGGCCGATCCTCCCCCCATCGGCCAAGTATCCGGCGGCCTTGATCCCCTCAGGCTCCGGACTTCGCGCCCGCCGGCCCGTTCCCGGCGGGCGCTTTTCGTTTCGCCCGCCTCGCTGATCAGCCCGAGAATTACGTCTCGCTGTGGATGATGTCATCGGCGTCTGCATTGAGCGGGCGCGACTGCCGGACCGGTGCGATCAGCGGCTCGGGCTGTGGCCGGGCATAGATCTTGTCGAGTCCCGCCATGACGTCGCCCGCCTGCTGCAGGGCGAGCCGCTCCTGGTCGCGCCGGCGCACGTCCTCCTGCACTGCGATCGCGCTCTCCGCGTCGAGCCCGAGCGCCTCGAGCACGCTGCGGCCGAAGGTGAGCGCCGATTCGTAGGTCTCGCGCAGCTCGAAATCGACGCCCGCCCGGATCAGCTCCAGCGAATGCGTGCGGTCATAGGAGCGCACGTAGAGCTTTGCGCCCGGGCACTCGCTGCGCACCAGCTCCACGATGCGGCTCGCGGCATCGCGCTTGTCGACGCACACCGCGACCATGCGCACATTGTTCACGCCCGCGGCGCGCAGCACGTCGAGCCGCGTGCCGTCGCCGTAATAGACCTTGAAGCCGAAGCGGCTTGCGCTCTGGATCATCTCGGCGTCGTTGTCGAGCGCCGTGACGTCCACGCCTTGCGCCAGCAGGCATTGCGACACGAGCTGCCCGAAGCGGCCGAAACCGATCAGCAGCACCGAGCCTTTGACGCCGTCGAAGCTTTCGGGCTCCGGCTCCGCGGTCTGCGTGAAGCGCGCGAGCAGCGTCTCGGTCAGCGTCGCGAAAGGCGGACCGATCAGCATGGTGACGGCCGCGATCGCCGAGAGGAGGCTCGCGGCGCGCGCATCAAGCACCGCAAGTGACAGGCCGAGCGGCACCAGCACGAATGCGAACTCGCCCGCCGGGGTGAGCACCGAGCCGGCGCGCAGCGCATCGCCCGTACGTGCGCACGTCGCGCGGAACAGCGCCCACACGACCGCGGCCTTGAGCACCGTGATCGCCAGCGCGGCCGCGATGATCAGCCAGAGATTCGCCCACACGGCCGCCATGTCGATCGACATGCCGACGCCCATGAAGAACAGCGCCAGCAATAGCCCGCGGAACGGCTCGATGTCGGCCTCGAGCTCGTGGCGATAGTTCGACTCCGCGAGCAGCACGCCCGCCAAAAAGGCGCCGAGCGCCATCGACATGCCGACCGCATGCATCAGCTCGGCCGCGCCGAGCACGATCAGCAGCGCGGCCGCGGTCATTACCTCGCGCGCGCCGGTGCCGGCGAGCAGCCGGAACAGCGGATTGAGCAGATAGCGCCCCGCGATCACGACGCAGGCGATCGCGCCAGCCGCGAGGCCGACCGAGGTCATGGTCTCGCCGGCGCTGCGGCCGTGATCGGCCATGACAGGCGCGAGCAGCGGCAGCGCCGCCAGCAGCGGGACGATCGACATGTCCTGGAACAGCAGGACCGCGAAGGCGCGCTGGCCGTAGGTCTCGTGCAGATGTCCGCGCTCTTCCAGGATCGTGAGCGCAATCGAGGTCGCCGACATCGCCAGCGCGACACCGCCGATGATCGCGCCGCGCCACCCGGTGAGCCCGATCGCATAGGCGAGGAGGCCGAGCACAGTCGCCGTGAGGATGAGCTGCGCGGCGCCGAGCCCGAAGATGTCGCGCCGCATCGCGAGCAGCCGCGAGAGCTTCAGCTCGAGGCCGATCAGGAACAGCAGCAGCACGACGCCGAGCTCCGCCACGGTGAGGATCGTGCCCGGCGCGCTGAACACGCGCAGCCCGAATGGGCCGATCACCACGCCCGCCGCGAGGTACGCGACGATCGCCGAGAGCCGCGCGCCGCGCGCGATCGGGACGCTCACCACGGCGGCAGCCAGCAGCACCACGCCGAGGAAGAGGAAGCCGAACTCGTTCGAGTGGTTCATGGCTCAGGTCCAAAGATAAAGCGCGCGCAGACCGCGCGAGCCGAGACAGTCTCACGAAGACGCAGGCACATCCGTCCGCAGGCCGAGCGCCGCGAGCCGCGTCAGCAGGCCCGCGATGCCATCGAAATGGTGAGCCATCAGGCCGGCGCGCTCGGCGCCTGCCACGTTCACGCGCTTGTCGTCGATCATCAGCGCGGCTTCGGCCGCGACGCCGACACGCGCCGTGAGCAGCCGATAGACCGTGGGATCGGGCTTGCGCGTTTTGAACTGTGCCGAGACGAAGAGATGCTCACCGAACAGGCGCGCCACCTCGGGGAACAAGTCCCCGATGGTCTCGCGCGTCAGCAGCCCATTGTTCGTCAGCAGCGCGAGCCGGACCGTGCCTTGCAATGCCTGCACGAGCGCGAGCATGCGCGGGTTGGGTGTCATCGCGGCCCGGCGCGCCTCGACCCATTGCGCGCGGCTGAGCGCCACGCCGAGCCGCTCGCCGAAGCCCTGCAGATAGGTCGCGGCATCGATGGCGCCCGCATCCGAGGTGGCTTCGAAGCCGGAGTCCCAGATCGCGGCGCGAATCTCGTCCGGATCCCGGCCCGAGAACTCGGCGAGCCGCGCGAGCCGGGTCGGCAGGTCGTAACGGCAAAGCACGTCGTCCATGTCGAAGATGACGAGCTCGGGCTGCGGGGAATTCGTCGTCACGGGATTTCGGGGCTCACCTCGGTGTGAATTGAGACGAATGCACGGGGGCACTCCCTCAAAAGACCACTTCCCAAAAAGATGTTATCGGAGCAAGTAGAGTCACGGATCCGACCTGGAGGGAGATCGGATGAGGGGGCGGCTCCCCGTTTGGCTGTCCGGATTGTGGTTCGTGCTGGTCCTCGCCGGGCCCGCGCTGGGCCAGGCCGGCTATGACCGGCTCGGCAGCGACTATACGAACTTTCAGGTGCGTTCCGCCGATCCCGCGGCTTGCGCGGCGCGTTGCGACCGCGAGTCGCGCTGCCGCGCTTGGAGCTTCGTCTATCCGCGCCCCGAGTCGCAGATCGCCGTGTGCTGGCTCAAATACCGGGTGCCGCCGCGGGTCGAGAGCGCCTGCTGCGTCTCCGGCATCAAGGGCGCGGGCGTGATCGAGCCGAAGGGCGGCGCCGAGTATTCGATCGATCGCTGGGGCGGCGACTACAAGGACCTGGAGATCGCGGCCGATGCCGCGGGCCGCACCTGCCAGAAGGCCTGCGAGGACGACAACAAGTGCCGCGCCTGGACCTATGTGCGTCCCGGCTATGTGGGCACCGGCGCCCACTGCTATCTCAAGGACAAGATCACCCGACCGCGCCGCAAGCCCTGCTGCGTGTCCGGCGTGGTGAGGTAAATGGTCGCGCGCGATCGCGGACGCACCGTCCTGCGAACTCTCCTAAGATCGACGGGGCTTCACTCCGAGAGGTCGCCAATGACTTGTCGTCTCGCCACTCGCCGCTTCACCCTCGTTGCCGCGCTCGCCTTTATCGCGGGTCCCGCCGTCGCGCATCACGGCTGGGGCAGCTACGACGCCGCCAAGCCGATCACGGTCGCGGGTCCGATCCTCACCTCGAAATACGAGAACCCGCACGTGACGCTCACGGTGCGCAGCAATGACAAGGTCTGGACCGTCACGCTCGCACCCACCTCGCGCATGGTGACGCGCGGCGCGCTCATCGAGATGGTGGCGGTGGGCAAGAACGTCTCGGCCTACGGCTATCCCTCGACCGCACAACCGGACGAGATGCGCGCCGAGCGCATTACGGTCGATGGCAAGTCGGTCGAGATGCGCTAGTCACAAAGAGCTGCGCGATGGAGCACGAAGGTCCGGCGCTGTTCGTGGCGCTCGAGCAGTCCGGCTTCGCGGCCGCGATCCGGCAATCGATCTGGATCTATCCTTTCGCCAATGTCGGGCACATCGTGTCGCTGTTCGTCTTCGCGGGTGCGCTCGCGATCATGGATGTGCGCCTGATCGGCGGCTTCGCGGCGACGTCGCCGGCGCGCGTGATCGAAGGCGCCCGCCGCGTCGTGCTGCTCGCGCTGTGCGCGCTCGCCTTCACGGGCTTCCTGCTGTTCGCGGCGGAAGCCGGCCACGTCATCATCAATCCGGTGTTCCTGGCGAAGCTCGCGCTGATCGGCGCCGGTCTCGTCAATGTCGCGGTCTTCGAGTTCGGCATCCGCCGCCAGCTCGAGAAGCTTCCGCCCAATACGCCCATGCCCGCCGCCGCGCGCCGCGCCGGCTACACCTCGCTCGCGATCTGGATCCTGGTCGCGGCCTGCGGGCGGACGATCGCTTACCTCTAGCTCAGCCCGTCCCGCCCACTGTGATCTGGTCCATGCGCAGGCTGGGCTGACCGACGCCCACCGGGACGCCCTGGCCGTTCTTGCCGCAGGTGCCGATGCCGAGATCGAGCGCCAGGTCGTTGCCGATCATGCTGATGCGGTGCAGGTCGGTCGGCCCATTGCCGATCAGCATGGCGCCCTTCACGGGCGCGCCGATCTTGCCGTTCTCGATCTTATAGGCCTCGGTGCACTGGAACACGTACTTGCCGGACGTGATGTCCACTTGTCCGCCGCCGAACGACACCGCGTAGATGCCGTTCTTCACCGACGCGAGAATCTCCTGCGGATCGCGGCCGCCGGCCAGCATGTAGGTGTTGGTCATGCGCGGCATCGGGACGTGAGCGTAGCTCTCGCGCCGGCCGTTGCCGGTCGGCTTCATGCCCATCAGGCGCGCGTTCTGGCGGTCCTGCATGTAGCCGACCAGAATGCCGTCCTCGATCAGCACCGTGCGGTTGCTCGGCGTGCCTTCGTCGTCGATGGTGAGCGAGCCGCGCCGCTCCGAGATCGTGCCGTCGTCCACGACGGTCACGCCCTTGGCCGCAACCTGCTGGCCCATCAGCCCCGCGAAGGCCGAAGTCTTCTTGCGATTGAAATCGCCCTCCAGCCCGTGGCCCACGGCCTCGTGCAGCATCACGCCGGGCCAGCCCGAGCCGAGCACCACGTCCATCTCGCCCGCAGGGGCGGGGACCGCCTCGAGGTTCACCAGGGCCTGGCGCACCGCGTCGTCGGCCGCGGTTTTCCACGCTTCCGTGGTGAGCAGCCGCGCAAAGCCCTCGCGCCCGCCATAGCCATGGCTGCCGGTCTCCTGGCGATCGCCCTTGCCGGCGACCACCGAGACGTTGATCCGCGTCAGCGGCCGCACGTCGCGGTAGGTTGTGCCGTCGGCGCGCATGAT
The DNA here is from genome assembly GCA_023404705.1 of Pseudomonadota bacterium. GTDB lineage: Bacteria > Pseudomonadota > Alphaproteobacteria > Rhizobiales > Xanthobacteraceae > FEB-22. The sequence goes on from JAEYAU010000188.1 coordinate 21,410, forward strand.
CTCGACCACTTGCCAGGTGGCGCCGATGCTCACCGAGACCTGCCGCACGCTCGGGTCCTTCGCCCGCACATAGGCGTCGATCTGTTCGAGGAGGCGCACCTTGCTCTCGAAGCTCGGCGCCGCGAGCGGATTCTCGTCGCTGTAGAGGCGCACATTGGTGCGCGGCGGCGCCGCCGCATATTGTCCGGAATAGCCGCCCTGGACGGCGCGTACCGACTCGACCGCGCGCGCGATCGCGGCTTCCGAGACGTCCGAGGCATGCGCATAGCCGACCGCCTCGCCCTTCACGGCGCGCAGCCCGAAGCCCTGCGCGGTGTCGTAGGTCGCCTGCTTCAGCCGGCCATTGTCGAATACCAGTGCCTCGGCCTGGCGATATTCGAGGAAGAGTTCCCCATCATCGGCGCCGTCGAGTCCACGGCCGATCAGACGGCTGACGGCGTCGCGGTCCAACCCGGCGCGGTCGATCAGGGAAACAGGGGACGGCTCGGTCATGGCGGGTTCCTCGGGGTTTCCCGCAAGATAGGCGCGGGGAGGCAGCCCCGAAAGGGCGCCTCGGTCGAAAGGTCCAGAACGAGACCCGAGGCCGAAGGGGCAGAACGCTAGGGCAGCTTGTCGAAGCCTTCGCCGAAGCCCTTCAGGCCCATCGGGATGCCGATGCCTTCCTCGGGTGTCTGGAAGATGATGAAGGTCGCGCCTTGCCCACTGCGCAACGTGTTCAGCAGGTTGTCGTCCATCATGACTTCGGCGACGCAGCCGTTGGGCAGGCAGCGCACGAAACCGGCCCGGCCGACATCGTTGTTGTCGATCTTCAGTCCGAGACCCGACGGAAGCAGCACGCCGAGGGGTGCCAGCACGCGCATCAGCCGGCCCTTCTGGTCCGCGGTCTTCAGGACGATGACGGTGAGCCCGACATTCGGCCGGTCCTCTGCCGTGACGCTCTGGATCAGGGCGCACTGCTCGGTCTTGGCGCCGGGCGGCGTATCGCAGCGGATCTGCCAGTCGCCATGCACCGACTTGACGACCCCTTGCGCCGACGCGCCGCCGAGGGCTGCGAGCATGAAGCCGGCCGCGATGAGGGCCATCCCGGGTGCGGCCGCGCGGGCTGCAGGCATCAAGCTACGCATCGTTCGGTCCTGTTCCCGGCGGTGGTCTCGACGTCGCCGAATCGCGGATCCCGCGGCATTTGCGCTCGTCGTGGGGTACATGGCGTTGCAACCTTGTCAAGAACGCGGCGGGTCGCGCCGCCGTGGCGCTACGGAAGCAAGTCGAAAAGGGCCTGCAAACCGGGCGCTTGCGCGATACCGCCAGCTCCGCCGCGCAATCATGCCCTGATGTCGACGACGCACGTTGCGACCCGGTCTAATTTGTGGTTTGAGATGCCCGGGTTCCGAACGTCCCGCCACACCCTCGCGCCGGAGCCCTGATCGACGGCTTTGCCGTACCTGAGCGGGTGAACGAACCCTGCTGGTTGGACAGCGTTTGGTTCGAAATCGGTCGGTAAAGGTCGGAACACGAAGGAGCGGACACGGCAATGCTGGTGCTGATGCGATTGGCGCGATCGATCGCGGCTGTCTTGACGGTGATCTTGGCGAGCTCTCATCTGGCGCTCGCCGGCACTGGGCAGCCTTCCCCGTGGCAGATGGGCTTCCAAGGATCGGTGACCCCGGTGATGGACGACATCACCTGGTTCCACGACTTCCTGCTCTGGATCATCACCGCGATCACGCTGTTCGTGCTCGCGTTGCTGCTGATCGTGATCGTGAAATTCAACGCGCGCGCCAATCCGACGCCGTCGCGCACGACGCACAACACGCTCCTGGAAGTGGCCTGGACCGTGGTGCCGGTTGTCATCCTGTTCCTGATCGCGATCCCGTCCTTCCGCATCCTGTTCTTCCAGCTGCACACGCCGCCCGCCGACCTCACCGTCAAGGCGACCGGCAAGCAGTGGTTCTGGAGCTACGCCTATCCCGACCACGGCAATTTCGAGTTCGACTCGCTGATGCTGCAGGACAACGAGCGCAAGGCCGACCAGCCGCGCCTGCTCGCGGCCGCGCCCGAGATGGTCGTGCCGGTCAACAAGGTGGTGCGCGTGCAGGTGATCGGCGCCGACGTGATCCATGCGTTCGCGATGCCGTCCTTCGGCGTCAAGATCGATGCCGTGCCGGGCCGTCTCAACGAGACCTGGTTCAAGGCGACCCGTGAAGGCGTCTATTACGGCCAGTGCTCCGAGCTCTGCGGCAAGGACCACGCCTTCATGCCGATCCAGATCCGCGTCGTGAACGATCAGGCCTTCGCGGCCTGGGTCGAGGACGCCAAGAAGAAATACGCCCGCAACGATGGCGCGGCGCCGACGGCGGTGGCCGCGGCGGCCGAGCCGGTCGCGCGGGACTGATTGAGCGAAGCGGGCGACAAAGAAGTCTTTGAGGAAGCGAAGTCATGGCTACACCGGCAGCAACCCACGGCGCGCATGATGCGCACGCGGCGCACGATCACCACATCCCGACCGGATGGCGCCGTTTCGTCTATTCGACGAACCACAAGGACATCGGCACGATGTACCTGGTGTTCGCGATCATCGCGGGCGTGATCGGCGCCGCGCTCTCGGTCGCGATGCGCATGGAGCTGCAGCAGCCCGGCATGCAGATCTTCCACGACGCGCACATCTACAACGTGTTCACCACGGCCCACGGCCTGATCATGATCTTCTTCATGGTCATGCCGGCCTTGATCGGCGGCTTCGGCAACTGGATCGTGCCGCTGATGATCGGAGCGCCCGACATGGCGTTCCCGCGCATGAACAACATCTCGTTCTGGCTGCTGCCGGCCTCTTTCACGCTGCTGCTCCTTTCCATGTTCGTCGAGGGCGAGCCTGGCGGCAACGGCGTCGGCGCCGGCTGGACCATCTACGCGCCGCTCTCCACCTCGGGCCACCCGGGCCCGGCGGTCGATTTCGCGATTCTCTCGATCCACATCGCGGGCGCCTCTTCGATCCTCGGCGCGATCAACTTCATCACCACGATCTTCAACATGCGCGCACCCGGCATGACGCTGCACAAGATGCCGCTGTTCGTGTGGTCGATCCTGGTGACCGTGTTCCTGCTGCTGCTGTCGCTGCCGGTGCTCGCGGGCGGCATCACCATGCTGCTCACCGACCGCAACTTCGGCACCACCTTCTTCGCGCCGAGCGGCGGTGGTGATCCGATCCTCTATCAGCACCTGTTCTGGTTCTTTGGCCATCCGGAGGTTTACATCCTGATCCTTCCGGGCTTCGGCATCGTCAGCCAGATCGTGTCGACCTTCTCGCGCAAGCCCGTGTTCGGCTATCTCGGCATGGCCTATGCCATGGTTGCGATCGGCGGCATCGGCTTCGTCGTGTGGGCGCACCACATGTACACGGTCGGCATGTCGAGCGCCGCGCAGGCCTATTTCGTTGCCGCCACCATGGTGATCGCGGTGCCGACGGGCGTGAAGATCTTCTCCTGGATCGCCACCATGTGGGGCGGCTCGATCGAGTTCCGCACGCCCATGCTGTGGGCGCTCGGCCTGATCTTCCTGTTCACGCTCGGCGGCGTCACCGGCGTGGTGCTCGCCAATGCGGGCGTCGACCGCGCCTTCCACGACACCTATTACGTGGTGGCGCACTTCCACTACGTGCTGTCGCTCGGCGCCGTGTTCGCGATCTTCGCGGGCTGGTACTACTGGTTCCCGAAGATCACCGGCTACATGTACAACGAGACCATCGGCAAGCTGCACTTCTGGCTGACCTTCATCGGCGTCAACCTGATCTTCTTCCCGCAGCACTTCCTCGGCCTCGCCGGCATGCCGCGCCGCTACGTCGACTATCCGGACGCCTTCGCGGGCTGGAACCTGGTGTCGTCGATTGGCGCCTATATCTCGACGGCGGGCCTGGTGGTGTTCTTCATCGGTCTCGCGATCTCGTTCTCGCGCAAGGAGCGGGCGGTCAACAACCCGTGGGGCGCCGGCGCCACCACGCTGGAGTGGACGCTGTCCTCCCCGCCGCCCTTCCACCAGTACGAAGTGCTGCCGCGCATCAAGTGATCGGCGTGGCGGGAGCAGCCCGACCGCTCCCGCCGCTGCCCACGTCGTGAGACGGATTGAGGACGTTCCGCGTTAAGAGACCGATGAGCCCGAGCCTGCAGCCTGCATCCCTGGCGAGCGAGACCGCCGACCTGTCGCGGCCGACCACGCTCGCCGAGGCCAGCATCAGCATGGCGACGGTCGGCGACTATGTGGCGCTGCTCAAGCCGCGCGTGATGTCGCTGGTCGTGTTCACGGCGCTCGTCGGCATCCTGGTCGCGCCCGGCCACGTGCATCCCGTGATCGGCTTCACGGCGTTGCTCTGCATCGCGGTCGGTGCCGGCGCATCCGGCGCGCTCAACATGTGGTACGACGCCGACATCGATGCCGTGATGACTCGCACGGCGCGCCGGCCGATCCCGGCGGGCCAAGTGCTGCCGGGCGAAGCGCTCGGTTTCGGTCTCACGCTCAGCGTCTTCTCGGTGGTGGTGCTCGGCCTGCTGGTCAATCCGCTCGCCGGCGCGCTGCTCGCCTTCACGATCTTCTTCTATGTCGTCGTCTATACGATGTGGCTGAAGCGCTCGACGCCGCAGAACATCGTCATCGGCGGCGCTGCCGGCGCCTTCCCGCCCATGATCGGCTGGGCCGCCGTCACGGGCGGCATCAGTCTCGAGCCGATCCTGCTCTTCCTCATCATCTTCTTCTGGACGCCGCCGCACTTCTGGGCACTGTCGCTTTATCGTGCCGGCGACTACGCCCGCGCGGGCGTGCCGATGCTGCCGGTGGTCGCGGGTCCCGAGGAGACGCGCCGCCAGATCCTGCTCTACACGCTCGTCCTGGTGCCGCTCGGCATCGCGCCCTGGCCGATGGGCTTCGCGGGGGCGCTCTACGGCGTGGTCGCGATCGCGACCGGCGCCGTGATGCTCTGGCTCGCCTTCGCGGTGCGTCGCGACGCCACGAACACGTCCGCCAAGCGCCTGTTCGGCTTCTCGATCCTCTACCTGTTCCTGCTCTTCGCCACCTTGCTGGTGGAGCGGCTCCTCGCAGTGGCTGTCGGACTATGGTCATGAGCGAGCCCCATGAGCAGGACTGGGTCCGACTGACCGAGGAGCAGAAGAAGCGCCGTCGCGCCCGCTCGATCGCCCTTGCGCTCACGCTCGGTGTGCTCGTCGTCTTGTTCTACCTGGTCACCCTGGTGAAGGGGCCGGGCGTGCTGAACCGGCCGTTGTGATCATGTCCAAGAGTCCCGCTCAACGCCCCACGCAGAGTCCCGAGAAAGCCGCGGCGAGCCGCCGCGATCTGATCGTGGCCGCGAGCTGCGGCGCAGGCGTCGCCCTGATGATCGGCGCGTCCTTCGCGGCCGTGCCGTTCTACGACTGGTTCTGCCGCACCACGGGCTATGGCGGCCGTCCTCAGGTCGCGACCTCGGCGCCGGCCGGCACGCTCGACCGCACCATCACGGTGCGTTTCGACGGCAACGTGACGAGCGGGCTTCCGTGGCGCTTCGAGCCCGAGCGGCCCGCGATGGATGTACGCCTCGGCGAGGTGGTCACGCTCAACTACGTGGTCACCAACCTCTCGGCGCGCGAGACCGTGGGGCAGGCGAGCTACAACGTGACGCCGTCCACCTCCGGCATCTATTTCCAGAAGATCAACTGCTTCTGCTTCACCGACCAGACGCTCAAGCCGGGCGAGAAGCGCGAGATGGCGGTGGTCTTCTACGTCGACCCGGAGCTCGCCAAGGACGCCGAGCAGGACGGGCTCAACACCATCACGCTCTCCTACACCATGCATGCGGTCCGCAAGCCGGTGGCGGAGAGCAACGGCGCCTTGCCGCCGGGACGAAGCTAAATTAGAGGACATGCGGCGCCGGGGCGCGCCCGTGAAGGACGGAGACCAGAATGGCTGAGGCCCACACCAAGCAACACGACTATCACCTGGTCGATCCGAGCCCGTGGCCGGTTGTCGGCTCGATCTCGGCCTTCGTCATGGCCGTGGGCGCGATCGGCTGGATGCACAAGATGTATCCGGGCGCGACCCTGGTGTTCGGCGCCGGCGTGCTGGGCGTCCTCTACACGATGCTGTCCTGGTGGCGTGACGTGATCCGCGAGGCGGAGCACGACGGCTATCACACCCGCGTGGTGCAGATCTCGCACCGCTACGGCATGATCCTGTTCATCGCCTCGGAGGTGATGTTCTTCGTCGCCTGGTTCTGGGCTTATTTCTCGACCGCTCTGTTTCCGGCCGACGTGCATCAGGTCATGCGCACCGAGCTGCTCGGCGGCGTCTGGCCGCCGAAGGGCATCGAGACCTTCAATCCCTGGCACCTGCCGCTGCTCAACACGCTGATCCTGCTCACCTCGGGCACGACCGTCACCTGGGCCCACCACGCGCTCCTGCACAACGACCGCGAAGGCGTGAAGTGGGGCCTGATCTGCACCATCGTGCTCGGCGCACTATTCACCTGCGTGCAGGCCTACGAGTACGGCCATGCGGCCTTCAACTTCAGCGGCCACATCTACGGCGCGACCTTCTTCATGGCGACCGGCTTCCACGGTTTCCACGTGCTCATCGGCACGCTCTTCCTGATCGTCTGCCTGTTCCGCGCGCTCGCCGGCCATTTCACACCGAAGCAGCATCTCGGCTTCGAGTTCGCGGCGTGGTACTGGCACTTCGTCGACGTGGTCTGGCTGTTCCTGTTCGCCTGCATTTATGTGTGGGGCGGCGGCGCCGCGTCGGCGGCAGGCCACTGAGCGCTGCGGCTCCGAGTTGAAGATCCGAAGGGGCGGCGCGAGCCGCCCCTTTCGTTTTGTGGCGCATGACATAGATCACCCTCGATGACCGATCCCGCACCACGTTCGCCCTTCGCGGCCGGCCTCGCGGGCCGCTGTCCGCGCTGCGGGCAGGGCAAGCTGTTCGCAGGCTTCCTCACGCTGCGTCCCGGCTGCGAGGTCTGCGGGCTCGACTATTCCTTCGCGGATGCGGGCGACGGCCCCGCGGTATTCGTGATCCTGTTCGCGGGCTTCATCGTCGTGATCCCGGCGCTCATCGTCGAGTTCGTCTACCAGCCGCCGTTCTGGCTGCATGCCGTGCTGTGGGGCCCGCTGATCCTACTCACCACGCTCGCGCCGCTGCGCTTGCTCAAGGGCCTCCTCATCGCGCTCCAATATCGCAACCAGGCGGCCGAGGGGCGGCTGCAGGATCCGCCATGAGGGCCCCCGCGGCCCCGCGCCCCCGGCGCTTGTGGCCCTGGCTCGTCGCGGCAGTGCTCGCCTTCGCGGTCCTGATCGGGCTCGGCACCTGGCAGCTCGAGCGCCTCGCCTGGAAGGAAGGGTTGACCGCGACGCTCACCCAGCGACTAGCGGCGCCGCCCGTCGATCTCCCACCCCCGCAAGCCTGGGCGCGGCTCGACCCCGGGACCCACGAGTTCCAGCGCGTCAAGGTCCGGGTGACCTTCCCGCGACCCGACCAGGCCCTGGTCTACACGGTCGGCTCCGCGCTCCGCCCCGACGTCAAAGGCCCGGGCCACTGGGTGATGGCCCTGGGCCAGATCCACGGCAGCCAGGTTCCGGGCGGCCAGATCCTGGTCAACCGCGGTTTTCTCCCCCAGCAGACCCCGGCCGCGGCAACGGCCCCGCCGCCACCGCCGACGGACCCGGTCGAACTGGTCGGCGTGCTGCGCTGGCCCGAGTCCCGTGGCTGGTTCACGCCCAAGGATGATCCGGGCCGCAATCTCTGGTTCGCGCGCGACCCCGCAGCGATCGCTGCGGGAAAAGGGTGGGGCCCGGTCGCCCCCTTCTACCTGGAGCAGGAGGCCCCGGCGGCCCCCGCCGGGCAGCCGCAGCCGGGGGCGATCCGGGCCAGCCTGCCCAACAATCATCTCCAATATGCTCTGACCTGGTATTCCCTTGCCGCTGTTTTTCTCGTTGTTTTCACATCACTTTTTCTTCGCACACGCCGCGGCGCGGCGCGCGAATCCGATTCAGCATGACGCAGGCGAGGCTCCTGAGTTTCCTTGTGAAGCCGCCGGGGGCCGCCTAATGTCCGAGCTTCGAAGCAGGATCCTCCCGTGCGCTACGTGTCCACCCGGGGCGAAGCCCCTCCACTCGGATTCGTCGATGCGACCCTCGCTGGCCTCGCCCGCGATGGTGGCCTCTACGTGCCCGAGACGTGGCCGACGCTGAGCCAGGAGACGATCGCGTCCTTTGCGGGTCGGCCTTACGCCGAAGTCGCCGTCGAGGTGCTCAAGCCTTTCGTCGGTGGCGCGATTTCGGATCATGATCTCTCGCGCATGGCGCGCGAGGCCTACGACACCTTCCGCCATCCCGCGGTCGCCCCGCTCGTTCAGCTCAATCCCTCGACCTTCGTGCTCGAGCTCTTTCACGGGCCGACGCTCGCCTTCAAGGACCTGGCGATGCAGCTGCTCGCCCGGCTGATGGATCACGCGCTCGCCCTGCGCGGCGAGCGCGCGACGATCGTCGGCGCGACGTCGGGCGACACCGGCGGCGCCGCCGTCGAGGCCTTCCGCGGCCGCAATCAGGTCGACGTGGTCGTGCTATATCCCCACGGCCGCATTTCCGAGGTGCAGCGGCGGATGATGACCACGCCGCCGGACGCCAATGTTCATGCCATCGCGATCGAGGGCAATTTCGACGATTGCCAGGCGATCGTGAAAGGCCTGTTCAATCACCACGCCTTCCGCGACCGGGTGCGGCTCTCCGGCGTCAATTCCATCAACTGGGCGCGCATCGTCGCGCAGGTCGTTTATTACTTCACGGCCGCGGTCGCGGTCGGCGCGCCTGGGCGCAAGGTCGCCTTCACGGTGCCGACCGGCAATTTCGGCGACGTGTTCGCGGGCTATGTCGCGACCCGCATGGGCCTGCCGGTCGAGCGGCTCGGCATCGCGACCAATGTCAACGACATCCTGGCCCGCACGCTCGCGAACGGCATCTACGAGGTGCGCGAGGTCGTGCCCACCGACTCGCCCTCCATGGACATCCAGGTCTCGTCCAATTTCGAGCGCCTGCTGTTCGACGCGCTCGACCGCGACGCCGGCGCGCTGCGCGGGCTGATGGCGAGCCTGTCGCAGTCCGGCGCCTTCTCGCCGCCCAACGGCGCGCTTGACGCGATCCGCGCCGAGTTCGACGCCGCCCGCACCGACGAGGCGGAGACCGCCGCGACCATCGCCCGCGTGCGGCGCGAGGCCGGCTATCTGCTCGATCCGCACAGCGCGGTGGCGGTCTCGGTGGCCGAGCGGGTGA
>JAEYAU010000193.1 GCA_023404705.1 Pseudomonadota bacterium
GATCACGGCCGTGCCGAACTTCGCCTGCAGCTTCTCGGCGAACAGCCGCGCCAGCGTGTCGACGCCGCCGCCCGCCGCGAACGGCACGACGATGCGCACGGTGCGCTCGGGAAATTTCTGGGCCGAAGCCGGCGAGACAGCGAGAAGGGCGGTTGCGAGCATTGCAGCCGCGAGGCGGGTCAGCATTCCGGGAACTCCAAGCCAGAGAAGATGGCCGCCTTATATCGCCATCTTGCGCCGGCCCCAAAGCTGTTCCGATGCGATCGCGGCGCCTTTCACCAGCGCGTCGAATTTCGCCCACACGACAGGTTCGGGAACCTCGTTCGATCCTGCGAAAGTCGCGAAGCCGCAATCCGCGCCCGCGATCACGCGCTCGCGCCCGACCACGTCGGCGAAGCGCAGGAGACGCTGCGCCACCAGCTCGGGATGCTCGACCAGCACGGTCGATTGCGTGATCACGCCCGGAATCAGGATCGTGTCGTCCGGCAGCTTCACGTCTCTCCACACTTGCCATTCGTGCTCGTGGCGCGGGTTGGACGCCTCAAACGAATAGGCGCCGGCCTTCACGCGCAGCAGGATGTCGATGATGTCCTTGAGCTCCATGTCGTGGATGCGGGGACCCATGTTGATGCCGTAGCAGGTGTGATGGCGGATCTTCTCGCGCGGAATGCCTTCGAGCGCGAAGTTGAGCGCGTCCACATGCAGGTTCGCCCACTTGCGGCAGTCATCGAGCGAGAGCCCGGGCTTGAGCATGTAGTAGGTCACGAGCCGCGGATCGTCGATCTGCAGCAGGAAGCCCGCATCGACGATCGCGCGATACTCCTCGCGCATCGCCTCCGCGATCGCGAACAGATAGGCCTCGTCGCTGTCGTAATGCTCGTTGCGGTTCCACTCCTCGACATTCGAGGGCGACACCGCGGGCACGAACACGTCGGCGATGTCGAGGCCCGCAATCGCGGCCTTCAGGTTCTCGAGGTCGGTCTTGAGCGCCGCGTGGCCGCGATAGTGGATCGGCCCGCGGCAGACCATGCGCACATGTTTCGAACCGACATGCGTGGTCTCCTTGAGATAGAAGTCCGGGAACGACTGCGCCTCGCGCGAGGTCGCCCAGGGGCTGCCCTTCGGCGCATTCGGATCGGGCTCGAAGCCGCCGAGCCGCTCGTTCACATAGGTCATGAAGCTCGGCTTGCCGAACTCGCCGTCGTCGATCACGTCGAGGCCGAGATCGACTTGCTTGCGCACGATCTCGCCGACGGCGCCGCACAGCCGCGTCTGGAAGGCGCGCTCATCCACGGGCTCGCCGACCATGCGGGCATAGATCATCGCCAGCAGATCGGTCGGCCGCGGCAGGCTGCCCGCATGCGTGGTCAGGATCCGGTCCGTGCTGCGTTTCATGTTGTCCTCCCTTGGCCCGAGTGTGCCGGGAGATCGGCGCTCGGATCAACACACCCCGCGCATGGCAGATGCGCGGCGTTCCGGTTGCGGCCCACACGTCAATCCGGAAGAATATTGGGAACGCCGCAGCGTCCGCGAGAGACGCAGGGGCAGGGAGGTCTCGCATGGTGACCAGGCATCGTTTGTCGGACGTTCTCGGCGTCGCGCTCGAAGGCATCGATCTGTCGCGGCCCTTGTCGGACGCGCAGTTCCGCGAGGTCGAGCAGGCGTTCTGGGACGGCCAGGTCCTCGCCATCAAGGGGCAGAAGAACCTCGCGCCCGAGCAGTACCTCGCCTTCGCGCACCGCTTCGGCAAGCCCGAGCCGCACGTCATCGATCAGTTTCACTATCCGGGCCATCCCGACATTCTCATCCTCTCGAACGTGAAGAAGGACGGGAAGCCGACGGGACTCGCCGACGCGGGCAGCTATTTCCACACCGACTATTCGTATCTGCAGGTGCCGGCGCGCGTGACCATGCTCTACTCGATCGAGGTGCCGAAGCAGGGCGGCAACACGCTGTTCGCCAATATGTACGCGGCCTATGACGATCTTCCCGAGGCCACGAAGCGGCGCATCGACGATCTCGTCGTGCTGCATCACTACGGCAACCGCGACGATCTCGACGAGCGCTCGCGCACGGCGGCCTCACCGCTCAGCGCAGATCAGAAGGAAAAGGTGACGTGGGTGCGCCACAATCTCGTGCGTGTCCACTACGGAACCAAGCGCAAGGCGCTCTATGCGGTCTCTGGATCCTCCTTCGAGATCGAGGGCATGCCGCGCGACGAGGCGGTCGCGCTGCTCGACGAGCTCAAGTCCCACGCGCTGCAGGACAAGTATCGCTACAGCTATGCCTACGAGGTCGGCGACGTGGTGCTGTGGGACGACCTCTCGACGCTGCATTCAGCGACGCTGACCGACCCCAACGATCCGCGCACGCTCTGGCGCATCACCGTGAAGGAACCGATTGGCACATGGGCTTGACCGGAACTGGCAGCAAGGAAACGTGATTTACTGCGTCGCCGGGTCATCAGCTATTCCGAGGGCGCAACCGTGAATCTCATTCCTCCCGCTATGATCCCCGCATGACCGAAGCTCTTGCCACCCCGGTCCGCGCCAGCGACACGCGCATCATCGCGCTGGTCAGCGCGGCCCATTTCGTCAGTCATTATTACATCCTGCTGCTCCCGCCGCTGTTCCTGTTCGTCAAGGCAGAGTACGGCGTCAGCTTCACCGAGCTCGGCTTCGCGCTCACGGCCTTCAACATCACTTCGGCGCTGTTCCAGACGCCGGCCGGATTCCTGGTCGACCGCGTCGGCGCCCGCGTGGTGCTGGTCGGCGGCATGGTGATCGGCGCCGCCGCGATCGCGGTCGCAGGCGTGGTACCGTCGTTCTGGGTGCTCGTCGCGATGTTCGGCGTCGCGGGCATTGCCAATGCGGTCTATCACCCGGCCGACTATGCGCTGCTCTCGCATTTCGTCTCCGCCGAGCGGATGAGCCAGGCCTATTCGATCCACAGCTTCGCGGGCTTCTTCGGCTCCGCGGTGGCGCCCGTCACGCTGCTGCTGCTCGAAAGCGTGGTCGGCTGGCGCGGCGCATTCCTCGCGGCCGCGGCGCTGGCGCTCGCGGTGGCGGCGCTCATCATGGCGCAGTCGCCCGGCACCATGGATGCGGAGCGGCCGGCCAAGCAGCAGAACGCATCCACGGGCGAGGCGGTCGGCTGGCGCCTGCTGTTCTCGGCGCCGATCCTGCTCAACCTCGTCTTCTTCGCCATGTTCGCCATCGCCAATGCGGGGATTCAGAACTATTCCGTGGTGGCGCTCGGCGCGCTGTTCGCGACGCCGCTCGGCACCGCCAACGCCGCGCTCACAACCTATCTCATGCTCAGCGCCGCCGGCGTGCTGGTCGGTGGCTACGTGGCGGGGCGCTACGGCCGTCATGGGCTCATTGCGATCGGGGGCTCGGCCGCGCTCGCCGTGCTCGCCGTCGCGATCGGCAATGTGGATCTGCATGCCGCACTGCTGATGATCGCCATGGGCGCCGCCGGCTTCTGCTTCGGCTTCATCACGCCGTCGCGTGACATGATCGTCCGCGCCGTCACGCCACCGGGCTCGTTCGGCAAGGTGTTCGGCTTCGTCACCACCGGCTTCAATGTTGGCGGCGTGCTCTCGCCGCTCGCTTTCGGCTGGCTGATGGACACCAACCATCCGCAGGGGGTGTTCTACGTAACGGGCGCCGCCGCACTGCTCGCCATCCTCACGATCCTGCCGAGCCTGCGTCGGAGGTGACGGAGCACCAGTTGCATTGCTTGCGCCACACCCGCGGTTTGACTAGCTTCTGCGCTGTCACGGGTGGCCCATGCGTCTGACCGAGCAGAGCCGATATGCCTTGCGCGTGCTCGCATATTGTGCGGAGCGCCACCCGAAGCTCGCCAAAGTTGCGGCCATCGCCGAGGCGACGCACATCACCGAGCAGAACATCTTCAAGCTGATCAAGGGGCTCACCAAGGCGGGCTTCGTCGAGACCATCCGCGGCCCCCATGGGGGCGTGCGCCTCGCCATGAATCCGAGCGCGATCCGCGTCGGCCAGGTGATCCGCGCCATCGAGCCGCGCTTCAAGGAATGCGGCCCGCTGGAGCTGATCATGTCGGGCGGACCCATATCGCCGGTTGAGCGCGAGCTCGACCGCGCCATCGGCCGCGGCATCGCGGCCTTCATGGAGGCGCTCGATCGCACCTCGATCGCGGCCCTGATCCGGCCGGGATCGGCCGCGGATGCCGCATAGCGCATGTTCCGGCGAAGTGGGCACCGGTTCGCCGACAAGAACATGCGCCGATCAAAGACCCGGGAACCCGGCGAAAGCCGAGCATTCGGTTAGCAAGTCTTAAAACTCTTCCCGTCAGGGTGGGAACCGTGAGGGCGTGCCGCCGGCAGCCGTCATGCTCCTCGACCGGGAAGGGAATTCGTGGCGACGTCGCCGATCAACTCTTATGCGCCGATCGCTCCGGCCAGCCGGCCGGTGGCCGATGCCGCGCAGCGGCGTCAGCACGGGACGGATCAGGGCGCCGGCTTCGACTCCCAGGCGACGGTCGTCACGCTGTCCCCCGCCGCACGCGCGAGCATCGCCCCGGTCGCGGACGTCAAGGATTTCGCCACCGTCGCGCGAGAGGCGCGCGCGGCGCTCGACGCGAACGCGTCGAATCCGGGCGCTGCCATCGCATCACTCGACCGACGCTCGCTCTATGCGATCGCGAGCAACGCGGGCAAACAGTTTTCGGGCATCGAGCAGGGTCAGGCCAGCATCCGCATGCTCGGCCAGCAGACCGAAGCGATGGAGATCAGCCCCGAGAGCTCGCCCGCCGAGATCGCGGAGGGTTATCGGCGCGGCATCGCCTTTCTGGACGCCGTGAGCGCCGAGGAGAAGTCGAGCTTCACCTGGGCGCGCCAGCGCGCCGCCACCCAGTTCGGCTACGAGTCCCACTCGCGGCGTGCCGGCCTGGAGCCCGATGCTCTCGACAGCTCCGATCCGGTCGCGCGCCTGATCAAGAGCGGAATGGACGCGCTCAACAGCACCAACGACCCCTCGAAACGCCTCGAGGACATGCCGCAATATGTGCAGGCCGAGTGGACGCATGCCGCGCGCCAGGGCGCGGTCCGCATCGTCGATCGCTTGGCTTAGGCCGTCGCCGTCACGGCGCCCTTGGCGCCGCGCTCCAGCACGAGGCCGAGCGCACGCGTCACGCTCTCGCGAAAGCGCGCATCCGCCGCGAGATCCCCGAACACCTCGCGCACCTCGAGCAGCATCGGCGCGAGCCGTCCGGCCGCCAAGCCCGCATTGCCCGCGATCATGCGCAGACGGTCGGCGAGGGGGTCGCGCACGTCGATCGGCTGGCCCCGCTCGTCGGTGCCCGTGACGTAGCGCATCCAGCCCGCGACGCCGAGCGCGAGGCGATCGATCGAGGCGCCGCCGGCGAGGCGCTCGCGCACGGTGCCGAGCAGGCGCTGCGGCAGCTTCTGCGAGCCGTCCATGGCGATCTGCCACGTGCGATGCTTGAGGGCCGGATTGGCGAAGCGCTCGATCAGCGCGCGCTTGTAGGCCGCGACGTCCGTGCCGGCCGGCAGCCGCAGCGTCGGCGTCACCTCGTGGTCCATCAGACCTTCGATCAGGCGCAGATAGGCCGGGTCCGCGATCGTCTCCGCAATGGTCTCGTAGCCCGCGAGATAGCCGAGATAGGCCATGACCGAGTGGCTGCCGTTGAGCAGCCGCAGCTTCATCGCCTCGTAAGGCGCGATGTCGCTGACGAACTCGACGCCGCGCCACTCGGGCCGGCCGGACGGGAAGCGGTCCTCGATCGCCCAATAGTTATAGGGCTCCGTGATGATCGGCCACGCGTCCTCCATGCCGAGGCGCTGGGTGATCGCAGCGCGATCCGCATCGGTGGTGGCGGGCACGATGCGATCGACCATGGTGGACGGGAAGGCGACCTCGTTCTCGATGAAGCGTGCGAGATCCTGGTCGTGCAGGCCCGCGAGATCCCGCACGATGCCGGCGACCGTCGCGCCGTTGTGCGGAAGGTTGTCGCAGCAGAGCACCGTGAAGGGCGCCGTCCCGGCCGCACGCCGGCGCCGCAGAGCTTCGACCAGGTAGCCGGGCGCCGAGCGCGGCCGCTGCGGATTGGCGCGGTCGTGCACGATGTCCGGATGCGCCTCGTTGAGCCGGCCGGTCGCCGGATCGTGGCAATAGCCCTTCTCGGTCACCGTCAGGCTGACGATCCGCACGCGTGGATCCGTCATGCGCACGATCAGCGCCTCCGGGTCCTCGGAGCCGACCAGCACATCCTGAACGGCGCCGATCACCTGCAGCTGCTCGCCCGCCGGCCCGCGCACCGCGACCGTGTAGAGCCCGTCCTGCGGCTTGAGCGCGTCGCGCGTGTCGCCTGAACGCAGGCTCGCGCCGAGGATGCCCCAGGCGAGATCGCCGGCCGCGAGCGCGCCTTCCGTGAACACGGCCTCCTGCGCGCGATGGAACGCGCCGATGCCGAGATGCACGATGCCGGTCGCGAGCTTGGCGCGGTCATAGGCGGGGCGGATCACCTCGGCCGGCAGGCGGCCGAGGCTGGCGTTCGACAGACGCATGGTCACTTCCCAAGCAGCAGGTGCGGCAGCCAGAGCGTGAGCGCCGGGATATAGGTCACGAGCGCGAGCACGATCAGCATCGGAATATAGAAAACCATGATCGAGCGCGACACCGCTTCCATGCTCACCTTGCCGATGGCGCAGCCGACCGCCAGCGTCGGCCCGACCGGCGGGGTGAGCAGGCCGATGCCGAGATTGAGGATCATGATGATGCCGAAATGCACCGGATCGATGCCAAAGTTCTTCACCACCGGCAGAAAGATCGGCGTGCAGATCAGCAGCATCGGCGCCAGATCCATGAAGGTGCCCAGGAACAGCAGCAGCAGGTTCACCCACAGCAGGAAGGTGTACTTGTCACTCGAGATCTGCACGAAGAACTCGGTGGCCTTCGCGGGCACCTGCATGATCGCCATCATGTAGCCGAAGGCGATTGAGAAGCCGATCATGATCATGACCATGCCGACCGTGCGCACCACGCGCCCGATCAGGTGCGGGATCTCGGCCCACTTGTAGTCGCCATAAATGAAGACCGTCACCAGGAACGCATAGACGCAGGCGACGGCCGCCGACTCGGTCGGCGTGAAGATGCCCGAGAGGATGCCGCCCAGGATGATGATGACCGTGATCAGGCCCCAGAACGCATCGATTGCGATCTTGATGGCGTCGCGGAAGGAGATCGCTTCGCCCTTGGGGAAGTTCTGTCGGTGCGCAATCACGAGACAGAGCACCATCAGCGAAATGCCGAGAAGAACTCCCGGAATGACGCCGGCCATGAACAGATGGCCGACCGACACGGTGCCGCCCGCCGCAAGCGAGTAGATCACCGCGTTGTGCGACGGCGGGATCAGCAGCGGCTGCAGCGAGCCCGAGATGGTCACGTTGACGGCGAACAGGCGTGGATAGCCGTTCTTGATCATCTGCGGGATCATCACCGAGCCGATCGACGCCGTATCGGCGACCGACGATCCCGAGATGCAGCCGAACAGGGTCGAGGCGAGGATGTTCACCAGCGCGAGACCGCCGCGGATGAAGCCGACGAACACCTTGGCGAGATTGATGATGCGCTCCGCCATTCCGCCTTCGGCCATGATGGCGCCGGCCAGGATGAAGAACGGGATCGCGAGCAGCGGGAAGTCGTCCATGCCGTCGGAGGTCTTGAGCGCGATCGCCTCGAGCGGCAGGCCCATCCAGAGCGCAGCGAGCACCGCCGCGAGTCCGAGCGCGTAGGCGACCGGCATGCCGAGCAGGCAAAGGACCGAGAAGCCGCCGATGAGAATGAGGATGTCCATGGGGGTGGCCTTACTCGGTCGAGATGGTGCTGATGGATTCGGCGGACGGGCCTTCGAAGTAGCGCCCGGTCCAGATTCGCTCGAGCACGAAGAGGGCCGTGATCAGCCCGCCGATCGGAACCGGCAGATAGGAGACGCCGACAGACACCACCGGAAACTCGGCGATGCTCTGATACCAGGTCACCTGCACCAGGTTGATGCCGTACCAGAGTAAAAAGATGTTGGTGAACAGCATCGCGACCTCGATCGCGAAGCCGAGCAGCGCGCGCGGAAGGCCTGTGAGGAGGTTCGGCACGAAGCCGACGCCGATGTGCAGGTTCTCGCGGTAGCACACCACGGCGGACATGAAGGAGATCCAGATCATCATCAGGATCGCCATGGGCTCGGGCCATGACGAGGCGCTGTTGAGCACGTAGCGCGTGAACACGCCCCACGGGATGATCAGCGTGATGACCACGATGCCCGCCCCGGCGACAAACAGGCATGCGCGATTCAGGGCGTCCATCGCCCGGACATACTGAGCTCTCATGTGATCCTTCGTCCCCCCAAGGAGAGGCCGGCCGAGTCGCTCAGGAATCGGCCGGCCCGCTGTGCACTTCAGGCGTGCGTTACTTCACGTCCTGGATGCGGTCGATCAGCGCCTTGTGCTGGCCGCCATACTTGTCCCACACCGGCTTCACCGCGGCCTGGAAGGGCTTCTTGTCGGCGATCTTGATGACGTCCACGCCGGCTTCCTTCATCTGCGCGAGCGACTTCTCTTCCATTTCGTACCACAGCTTGCGCTGCTCCAGCTGCGCCTCCTTGGCGACCTTCTTGATCAGGTCCTGATCTTCCTTGGAGAGCGACTGCCAGATCCGCTTCGAGAACACGAGCAGCTCCGGGATCATCAGGTGCTCGGTGGTCGAGAAATACTTTGCGTAGCGGTAGTGCTGGCCGGTCGCATAGCTCGGATAGTTGTTCTCCGCGCCGTCGACGACGCCGGTCTGCAGTGCGTTGATGAGCTGGTCGTAGCCCATGGCGACGCCGTTGCCGCCGAGCGCGTTCATGGTGTCGACGAACACCGGATTGCCCATCATGCGGATCTTCAGACCCCTGAGGTCGTCGATCGACTTCACCGGGTGCTTGCTGTTGTAGACGTTGCGCGTGCCGGCGTTCATCCAGCACAGGCCGATCAGGTTGGCGGTCGGATGGTCCGACAGCTTCTTGAGCATCTCATCGCCGATCGGACCGTCGATCACCTTCTCCATGTGCGCGGTGTCGCGGAACATGAAGGGCAGGTTGAACACGTTGAGCTCCGGCACGATCGGGCCCATCGGGCCGACGCTGATGCGCGCCATGGCGAGGGCGCCGACCTGCGCCTGCTCGATCATCTCCTTCTCGCCGCCGAGCTGCATCGACGGGAACATCTGCACCGAGATGCGTCCGTTGGTGGCCTGCTCGAGCTTCTTGCCCATGCGCACGACCGCTTCCACGGTCGGGTAGCCGAGCGGATGCACGTCGGTCGCCTTGAGCACGATCTTCTGCTGGGCCATCGCGCCCGAACCGGCCGCGAAGCCGGCGAGGGCGACCGCGGTCGCGGCGCCGAGCCAGATTGCATTGCGTCTGTTCATCACTCTCTCCTCGTTTGAGTTCCGTCGCCGTCCCGTCGCGTATCGCTTGCTCTTGTGACGCCGACCGTTTCCGTCCTCACATGCTGCCGGACCCCTGCCGGCTAGAGTTTGTAGGCCTTCTTGGCGAGACCATAGGCGAGGTCGCGCGCGACCTCCTGCGCCTCGTCCTCGTCGATCAGTTGCCGGGTGACGAGCTCGGCCAGGTAGGCGCAATCGACGCGCCGCGCCACGTCGTGCCGCGCCGGGATCGACGGGAAGGCGCGCGTGTCGTCATTGAAGCCGACCGTGTTGTAGAAGCCGCAGGTCTCGGTGGTGAGCTCGCGGAAACGGCGCATGCCCTCGGGCGAGTCGAAGAACCACCAGGGCGGGCCGAGCCGCAGGATCGGATAGTGGCCAGCGAGCGGCGCCAGCTCACGCGAATAGGCGGTCTCGTCGAGCGTGAACAGGATCACGGTCAGATCGCGCTCGTTGCCGAAGCGATCGAGCAACGGCTTGAGCGCGCGCACATAGTCGGTGCGGGTCGGGATGTCGGCGCCCATGTCGCGGCCGAAGGCGGCCTGCAGCGCACCGTTGTGATTGCGGAAAGAGCCCGGATGGATCTGCATCACGAGCCCGTCGTCGAGGCTCATGCGCGCCATCTCGGTGAGCATCTGGCCGCGGAACAGCTCGGCCTCCTCGGGCGCCACCGCATCGGAGATCACCTTCTGGAACAGCCGCTCGGCATCGGCCGCCGAGAGATCCGCGGTGCGCGCCGTGAGATGGCCGTGGTCGGTCGAGGTCGCGCCGTGGCGCTTGAAGAAAGCGCGGCGCAGCCGATGCGCCTCGAGATAGCCGTGCCACGAATGCGTGTCGCAGCCCGTGAGCTCGCCGAAGCGCTCGAGGTTCGTGCGGAAACCGTCGAACTCCGGATCGACCACCGGGTCCGGGCGATAGGCCGTGACCACGCGGCCCTTCCAGCCCGAGGCCGCGATCGCCTGATGCGACTTCAATTCGTCGAGCGGGCTCTCGGTGGTCGCGATCACCTCGATATTGAACTTCTCGAACAGCGCGCGCGGCCGGAAGTCCGGCTTCGCCAGGCACTCCGAGATGCGGTCGAAGTAGTGGTCCGCGGTTGCGGGCGAGAGCCGCACGTCGAAGCCGAACAGCGTCGCGAAGGCGTGGTCGAGCCAGAGCCGCGTCGGCGTGCCGCGGAAGAGATAGTAGTGTTCGGCGAAGCGCCGCCAGATCTTGCGTGCGTCGGTCTCGACCGGTGCGCCGTCCTTGCGCGGGATACCGAGATCCTCGAGCCGCACGCCCTGGCTGTAGAGCATGCGGAAAATGTAGTGATCCGGGACGACGAACAGCTGCGCAGGGTCGGGGAAGGGCGCGTCCTCGGCGTACCAGCGCGGGTCCGTATGACCGTGCGGCGAGATGATCGGCAGGTCCTGCACCTCGGCATAGAGCCGCCGCGCGATCGTCCGCGTCGTGAGGTCGGTCGGGAACAGCCGGTCCGCGTGAATCAGCGGCGAGACCAGCTTGGCGGCGGGGGATGCTCTCATGCCTTTGCTCCGGCCGCCTGGAGCGGCTCTTGCGTGTCGTTTGCTTCCCCCTCCGCGAGGATCTGCTCGACCCCCGAAAGATGCCGGTCCATCGCGGCGCGCGCCGCCTCCGCGTCGTGCTTCTCGAGCGCGCGGTACACGGCCTCGTGCTCGGTGAGCGTCGCGTCGCGCTGGCGCGGGCTGCAGCGTGCCGTGATCAGCCCCGTGATCGCGCCCATGCGCTCGAACATCGGGCTGAACATCTCGCCCCAGAACTCGTCCGCGATCGCCGCGAGCACGCCGTTGCGGCTCGCGCTCGCGACGCGCACGTGGAACAGACGGTCGGCCGCGCGATGTTGCGCCGTATCCACGGCAGCTGCCGTCATCGCGAGCGTTTCCTTGATGGCCGACAGATCGGCCGCGGTCGCATGGCGCGCCGCAAGGGCCGCCACCTCGGGCTCGATCAGCCGGCGCGCCGCGATCAGCTCGAGCGGTGAGGCGCCGGCGCCGCCGAACTGCGGGTCATGGCTGCCATTGGTGTTCTTGTCGGTGACGAAGGTGCCGGCGCCGACGCGCACCTCGACGAGCCCCGCGATCTCCAGCGCGATCATGGCTTCGCGCACCGTCGGACGGCTCACGCCGAGCGCCTTCGCAAGATCGCGCTCCGGCGGCAGCCGGTCGCCCGGCTTGAACTCGCCGCGCGCGACGAGCGCCGTGACCTGCTCGGCCACCTGCTCGTACAGCCGCTGACTGGCGACCGCCTGAAACGGCAATAGACGTCCTCCCCCTGGCCATGATCACGTCATGGCAGCCACGCGGCGTTGCCCACCGTCTTGGCGGCGAAAACCCTATGAGGTTAGGATGCGTTGTTCAAGCCATAAGGTGGCCTGACCAATCTCACACGGTGAGACGATTTCAGCACGGCCCGCTAGAGTTGCTCCCGGAGAATCGACAATCTAACAGCGACACTTTCGTCCAGGGGGAAACATGACTGGCCAGAGCCCGCGCCTCATCGCGCCGCCCGGCGCCTGCGACACGCACATGCATATCTACGAGGAGCGCTTCCCGGTTTCGCCGACCGCCGTCGTCAAGCCCGGGCCGGCGCCCGTCTCCGCCTATCTCGCGATGCGCAAGCGCATCGGCGTCTCGCGCACAGTCGTGGTGCAGCCCTCGGCCTACGGCTTCGACAACAGCTGCACGCTAGAAGCGGTGGCTGCCATGGGCGACAGCGCGCGCGGGGTCGCGGTGGTCGAGGAAACGGTGAGTGACGCCGAGCTCGAGCGCCTCACCAAGGTCGGCATGCGCGGCGTGCGCTTCTTCATGCTGGCCGGCGGCGTGCTGCCCTGGAGCGCACTCGAGAGCATGGCCGCAAAAGTGAAGCCGTTCGGCTGGCACGTGCAGCTCCAACTCGATGGCCGCGACCTGCCGCAGCATGCGGCGATGCTCAGCCGCCTGCCGGTCACGCTGGTCATCGATCACGTCGGCAAGTTTCTCGAGCCGGTGACCATCGATCATCCGAGCTTCCGCACGCTGCTGCGCCTGGTCGAAGCCGGGCGCACCTATGTGAAGCTTTCGGCGCCGTATGAAGTTTCAAAAGCTGGCCCGCCTTACTTCGACGATGTCGGCGCGCTCGCCAAGGCGCTGGTGAAGGCCGCGCCCGAGCGCATGCTCTGGGCCACGAACTGGCCGCATCCCTCCGTCCCGCCCGAGAAGCGACCGGACGACGCGCTGCTGCTCGACATGCTGCTGGACTGGGCCCCTGACGACGCCACGCGGCGCAAGATCCTGGTCGACAACCCGGCAGCGGTGTACGGGTTCTGACCCGCAAACTCGCAACCCCACAGAAGAAACGACGGAGACGCGCATGGCCCACCATCGGCTCGGCATCATTGGCCTCGGCATGGCGGTGACGCCGCACGCGAAGAGCCTGGTGGATCTCGAGGACCGCGTGGAGGTGGCCTATGCGTTCAGCCCGAGCGAGGCGCGCCGCGCGGCCTTTGCGAAGAGCTTTCCATTTCCCTCATGCGACCGCCTGGAGACGATTCTCGCCGACAAGAGCATCGATGCGGTCGCGATCCTGACGCCGCCGAACACGCATCTCGAGCTCGTCCGCCAGTGCGCCGCAGCCGGCAAGCACATCCTGCTCGAGAAGCCGCTCGACGTCTCGACCGAGCGCGCAGTCGCACTTGTAGAAGCCGCCGAGAAGGCGGGCATCACGCTTGGCGTCATGCTGCAACATCGCTTCCGTCCAGCCGGCATGCGCCTGCGCGAGATGCTGAAGGCGGGCGAGCTCGGCAAGATCGTCGGCTGCTCGACCACCATCCGCCTCTGGCGGCCGCAGAGCTACTACGACGTCGAAGGCCGCGGCACGCGCGCGCGCGACGGCGGCGGTGTGCTGATCACGCAGGGCATTCACACGCTCGACCTGATGCTGAGCCTCGCGGGCCCGATCAGCGAGGTCACATCATATGCGATCACCTCGAGCGTTCACCGCATGGAGACCGAGGACATGGTCGCGGCTGCCGTGCGTTTCGCCAATGGCGCGCTCGGCACGATCGACGCGACCACCGCGGCCTATCCGGGCTTCCCCGAGCGCATCGACATCACCGGCGAGACCGCGACCGCCGCGCTTGCCGGCACCGCACTTACGGTTGCGCATCACGACGGTCGCGTCACCGAGATCAAGGCGGACAACTCGGCGGGCGGTACGGGCGCCGATCCCATGGCGTTTCCGCACGACTATCATCTCGGCATCTGGACCGACTTCTTCGATGCCATCGACAGGAGGCGCGCACCCGCCGTGAGCGGCCGCGAGGCGCTGAAGGTGCATCGCCTGATCGACGCGTTGCTCGAGAGCGGCGCGAGCGGTCAGCGCGTGAAGGTGAAGAGCTAGACCTTGAACCGCGGATCGAGGAAATCGCGCAGACTGTCGCCGAACAGGTTGAAGGCGAAGACCGCGAGGCTGATCGCGGCGCCCGGGAACAGGATCATCCACGGCGCTTCGCGATAGAAGTCGGACGCATTGCCCGAGAGCATCAGGCCCCAGGCCGCGGTCGGCTCGGTGACGCCGAGGCCGAGGAAGGAGAGGGAGGCTTCGGCCAGGATCGCCTGCGCGATGAAGGCCGTCAGCATGATCAGGTAGGGCGCAACCACGTTCGGCGCGATGTGGCGGAAGATGATGCGGCTGTGCGAGTAGCCGGCGGCGCGCGCCGCATCGATATAGGGCATCACCCGCACCGAGAGCGCTGCGGCGCGCACCACGCGCGCGACGCGTGGGATGATCGGGATCGCGATCGCGAAGATCAGGTTGATGTCGACGCCGCCGACCACGAACTTGCGCAGCGCCGCCACCACGACCAGCGCCAACACGATCAGCGGGAAGGCCAGCAATACGTCGACGATGCGCTGGATCCAGTCGTCGACCTTGCCGCCGAAATAGGCCGAGGCGATGCCGAGAACGGCGCCCAGGCTGGAGCCGAGGAACGACGACGTGAAGCCGATCACCAGCGCGGTGCGCGAGCCATAGATCAGCCGCGAGCAGATGTCGCGGCCATAGGCATCCGTACCGCACCAGTGCTCCCAGGACGGCGCCGCGAGGATCGACGCGAAGTCGATCGAGAGCGGGTCGTAGGGCGCGACCAGCCCCGAGAACAGCCCCGCGAACATCATGGCGCAGATGATGACGAAGCTCACGGCGCCGAGCGGCTGTTGCCGCACGAACTCCATGGCGGCGCTGCGCTGGCGCGGTGCGGCGGTCTCGACGGGAACGGCGGTCATCGCGTGAACCGGATGCGCGGGTCGAACACGGCGTAGAGCACGTCGACCAGCAGGTTGACCAGGACATAGAAGGCCGCGATCAGCATCACCATGCCCTGGATCATGGTGAAGTCATTGCGCGACACGCTCTGCACCAGCAGCATGCCGATGCCGTTGAGATTGAACACCTGCTCGGTGACGACGAGCCCGCCGATCAGGAAGGTGAACTCCAGGCCGATCACGGTGATCGCCGGCAGCAGCGCGTTGCGCAGGGCATGGCGCGCGATCACCAGCCGCTCGAACACGCCCTTGGCGCGCGCCGTGCGGATGTAGTCCTCGTTGAGCACTTCGAGCAGCGAGGAGCGGATCATGCGGGCGACGACCGCGCAGTAGCGGTAGCCGACCGCGAGCGCCGGCCAGATCAGCTGCTGCAGGTTGGCCCAGGGGTCGACATAGATCGGCGTAAAGGTGATCGGCGGCAGCCAGTTGAAGAAGGCGAGCAGGCTCAGCATGATCAGCATGCCGAACCAGAAGGACGGGATCGACAACCCGCCGATGGTGACGATGCGCACCACGTAGTCGATCCAGGTATCGCGGAAGAGTGCGGCCATTGTCCCCAAGGGGATTGCGATCAGTACCGCGATGATCGTCGCCATGATCGCGACCTGCAGGGAGAGCTCCAGGCGGATCATGATCTCCTCGATGACGGGCCGCTCGGTCCACATCGACTTGCCGAGATCGAAGGTCGCGAGGCCGACCACCCAGTCGCCGAACTGCTGCACCAGCGGCTTGTCGAGGCCGAGGCGCCTGCGCTCCATCTCGATCGTCTCTTGCGAGATATTGCCGCCATCGGCGCGCAGCTTCACCTCCACCACATCGCCCGGGACGATGCGCAGCATGAAGAAGACCAGCAAGGCGACCCCCAGCAGCGTGGGGATCATCAGCAGCAGGCGGTGACCGATATAGCGGAGCATAATAGAGCACCCGCGGCCCGGCGGACCGGGCTGCGGGCTCCCTCGTTACTGGTTGAGCCAGACCTCGGCGAGGTCCTGCCCCAGATTGTGGCTCGGCGACATCTTCCAGCCCATGACGACCTTGTGGGTCGGCACGATGCGGTGCCACCACAGGATCGGCTCCTGATAGGCCTGCTCGAAGGCGCGCTTCTCGAAGGCGCGGATGAGCGCCTTACGCTTCTCGACGTCACGCTCGCGGATATGCTCGTCGTAGAGCTTGTCGAGCTCGGCGTCATTGGAGCGCGACAGGTTCTGCGGCGAGCGCGAGTGCGAGAGATACTTCGCGAGCGCCAGCGTCGTGTCGTCCATGAACAGGTTGGTGAAGTCGATCGCGACCTCGTAGTTGCCCGAGTTGAGCGTCGCGAGATAGGGCGCCGTGTCGGACTGCTTGTGCTCCACGGTGACGCCGATCTGCCGCCACTGGTCGACCAGGAAGATGCCGGCCGGCGTATAGGGCATCGCGAGATTGCGGTTGTGCAGCGTGAACTTCAGGTCCGGCACGCCGGCTTCGGCGAGCAGCTTCTTCGCCTCCGCGCGCGCCTTCGCCATGTCCTTGGAGAAGCCGGGCAGCTTGACGAGCTCTGCCTCCGGCGTCGCAAGCGGCGAGCCGGGGCGCACGACGCCGCCGACCGAACGCAGCGTCGAGATGCGCGAGAGGCCCTGGCTGCCGCCCCAGCGGTCGATCGCCATCAGCAGCGCCTTGCGCACGCGGATGTCGTCGAAGGGCTTCTTCTCGGTGTTGAAGGCGACCAGGAGGTTGAGCGTCCAGCTCTGCTCCTCGATGCGGATCTTGTCGCCCATGGCCTGGACCAGCCGGTCGCGCTCGGCCGGCGAGATGCCCCGGAATTCGGCGAGCACCTGGCCGCCCTGCAGCGCGTTGAGCATCGCGGCCGCCTGCAGCGTGAACACGCCCTTGAAGCCGTCGAGATAGGGCAGGCCCTTCTTGAAATAGCTCTCGTTGCGCTTGCCCGCGACGTGGCTGCCCTTGATGTGCTCGACGAAGGTGAACGGGCCGGTGCCGTTGATCTTGGTCTTGGGCGAATTCGGATCGGCCGCGAGATCCTTGGCCGAATAGATGCAGTTCCACGGCGAGGCGAAGTGCTCGAGCATGGAAGCGTTGACGGCCTTCATCTTGAACACGACCGTGTTCGGATCCGGCGTCTCGATCGCGTCGATATCGCCGAAGGTCGCCTTGCGCGGCGAGACCACGCCCTGCGGCGGATTGCGCATGCGGTCATAGGTGGCCTTCACGTCGGCCGAGCTGAACGGCGTGCCGTCGTGGAATTTGACGCCCTCATGGAGCTTGAACGTGTAGGTCAGGAAATCCGGCGAGACCGTCCAGGACTGCGCGAGATCGCCTTCGACCTCGGGGAACTTGTCGAGGTTGAAGCGCAACAGCGTCGAATAGAATGGCGACGAGAAGTGCAGGGTCGCGTAGGTCTCGCTGCCGTGGCAATCGTAGTGGGGCGTCTCGGCGCTGATCGCGAAGACGAGATTGCCGCCCTTTTTCGGCGTCTGCGCCTGCGTCGGGCTTGCGAACGCAAGCGCGCCGCCGATCAGCGCCAGGGCCATGAGCTTCTGATACATCTGCAGTCCTCCCTCGGGTTCTCGTGTTCTTCTGGTTTCTCGTCACACCTTGATGCACGCCGCGAGATGGCCGGTGCGTTTCGCTTCCAGCGGCGGCACCACCTCACGGCATTCCTGGCTCGCCAGCGGACAGCGCGTCGAGAACACGCAGCCCTGCGGCGGTGACGAATGGCTCGGCAGCTCGCCCTTGATCAGGCGCGGCGCGCGGCCCTTTTCGATGGTCGGATCCGGCACCGGCGCGGCGTCGAGCAGCAGCTTGGTGTAGGGATGCAGCGGCTCGCGATAGAGCGTGTCGCGGTCCGCGACCTCCATCACGCGCCCGAAATACATCACGACCACGCGGGTGGAGATATGGCGGACGACCGCCAGGTCGTGCGCGATGAACAGGTAGGCGAGCCCGTGGCTGCGCTGCAGCTCCTCGAGCAGATTGATGATCTGCCCCTGGATCGAGACGTCGAGCGCCGAAACGGCTTCGTCGCAGACGATGAAGGACGGCTCCATGGCGAGCGCGCGGGCGATGCCGACGCGCTGGCGCTGCCCGCCCGAGAGCTGATGCGGATAGCGCGCCGCCATCTCGCCGCGCAGCCCGACCTGCAGCAGCAGGTCCTCGACGCGCTCCTTGGCGCTGCGGCCTTTGCCGAGCAGGCCGTAGACATGCAGCGGCTCGGCGATGATCTGCCCGACCGTCATCCGCGGATTGAGCGAGGAATAGGGGTCCTGGAAGATCACCTGCACCTTGCGGCGGATCGCCTTCATCTCGGCCGCCGAGGCGTTCGCGAGATTGATGCCGCCGAACTGGATCTCGCCCGAGGTCGGGTCCTCCAGCCGCAGGATCAGGCGGCCGACCGTGGTCTTGCCGCAGCCGGACTCGCCGACGAGGCCGAGCGTCTCGCCGGCGCGGATGTCGAAGCTCACATCCTCGACGGCACGCACCGTGCTGAGGGTGCCGCGGAGCCCACTGCGGATCTCGAAATGCTTGGTGAGGTGGCGCACCGAGAGGATCGGCGGTTTCTCGGCCGCATCAGTTGCCGTGATCTCGCCCCCGCTCGCAGCCCAGGCGATGAGCCCCGCCGCGATCTCGGCGTGCCGGTGGCAGCGCGAAAGGCCGCCCGTATCGGTCGCCGCGAGCGGCGGCGCCTGATCGCAGATCGGCAGACGATAGGGACAGCGCGCCGCGAAACGGCAACCCTCGGGCAGCTTGGCGGCGTTCGGCGGCAGGCCTTCGATGGTCTCGAGCTTGGCGCCGCGCGGCCGGTCGAGCCGCGGGACCGAGCGCAACAGGCCCATGGAGTAGGGGTGGCGCGGCCGGTGGAAGACCGCGTCGGCGTCGCCTTCCTCCACGACCTGGCCCGCATACATCACGACCACGCGGTCGGCGTAGCGCGCGACCACGCCGAGATTGTGCGTGATGATGATCAGCGCGATGTTGAGCCGGCGCGAGAGGTCCTTCATCAACTCCAGGATTTGAGCCTGGATGGTGACGTCGAGCGCCGTCGTCGGCTCGTCCGCGATGATGAGCTTCGGATTGCAGGCGAGCCCGATCGCGATCATGACGCGCTGGCGCATGCCGCCCGAGAACTGGTGCGGATACTGGTCGAGCCGCCGCTCCGGATCCGTGATGCCGACGAGGCGCAAGAGCTCGACAGCGCGCGCGCGCGCCTCCGCGGGCGACATGCCGAGATGGATCTCGAGCGGCTCGCAGATCTGCAATCCGATCGTGAGGATCGGATTGAGCGACGTCATCGGCTCCTGGAAGATCATCGAGATGTCGCGGCCGCGCAGCTCGCGCATCTCGTCATCGTCGAGTTTCAGAAGATCGCGGCCCTGGAAGCTGATGCGCCCGTGCGGAATGCGCGACGTATGCCGCGGCAACAGCCGCATGATCGAGAGCGCTGAGACAGATTTGCCGGATCCGGACTCGCCGACGACCGCCACGACCTCGCCCGGCTTGACGTCGAGGCTCAAGCCTTCGACCGCGCGCACGGTTCCGCGCGACGTGACAAAATGGACGTGCAGGTCCTCGACCTCCAGAAGAGGTGAGACCTTCGATACGTCCACGCGCTTTGGCTCCGTTCCCGCCCGGCTCTCGACGATTGTCA
Organism: Pseudomonadota bacterium; assembly: GCA_023404705.1. Taxonomy (GTDB): domain Bacteria; phylum Pseudomonadota; class Alphaproteobacteria; order Rhizobiales; family Xanthobacteraceae; genus FEB-22. Next base: position 19,440 of record JAEYAU010000193.1, read on the forward strand.
CGCGACTATTCTTTTGTCTGCTTGAGCTGGGGCAGCTTATACCGGGTCCACGGCCCCCGCCACCAGAGCCGATTGCCGCGCCAGGGCGCTTCGCGCACGAAAGGCCGCGGAGAGCCGCGGCCTTTCACGATTCCAAGTGCCGTTAGGGAACGCCGTCAGCTTGTCGGAATCAGCGCAACGATGCGCCTGGACTGCTTCTCGACGACCACGACCTGGTTGTTCACCACGAGATACTGGTCGTCACGATAGGCCGGCAGCGCCTCGGCGAGCTCGCGCGGCATGTCCTGGAGCTTCACGTCACGCGGGACCGCGGCGCCGACCGAGAGCGTGAAGTTGACGCGATCGGTCTGCGCGCCCTGCTGCTTGACATAGTCGGCGACCGCCTGCCGCTGCTCCGGGCTGAGCTGCACGCTGTTGCTGGCGCTCTCGCTGATCTGGCGTGCCCGCTTGCCCGAGTCGCCACCTTCCGTGGTTGCGCGCGCATCGGTCTCGGGTGTCGGCCGGGTCGACTTCGCGACCTGGCTTTCGCCTTCGCCCTGGTTGGAGCGCGTTCCGGTCGCGGCGGTCGGCGGGCTGGTCTGCGGATTGCCGGAGTTCGGTAGCAGCGGCCAGACAACGACCGCCGCGAGCAGGATCAGGGCGACGACGGCGCCTCCGTAAAACAGGCGGCGGGTGCCGCGTCGCTGCTCTCGAGGTGATGGGATCATCTGAGCCTCCTTCATTCCGCGATCACTTGGCCTTCATCATGCTCTTCGCGGGTTCACGCGCGATGTTCGCTTCGATCTTCTCGTGGCCCGGCGTCTCGGGCAGCGCCTGCTTGAAGTTCTTGGCATAGTCCGGCGGCATCTTCGGCGGCATCATCGGCTCGAAGGCATCGACCACTGCCTCGATCACGACCGGGCCGTCCTCCGCGAAGGCGCCGTCGAGTACGCCATGAATCTCATCCGGCGTGCGGATCGTGTAGCCACGCCCGCCCATGGCCTCGGCCGCCTTGGCGAAGTCGATCGGCTGCAGCTCGCAGCCGAACTGCGGATTGCCGAGGAACATCATTTGCTCCCAGGCGATCTGGTTGAGCATGTTGTTCTTGATCACCAGCACCTTGAGCGGGATGCGGTAGCGCACCGCGGTCGAGAACTCGCCGAGCTGCATCGCAAATCCGCCGTCGCCGACCACCGCGAAGATCGGCCGGCCCGGAAACGCGATTCCCGCCGCGATCGCATAGGGAAGCCCCGTCGCCATGGAGGCGAGCGCTCCCGACACCGCGAAGGCCTGGCCCTCGCGCATGGCGATGTGGCGCGCGGCGAGCTCGGTGTTCTGGCCCGAGTCCGTCGCGAGCACCGCATTCGCGGGCAGGCGATCGCCGAACGCCTTCGCGACTGCCTGCGGCTTCATCGGCGTCGCCGTCATGCTCTCGGACTGCGCCATCATTTCGCGCCAGCGGCGCATGCCGGCCTGCGCCTCCTCGAGGAAGCCGCGGTCCTGCTTGCGTTTCAGCTTGGCATTGAGCAGCCGCAGCGTCTCCGCCGCGTCGCCGACGAGCCCAACCTCGACCGGATAGCGCAAACCGATGCGCTGTCCGTCGCGGTCGATCTGCACGCCGCGCGCCTCGCCGGGCTTCGGGTAATATTCGACGTAAGGAAACGTCGAGCCGACGATCAGCAGCGCGTCGCAGCGCTCCATGATTTCCTGGGAGGGCAGGGTGCCGAGAATGCCGATGCCGCCAGTCGTGTGCGGGTGATTGTCGGGCAACACGGCCTTGCCGAGCAGCGCTTTCGCGACCGGGGCCGCCAGGAGTTCCGAGGCGAGCGCGAGTTCGGCGCGCGCCCCGAGCGCGCCGCGGCCCGCCAGGATCGCAACTCTGCGCGCCCCATTGAGGAGCGTGGCCGCCTCATCCAGGTCGCGCTCGTTCGGCAGCCGGCGTCCCTCGAACCAGCGGTTCGGCGTGTGACCGGGCTGGTTGCGCTTGGAGCGCTGCGCCTTGTCGAGGGATTGTTCCTGAATGTCGTTGGCGATTGCGAGATGCGCAACACCGCGGCGAGACAAGGCCGAGCGGCAGGCGAGCCCGGCGACGCTCTCCATATGCGCCGCATCGGTGACTTGCGCGTTGAAGATCGCGACATCGCCGAACACCCGGGTGAGATCCACGTCTTGCTTCGTGAAGGTCTCGATCAGGTCGTGATACTGCTGCCCCGTGATAGCGAGCACGGGCGCCTGATCGAGCTTGGCGTCGTAGAGTCCCGCGAGCAGATGAGCGCCGCCCGGACCCGAGGTCGCGAGGCAGACGCCGAGCTTACCGGTCCATTTCGCATAGGCGCAGGCCATGAAGGCGGCCGACTCCTCGTGCCGCACCTGCACGAAGCGAATCCGCTCCTGCCGCGTGCGCAACGCCTCCATGATGCCGTTGATGCCGTCTCCGGGGAGGCCGAAGACGACATCCACGTCCCAGGCGATCAGCGTGTCGATGAGGATATCTGCCGCGTTCGGCATGCGCGCCTCGCGTTATCCTTGTCGTTTCGCTGATAACAAGTGAGCCGCGTGATTGGTTCAGTTGCGGCCGAGGGCCGAACCGTGGAACTCTGCCGCCGGACGGCGGCCACGGACCGCCAAGGGAGTAAAAGATGAGCATGCTTGCGCGGGCGCTCCTGGCCCTCACACTCAGCTTTCTGCCGACGCTCGGTCTCGCCCAGGATTTTCCTAACCGTCCGATCAAGCTGGTCGTTCCGTTCCCGCCCGGCGGCCCCAACGACATCATCGCGCGCGTGGTCGGCCAGCGCATGCAGGAGCTGCTCGGCCAGCCCGTCGTGGTCGAGAACCGCGCCGGCGCCGGCGGCGTGCTCGGCACCGATGCGGTCGCGAAGTCGCCGCCCGACGGCTACACGATCGCGATCACCAGCGCGGGCGCGCTCGCGATCAGCGCCAGCCTGCAGGAGAAGGTGCCCTACGACTCCACCAAGGACTTCCGGGCCGTCACTCTGGTGGCCAAGGTACCCGAGCTGCTCGTGCTCGCGACCAACGTCCCGGCCGGCTCGCTGCCGGAGCTGCTGGCGCTCGCCAAATCGAAGCCGGGCCAGCTCAACTTCGCATCGTCCGGCTCCGGCAGCATGCCGCATCTCGCGGGCGAGCTGCTGCGCCTCGAAGGCAAGGTGGACATCGTGCATGTGCCGTATCGCGGCGCCGCGCCGGCCGTGAACGACATCCTGGGCGGACAGGTGCAGATGGTCTTCCTCGACCTGCCGGTGCTGCTGCCGCATGTGCAGGCCGGCAAGGTCAAGCCGATCGTGGTCGGCAGTAAGGAGCGCGTGCCGACGCTGCCGGACGTGCCGACGACAACCGAAGCCGGCTTGCCGAAGATCGAAGCCGAGAACTGGTACGGCATGGTCGCGCCCGCCGGCACACCTGACGCCGTCATCGGCAAGCTCAACAAGGCCGCAGTCGATGCGCTGCGCAGTCCCGAGGTGAAGGACAAGCTTTCGGCCCAGGGCGCCATCCTGGTCGGCGACACGCCCGAGGAGTTCGCGGCCTATATCAAGAGCGAGATCAAGAAGTGGGGCGACGTCGTGAAATCCGCGGGCGTGAAGGTCGGCGGGAACTAGTTCTCACGCGCGCGCGTCCAGCAGGGCGTCGACGAAGGTCACGGCCGACTCCTTGAGCTGCTTGCGGCTGTATCCGGCGCGCTCCATCACGGCGATCCCGCGCGTGTAGGTGACGACGACGCGTGCGAGCCGGCTGGCATTGGCCGCCGACAGCTTGCCGGGTCCGGCGCCGATCGCTGCGGCGACCAGCTGCTCCAACCGACCCAGCACGTCCTGCACGCGCTGGCGCACCTCGGCGCTGCAGATCGCCGCGTTGAGCGCGGTGCGCGTCGTCAGGCAACCGCGGGCAGGGGAGCCGCTCGTCATGTTCGCGATGATCATGTCGAAGAAGGCGTGCAGCCGGTGCGCGGCGTCGCCCTCGGCCAGCGCCTTGCTGGCTGCCTCGAGGAATTGCTCCGCGTACTGCTCGTAAGATTTGAGGAAGATCGCTTCCTTGTCCCCATAGGCGTTGTAGAGGCTGCCGCGCTGAACGCCTGTCGCCGAAGCGAGGTCCTGCATCGTCGCGTCGTGCAGGCCTTTCCGCCAGAACACGTCGAGCGCGATTGCGATCACTTCCTGCTCGTCGAACTGACGCGCACCCGCCATGCATTCACTCCTTCGTGTTCGTCTCCATTCTTGACACTATCGTCAAATTTGACAATCTTGTCAAGATTGACGCGAGTGTCAAAGATAGCGTCGCGTCGCCGAGCCCGGAGAACATCATGGCGAGCCGGTTGCAAGTGAAGGGCGTTTTAACCGCCGGCTATGCGGCAGGCGAGAGCCGAGGTGACGCGCTGGCTGTGCCGCTTGCGGGAGTGGCACGTCGCTGCGCGGCGCTTTGCGCGGTCATCGCGGTGCACTTTCGCAAGTGGCGCGAGGACCAACGGACCTGGGATGCGCTCGCGCATCTCGATGACCGTCAGTTGAAGGAATTCGGGATCCATTCGCGGCCGCCCGAGCTCACCCGGCGCGAATTTCCGTGACGGCGCGCGGGAAACGTCAGGCGAACAGCTTCCGATAGACTATGAAGCCGGACTTCTCGGCGACCTGATTGTAGAGCCGCTGCGCCGTCTCGTTCGTCTCGTGGGTCTGCCAATAGACCCGCGCAGCGCCCGCGGCCTGCGCGCGCGCGTACACACCCTCGATCAGCGCGCGTCCGACGCCGCGGCCACGCGCGGCTTCGCTGGTGAACAGGTCCTGCAAATAGCAGCTCGGCGCGATCGTCGTGGTGCTGCGGTGATAGAGGTAGTGCGTGAGGCCGATGAGCTGACCGCCGCTTTGCGCGACCAGCGCATGCACGGGCTCGTAAGCATCGAAGAAGCGCGCCCAGGTCATCTGCGTGATCTCGCCCGCCAGCGCGGTCGGACCGGAGCGGCCGTAGAATGCATTGTAGCCGTCCCATAAGGGAAGCCACCCGTCGTAGTCCTCGCGCGCGACGGCGCGGATCGTCAGATCGGCAGGGGCATGCGGCATGAATGGAGTCTCGCGTGACGCGCGATCATGCCCGCGCTTTCAGGCAAATCGCAACAGGGGCACCGCCGCGGCCGCGAGCAGCATCGCGAGCAGCCGCGCGGGCGTGAACGGCTCCCGGAGCCACACGATCGCGATCAGCACTGCGAAGATCGCGCTAGTGTCGCGCAGCGCCGCGGCGGGCGCGATCGGACCATGGCTCCACACCCACAGGATCAGCATGAAGGAGGTGACTGAGGCGAAGGCGAGCGGCAGCGCGGCCGGGATCAGCCGGGCGATCTCGCGCGTGCGGTTGAGCCGCGGGTCGCGCAGCCAGGTGAGCGCAATCGCATTGGTGAGCGAGACCACGAATCCATACGCGAAGGGCGAGCCGGCATGCCGCACGCCTTGCGCATCGCACAGCACATAGGCGGCGGTCGCGAGCGCGCCGAAGGCGATCCAGCCGAAGGCCCGGGCCGGCAGCGCGCCGCCGCGCCCGTCCGTCACGCCGAGCAGCAGCAGGGACGCCACGATAAGCGCGATGCCGGCCAACCCGAAGCCGCTGAGGACTTCGCCCGAGACGAGCGTCGCGAGCGGCACGACGAACACGACGCCGAGCGCCCGCGTCAGGGGATAGGCGAGCCCGAAACCACAGGACGCATAGGCGCGCAGCAGCGCCGAGATGGCCGTGACCGAGCAGGCCGTGGACGCCAGAATCCAGGGCCAGGCGGCTTGCGCGGGGAGCCCGGTCCAGAGAAGGCCGGGCGTGACCAGCAAGGCGCTCGTGACCATTTGCGCCGTCATCATGTCGGACGGCCGTGCGTGCGCCTTCACGGCGGCGTTCCAGCTCGCATGCAGCAGGGCGCTCGCCAGCGCGCCGGCGACGTGCCACGGCTCCATGCGTCAGGCCAGCTGTCGGTAGTAGAAGCTGGTTGCGCAGAAACCGCCGGCCGGGAAGAGCGCGTAGTCCGGCACCACGCCGGCAAGCTTCCAGCCGAGCCGCGCATAGAGCCGCTCGCCATCGCCGCCCGTCACGGTGTCGAGCACCAGCACGGTGCGGCCGGCTTCGCGCGCCCAGTCCTCGGCGGCGCGCACCAACGCGGCACCGACGCCGCGCCGGCGCACGCGCCGGTGGACCAGCATCTTGGCGAGATCGGCGCGGTGCGGCTGGTTCTCGGGCAGGTCGACGATCAGCTGCACTGTGCCGACGATGCCGATATCGTCCTCGGCGACGAGCAGCAGGCGCCGGCCGTGCGCCACTTCCGCGGCGACGCGCCGCCAGAACTCGGCGGCGCGCTCGCGCGTGAGCGGCAGCATGAAGCTCACCGAGGCGCCGCCTTCGACACAATCGACCAGCACCTCGGCCAGCCCCGCGATATCGGCAGCGCTTGGCGCTATGACGCGGCGGATGCGGATGTCGCTCGTCACGCGGCTGCTCCCGAGGACACGATGACGACCGCATAGCGGGCGGGCTTGCGCGTCCGGTTGCGGTAGGCGGTCGGCTTATCGAGCACGAAGGCGAGGCAGTCGCCGGCCGTGAGCCGATGGGTCTCGCCACCGACCGTGACCTCGATCGCGCCCTCGAGCACCCAGACCTGGTGATGAATGACCGGCTGCCGCGTGCCGCTCTCGTAGGCGACCTGCGCGCCGGCAGGAAATTCGACCTCGACGATCTGGATTGGCGAGCCGCCGGGCGAGACATTGCGGCGGATATAACCCGAGGCAGGATCCCGCCACACGGTCTGATCGGCATGCCGCGACACCGGCGAGGGCGGGGCGGTCGCCGGCTCGAACAGGCCCGCCAGTGTCGTGTCCAGCGCGGCGGCGAGCTTCTCCAGCACCACGGCGGTCGGGCTCGTCTCGGCGCGCTCGATCAGCGAGATCATCGAGCGGCTGACGCCGCTACGCTCTGCCAGCGCGTCGAGCGAGAGCCCGCGCTCCGCGCGCAGCTGGCGCACACGCGCCGCGATCTGATCGTTGATCCCTGTACTGAGTTTCGGCGCGCCCACGGGCATCTCCAATGTACTGGATGAAATTTCCAGTAAAATGGAGGCGCGTCAAGAGGCTCAATGCATGGCGTCGGCGGGCGCGGGTGCCGCCGCGGCGCGCTGGATCGGTTTGATCAGCGGCACCAGGAAGCACGCCACGATCGTCAGCCACATCAGGAGCTTGAAGTCGTTGGCGTAGGCGATCAGCGCGGCCTGCTGGGTGAGCAATTGATCGGCCAGCGCGCGGCCCGTGTCGGTTGCGAGATCGAGGGCGCGCGCCACGTCGGGCATGCGCAGCGCGTCGTTGAACGGCGTCACGTATTCGGCGAGGTTGGCGTGCATCACGCTGGTGCCGCGCGTCAGGTTCGCGATCACCACCGAGATGCCGATCGAGCTCGCGATGTTGCGCATCAGCGTCAGGATCGCGGTGCCGTCCGTGCGCAGATGCGCCGGCAGCGTGTTGAACGCGACCGCGTTGAGCGGAACGAAGACGCAGCCGAGGCCGACGCCTTGCACCATGCTGGTGAGCACGATCGTCCATTGCGAGGTATCGGCGTTGAATCCGACCATCACGTAGAGCGTCGCCGCGATCAGCCCGAAGCCGAGGAAGATGATGCTGCGCGGCTCGGTGCGCGCGGTGAGGCGCCCCGCGATCATCATGGTGAAGAAGGTGCCGACGCCGCGCGAGCCGAGCAGGAAGCCGGCCGTCAGGATCGGATAGCCGAGCATGTTCTGCATGAAGGGCGTCACCAGCGCCATGGTCGCGAACAGAGTGATGCCGATCGCGATCGAGAACAGGCAGGCGGTGACGAAGTTGCGGTCGCGGAAGATCGCGAAGCGGATGAACGGCTCGGTCGTGGTGAGCGAATGGGCGAAGAAGAAATAGAAGCCCGCAACCGAGATGACCGCCTCCGCGATGATCTCGGACGACTCGAACCAGCCCACTTGCTCGCCGCGGTCGAGCATGAGCTGCAGGGCGCCGATGCCGACCGCGAGCGCCGCAAAGCCGAGCCAGTCGAAGCGCAGATGCGACTTCTTCTCGGTCTCCGGCATCACGGCCATCAGGCCGAGCACCGTGAGGATGCCGATCGGCACGTTGATCAGAAACACCCAATGCCAGCTATAGGTCTCGGTCAGCCAGCCGCCCAGCGTCGGGCCCATGATCGGGCCGAGCATCACGCCCATGCCCCAGATCGCCATGGCGCTGCCGCGCTGCGCGGGCGGATAAGCGTCGAGCATCACGGTCTGCGAGAGCGGTACCAGCGCGGCGCCGAACAGGCCTTGCAAGAGCCGGAACGCCACCATCTGCTCGATGTTCTGCGCCAGCGCGCAGAGGAACGACGCAAAGGTGAAGCCGGTGACGCAGACCATGAACAGCTTCTTGCGGCCGAAGCGGTCCGCGAGCCAGCCGATCGGCGCCGTCATGATGGCGGCCGCGACGATGTAGGAGGTGAGAACCCAGTTCACCTGGTCGAGCGAGGCCGAGAGGCTGCCCTGCATATAGGGCAGCGCCACATTGGCGATCGTCGTGTCGAGCGCCTGCATCACGGTCGCCGACATCGTCGCGGCCGTGAGCAGACGCCGGGTGGCGGGTGTCATTTCGTCTCGCCTTTGGCGTTGGCCGTGATGCCGAGCAGGCCCGCCAGCGAGCGCGTGCGCCCGGTGTCGATGTCGACCGTGACGCTCATGCCGGCGCGCAGGCGCTCGAGGCCATTGCCGCCGCTGAGTTCGATGCGCACGGGCAGGCGCTGCACGACCTTGACCCAGTTCCCGCTCGCATTCTGCGGCGGCAGGATCGAGAACTGCGCGCCCGTGCCGGGGCTGATCGCGGTGACGCGGCCCGCGAAGGTCTCGTCCGGGAACGCATCGACGTGGATCGAGACCGGTTGGCCGACGCGCAGATGCGTGACGTCGGTCTCCTTCGGGTTCGCGTCCACCCACGGATGCTGGTCATCGACGAGTGCGAACACCGGCGTGCCGGCCGCGAGGTAGCGGCCGAGCTGGATGCTCGGCACCTGCGTTGCCGTGCCCGCGATCGGCGCGCGCACGGTGGCGTGGTCGAGATCGCGGCGTGCCTGGTCGAGCGCGGCGGTCGCCTGCGCGAAGGGGGGATATTTCTCGATCGCGAGCTTGGGATCGTCGAGCAGCTGGTGGCTCAGCGCCGCGCGCTGCTGATCGAGCTGCTCGAGCGCCGTGCGGGCGCTGACCAGCGCGGCGACGGACGTATCGACTTGCGCCTGCGCGCCGGCCCGGCTCGCGAGCAGGGCGTCCTTGCGCTCCACGTCGGCCTGCTTGAGCTGCACGGTCTCGCGCGCGAGCGCGACCAGCCGGTCGGTGGCCGCGAGATTGGATTTGAGATTGGCGAACTCGGTGCGGACATTCGCGACCTTCGCTTCGGCCTGCTCGGCCGCGAGGCGGAAGGGCTCCGCATCGATCTCGAACAAGGGATCGCCGGCCGCGACGCGTTGGCCCTCCGCGACCATCACCTTGACGATCTTGCCCGACACGTCCGGCGTGATGAGCACTTTCTGCGCACCCACATAGGCATTGTCCGTGCTGATGTAACGCCCGCCCGCGAGATAGAACGCGATGCCGCCAACGAGGGCGAGCAGCGGGAGCACGAGCAGCAGCACGAAGCGCAGGCGCTTGCGCGAAGGCTTGGGCGCGGGCGTCGCGGCAGGCGTCGCGATGGTGGAATCGGAAGCGATCTTGAGAGCAGGTTCGGCCATGTTGCTGTCTTCTTCTTACGCGGCCACGTCGGCGGGATTCACCGCGTGCTTCAGGTTGTCTTTCATCTTGTCGAGCCCGGCGCGCATGGTCGCGATGGTCTCGTCGTCGAGCCCGTTGAGGATCTCGCTCATGATCTGCTCGCCGAGGCGCGTGAGCCGCTCGAGCAGCGGGCGCGCCGCGTCCGTGAGAAAGAGCCGCTTGGCGCGCCGGTCCTGCGGATCCGCGCGGCGCTCGACGAGGCCATTGGCGCAGAGCCGGTCGACAATCCGGGTCAGCGTGATCGGTTGGATGTCGAGCATCTCGGCCAGCTCGGCCTGCTTCAGCCCTTCGAAGCGCTCCAGGCGCGAGAGCACGCCCCACTGCGCCCGGGTCATGTTGAGCGACCGGACCCGCTGGTCCGCAAAGGTCTTCAGAAGGCGCCCGACATCATGGAGAGCGAACGCAAGGTCACGTGCATGGGTCTTCGGCATGACGGCGAATATAATAAGCGTGCTTATAATAGCTAGGCTCATGATATGCATGTTGCACTGCACAGCTATGCGCTTGGCAGGAGCCATCTTGTCCATCCGGACCCGGGCTCGGATGATGTCCGCCCAGAGGGGAGCGCCGCGTGACCAAGACCTCGACCGACATCGCCGACCTGACCGCCACCGACCAGATCCGCCTCTACCGGAAGCGCGAGCTCTCGCCCGTCGAGGTGATCCGCGACGTGCTCGGGCGGATCGATCGCTTCAATCCGGTCGTGAACGCCTTCCTCCTGGTCGACCACGAGGGCGCGCTGGTGACCGCGCGCGAAAGCGAGGCGCGTTGGATGAAGGGCGAGCCGCGCGGGCTAGTGGACGGCGTCGGCGCCACCGTGAAGGACAACATCTGGGCCAAGGGCTGGCCCTGCCGCAAAGGCTCGCTCACCACCGACACGACCCCCATGGATCAGGACGCGCCGGCGGTGGCGCGGCTGCGCGAGCAGGGCGCCGTGATCCTCGGCAAGACCACGCTGCCCGAGTTCGGCTGGATCGGCGCATGCCACTCGCCGCTCACGGGCGTTACCCGCAATCCCTGGAAGCTCGACCGCACCACGGGAGGCTCGTCCGGCGGCGCCGCCGCAGCCGCGCTCCTCAATCTGGGCGCGCTGCATCTCGGCACCGACGGCGCCGGGTCGATCCGCATCCCATCGGCCTTCACGGGCGTGTTCGGGATCAAGGCGCAGTTCGGCCGCGTCCCGGCCTGGCCGGCGTCGCCCTTCTCGGTGCTGGCGCATACCGGGCCGATGACCCGCACGGTCTCCGACAACGCCCTCATGCTCACCGTCATCGCCGCGCCCGACGAGCGCGACATGACGGCGTTCAACACACGGCCGCCGGACTACCGCGTCGGCCTCGCCGACGGCGTCCGCAACCTGCGCATCGCCTGGAGCCCGCGCCTCGGCTACGTGCGCAAGGTCCACCCCGAGGTCGAAGCCGCGACCGCCGCGGCGGCGCAGGTCTTTGCTGAGCTCGGCGCCACCGTCGAGGAGGCGGACCCCGGCTTCGCCGAGCCAATGGACCTGATCATGACCCTCTGGGCCGGCACCTCGTCCGCGATCGTCTCCTCGGTGCCCGAGGCCGAGCGCGCGAAGATGGACCCGGGCTTCCGCCGCATGGCCGAGGACGGGAAGGGCACGACATTGCCGCAGTATCTCGCGGCCTATGCGGCGCGCTCTGACCTTGCGATCGCGATGGCCAGGTTCCACGAGCGCTACGACCTGCTGCTCACCCCGCAGATGCCGATCCCGGCGCTCGAGGCCGGTCGCGTCACGCCCGCTGATTCGAGCTATGGCAACGGCTGGATCGACTGGTCACCCTACACTTATCCGTTCAACCTGACTCAGCAGCCGGCCGCGTCCGTACCTTGCGGCTTCACCAGCGACGGGCTGCCGATCGGATTGCAGATCGTCGGATCGGCACGCTGCGATCATCTGGTATTGCGCGCCGCGCGTGCCTTCGAGGCGGCCCGGCCGTTCGCAACGCTATCGGAGCCGCGTACGGAAAAATAAACAGATCAGGCGGTTGGCTGCGTTTCCGGACTCGTTTTGCAAACGACTTGATTCAGAATCTGAGCCGCAACGGACAAAGCCGCACATTCGCGTCCACTTGCGCCGCAATCCGCACGCGGACTCATTTTTCCGCCAATGCTCGCCACGCCTCGTCGCGGTCACGACTCCGACACGATTGGGGCAGAGCGTCGACGCGGGTGGAAGGAAGGTTCCCCGTCAGGGGGAGGGAGGCTTCTCGATGCTCTCGATGGCTCGCGCCGGCCTTGCGGCCGCGCTGATTGCTTTTGCGTTTTTCCCAGCCCACGCCGCCGACAAGTCCTACCAACGCGACGACCTTGCCGATAGCGCCATCCGTTTGGAGGCGCAGATCAAGAAGGACGTCGGCCCGGTCACCAAGCCGGTAACGACGCTCCGCCGCGAGGCCGACCAGCAGCTCGACAAGCGAGACTTCACGGCCGGCATGCAGACGCTCTCCCAGATCGTCGCGATCGCGCCCGCCGAGAGCCAGAACTGGCTCCGTCTCGCCCGCACCATCCTGATCGTGGTTCCGGCCGACGGCCGCGAGCGCTGGACCTTCCTCGAGCGCGCCTCCACGGCCGCCTATCTCGCGTATCAGCGCGCGAAGAGCCCCGCCGATGAGGCGCAGGCTCTCGATGTGCTCAGCCGCGCCTTCTCGGAGCGCAAGCTGTGGCGCCCGGCGCTCGACACCCTGCGTATCTCGCTCGAGCTGCGCGAGGTCGCCGAGATCCGCCAGCGCTATGAGCAGATGCGCGACCAGCACGGCTTCCGCATCCTCGACTACTCGGTGGATTCGGACGCGGCGTCGCCGCGCGCGTGCTTCCAATTCTCCGAGATGCTGCCGAAGCGCACCGACTTCACGCCCTTCGTGGCGATGGCCGGGACGGACAAGCCGGCGCTCTCCACCGAGGACAAGCAGGTCTGCGTCGAGGGCCTCAAGCACGGCGAGCGCTACACGATCTCGCTGCGCGCCGGCCTCCCGTCCGGCGTGAAGGAAACCCTGCAGAAGTCCTCTGAATACAACATCTATGTGCGCGACCGTGCGCCCTTCGTCCGCTTCACCAACCGCAACTACGTGCTGCCGCGCACCGGCCAGCGCGGCATTCCGGTGGTCAGCGTCAACACGGCGAGCGTCTCGATCGCAGTCTACCGGATCGGCGACCGCAACCTGATCGAGACCGTTCTGGGCAACGACTTCCGCCGCAACCTGGACGCCAACGACGCCCGCCAGCTCGGCGTCGAGCGCGGCCAGGAGGTCTGGAAGGGCGAGCTCAAGGTCGAGTCGCAGCTCAACGCCGACGTGACCACTGCCTTCCCGGTCGAGCAGGCGGTCGGCGAGCTCAAGCCCGGCGTCTACGTGATGACAGCCTCGGCCACCAAGCCGAACAGCAACGAGGAGAGCTACGAGCAGCTCGCCACTCAGTGGTTCATCGTCTCCGATCTCGGCCTCACGGCCTTCTCGGGGAACGACGGCGTCAATGCCTTCGTGCATTCGCTCGGCTCGGCGGAGCCCCGCGCGGGCCTCGAGGTGCGCCTCATCGCGCGCAACAACGAGATCCTCGCCACCCGTACGACGGACCAGGCGGGCTTCGTCCACTTCGAATCCGGGTTTGCGCGCGGCGAGGGCGGCCTCTCGCCCGCCATGCTGGTCGCTGAAGGCAAGGGCGACTACGCCTTCCTGAGCCTGAAGGGGAACGCCTTCGACCTCACGGACCGCGGCGTCGCGGGCCGCACCGTCGAGGCCGGCCTCGATGCCTTTGTCTACACCGAGCGCGGCGTCTATCGCACCGGCGAGACCGTGCACATCACCTCGCTGCTGCGCGACTCCCATGGCGTGGGTGTCACGGGCTCCAACATGACGCTGGTGATTGAGCGCCCGGATGGCGTCGAGTATCGCCGCGCCGTCGTCGCGGATCAGGGCATCGGCGGCCGCGCGCTCAGCGTGCCGATCGTCTCCACGGCGCCGACCGGCACTTGGCGCGTGCGTGCCTACACGGACCCGAAGGGCCACCCGGTCGGGCAGGCGAGCTTCCTGGTCGAAGACTATGTGCCGGATCGGCTCGAGTTCACGCTCGCGTCGCCCACCGGCAAGCTCTCCAAGGACACGCCCGCCGACGTCACGGTGGACGGCCGTTTCCTCTACGGCGCGCCGGCCTCCGGCCTCGATCTCGAAGGCGAGATGGTGATCTCGCCGGCCGCCGAACGCCCCGGCTATGCGGGCTATCAGTTCGGCGCAAAGAACGACGACGAGGGCGAGACCACAGAGCGCCAGCCGCTCGAGGACGTGCCGCAGACCGACGAGCAGGGGAAGGCGAAGTTCTCGGTCGCGGTCGACAAGCTGCCCGCCACCACGCGCCCACTCGAGGCCAAGATCACGGTGCGCATGGCCGAACCCGGCGGTCGCGCGGTCGAGCGTTCGATCATGCTGCCGGTCGAGCCGCCGACCACGCAGATCGGCGTGAAGCCGCTGTTCGTCAGCCTGGGCGAGGGCGATAGCGCGAACTTCGACGTCGTGCTGCTCGCGCCCGACGGCAAGCGGCTTGCCCGCAACGGACTGCGCTACGACCTGCTCCGCATCACGCGCAGCTATCAGTGGTATCGCCAGGACGGACGCTGGGAGTACGAGCCGGTCCGTTCCAGCCAGCGCATCGCCGACGGCCGCATCGACCTCAAGGCGGACCAGCCTGCCCGCATCTCGGCGCCCGTGACCTGGGGCCGCTATCGGCTGGACGTCTCGACCGACGATCCAGACGGGCCGGTGACCTCAGTGTTCTTCACCGCGGGCTACTATTCGGAGGCCGCGGCCGACACGCCTGATCTGCTCGATGTCGCGATCGACAAGAGCGAGTATCGCGCCGGCGAACCCATGACCGTCGCGGTCACGGCGCGCACGGCGGGCAAGCTCACGCTCAACGTGGTAGGCGACAAGCTGCTCTCGACCGTGACGGCCGACGTGCAGCCCGGCACCGCCCGCATTCCGCTGACGGTCGGCCGTGACTGGGGCACCGGCGCCTATGTGGTCGCGACGCTGCGTCGCCCGCTCGACGAGCAGGCGAGCCGCATGCCGGGACGTGCCATCGGCCTGCGCTGGTTCTCGGTCGATCGCAAGGCGCGCACCCTCGCGCTCGACATGAAGCTGCCCGACCTCATGCGGCCGAACGGTACGCTGCGCGTTCCGTTCCGTGTCGGCAATCTCACGCCCGGCGAGGACGCGCGCATCGTCGTCGCGGCCGTCGATGTCGGCATCCTCAATCTCACCAACTACAAGCCGCCGGCGCCGGACGATCACTATCTCGGCCAGCGCCAGCTCACGGCCGAGATCCGCGACCTCTACGGCCAGCTGATCGACGGCATGCAGGGCGCCCGCGGCCAGATCCGCACCGGCGGTGACGGCGGCGGCCCGCAGCTCACCGCGACGCCGCCGACGCAGCCGCCGCTCGCGCTCTATTCGGGGATCGTGACGGTCGGTCCGGACGGCACCGCCGAGGTGCCGTTCGACATCCCGGCCTTCGCGGGCACCGTGCGCGTGATGGCGATCGCCTGGTCGAAGGACAAGGTCGGCAAGGCCTCGGGCGACGTCGTCGTGCGCGACCCCGTTGTGCTCACCACCACGCTGCCGCGCTTCCTGCTGATGGGAGATCGCGGCACCGTGCGTCTCGACATCGACAATGTCGAGGGCGCGGCCGGCAACTACCAGATCGCCATCAGGACCGAAGGTCCGCTGGCGGTCGGGCAGGGCGCGCCGCCGAGCATCCGCCTCAACGCCAAGCAGCGCTCGGGCGTGAACCTGCCGCTCAACGCGACCGGCATCGGCATCGGTAAGGTGGCGATCAACATCACGGGGCCGAACGGCTTCGCGCTCGAGCGCAGCTATACGCTCGCCGCCAAGCCCGCGACCCAGGTGATCACGCGCCGCAGCGTGCGCCAGATCGCGAAGAACGAGAGCCTGAGCTTGTCC
This sequence comes from Pseudomonadota bacterium, assembly GCA_023404705.1. Lineage (GTDB taxonomy): Bacteria > Pseudomonadota > Alphaproteobacteria > Rhizobiales > Xanthobacteraceae > FEB-22. The sequence goes on from JAEYAU010000193.1 coordinate 35,187, forward strand.
GGCGATCTCTTCGCCGATCTGGTCCCCGGCTCCGGGGCGGTTGCGCTCTCGGTCGGCCCGTCCACGGCGCTCGACGTCGCGACTCTGCTCAAGGCGCTCGACCGCTATCCGTTCGGCTGCTCCGAGCAGATCACCAGCCGAGCGCTGCCGCTGCTCTATGTCAACGAGCTTGCGAGCGAGTCGCATCTCGCGCTCGACACCGCGATTGACCAGCGCATCAGGGACGCGATCGAGCGGCTTCTGGCGCGCCAGGGCTCGAACGGCTCGTTCGGCCTCTGGTCCTCCGGCGGCAATGACGTCTGGCTCGACGCCTATGTCACGGACTTCCTGACGCGGGCCCGCGAGAAGGGCTTCGCGATCCCGGACGTGTCGTTCCGCCTGGCGGTGGACCGGCTGAAGAACTACGTGGGCGCGGCGCCCGAGCCCGAGAAGGACGGCGCGCGGGAGCTCGCCTACGTCTTCTACGTGCTCGCGCGCAATGGCGCGGCGCCGCTCGGCGACCTGCGCTATCTCGCGGACACCAAGCTCTCGGCCGTCGCGACGCCGACCGCCAAGGCGCAGCTCGCGGCGGCGCTGGCGATGCTCGGCGACCGCGTGCGTGCCGAGCGCGTCTATGCCTCGGCGCTGCAGTCGCTCGTGCCGCAGCCGAGCTTCGACATCGGACGCGTCGACTACGGCTCGTCGCTCCGCGACGCCGCGGCCTTCGTGACGCTGGCGGCGGAAGGTGGTGGCCCGCGGCCCGCCATCGTGCAGGCAATCCGGCGCTTGGAGACGGCGCGCGACGCCACGTCCTACACCTCGACGCAGGAGAATGCCTGGATGGTGCTGGCGGCGCGTGCGCTCGCGCGCGACACCAGCGGCCTCGCGCTCGACGTGATGGGCGAGACGCGGCGCGGTCCGGTCTATCGCACGGTGCGGCAGAGCGAGCTCTCGTCCGCGCCGTTCACGGTGAGCAACCGCGGCGAGGAGGCGGTGCAGGCCGTGGTCTCGATCACGGGCGCGCCGGTGACGCCGGAGCCCGCGGCCGAGAAGGGCTTCAAGATCGAGCGTTCGTATTTCACGCTCAGCGGCGAGCCCGCCGACCCGCGCAAGGCAAAGCAGAACGAGCGCTTCGTCGTGGTGCTGAAGATGACCGAGGCGCAGCCCGTCTTCGGCCGCGTCATCGTCGCCGACTATCTCCCGGCCGGCTTCGAGATCGACAACCCGCGTCTCGTCTCCTCGGGGGAGACCGGCACGCTCGGCTGGATCGAGAACGCCCAGGAGCCCGTGCACTCCGAGTTCCGCGACGACCGCTTCACGGCGGCCTTCGACCGCAACAAGGAGAGCCGGCCGATCTTCACGGTCGCCTACGTGGTGCGCGCCGTGTCGCCCGGCCGCTACGTCGCCCCGCAAGCCTATGTCGAGGACATGTACCGCCCCGACCGCTTCGGCCGCACGGGTGTGGGCAGCGTCGAGATCGAGGCGGTGCGGTGAAGCTCTCTCGCTTCGTAGGGCGGGTTAGGTTGCGCGCGCTGCGCGCAACCGTAACCCGCCGTGCGGCCTCTCCACGGGGTTCATCATCGCGAGTCAGCTCGGCGGGTTACGCCGCTTCGCGGCTAACCCGCCCTACGGTCCTCGTCGTGTCGCTCGGCGTCGCTTTGCTCACAGGAACCGCTGCCTTCGTCCTCTCCCTCGGCCCCGTGCCGCTCGGACAGGGGCTCGACTACTCGACCCAGGTGGTCGATCGCGAGGACCGCCTGCTGCGGCCTTATTCCAACAATGACGGCCGCTGGCGTCTGCCCGCGACTCACGAGAGTGTCGATCCGCGCTTCCTTGATCTGCTCTACGCTTATGAGGATCGCCGCTTCCTCACGCACGGCGGCGTCGACCCGCTCGCCTTCCTCCGCGCGGCCGGACAGCTCGTCACGGAAGGCCGCGTTGTCTCGGGCGGCTCGACCCTCACCATGCAGGTCGCGCGCCTGCTCGAGCCCCGCAGCGAGCGCACGCTCACCGCGAAGCTCCGCCAGATCGTGCGCGCCATTCAGCTCGAGCGGCAGCTCTCCAAGCACGAGATCCTCGCGCTCTACCTCAGCCTCGCGCCGTATGGCGGCAATCTCGAAGGCGTGCGCGCCGCTTCGCTCGCTTACTTCGGGAAGGAGCCGAAGCGGCTGAGCCTCGGCCAGGCCGCGCTGCTGGTCGCGCTGCCGCAGTCGCCCGAGGCGCGCCGGCCGGACCGCTCCGCAGAGGTCGCG
>JAEYAU010000208.1 GCA_023404705.1 Pseudomonadota bacterium
CCCCAACACCAAAAAAAAACCCACCCCGCCCGCGCGCGCGCCGGGCCGTTTCGCATCAGTCTCTGAGCAAGCTTCAGTGCGCCGCGAGGGCGGCAGCTTCCGCGGGCGCGCGCTCCATGGCGGCGACGCGGGAGCGGACGGCCTTCTGCACCTTCTCGAAGGCGCGCACCTCGATCTGGCGCACGCGCTCGCGCGAGACGCCGAACTCGTCGGCGAGCTCCTCGAGCGTGATCGGGTCGTCGGCGAGCCGGCGCGCCTCGAAGATGCGCCGCTCGCGATCGTTGAGAACGCCGAGCGCCTCGCCGAGCGCCTTGCGGCGGTTGTCGGCTTCCTCGCTCGCGACCAGGTTCGCCTCCTGGCTCGCGGACTCGTCCACCAGCCAGTCCTGCCACTCGCCCGAGTCGCCTTCCTCGCGGATCGGCGCGTTGAGCGAAGCGTCGCCGCCGAGGCGGCGGTTCATGTCGATCACGTCCTGCTCGGTGACGCCGAGCCGCTTGGCGATGATCTGCACCTGGTCGGGGCGCAGGTCGCCCTCGTCCAGCGCCGAGATCTTGCTCTTCGCCTTGCGCAGGTTGAAGAACAGCTTCTTCTGGTTCGCGGTGGTGCCCATCTTCACGAGCGACCACGAACGCAGGATGTATTCCTGGATCGCCGCCTTGATCCACCACATCGCATAGGTGGCGAGGCGGAAGCCCTTCTCGGGCTCGAAGCGCTTGACCGCCTGCATCAGGCCGACATTGCCCTCCGAGATCACCTCGGAGATCGGCAGGCCGTAGCCGCGATAGCCCATCGCGATCTTGGCGACGAGCCGCAAGTGGCTGGTGACGAGCTTGTGAGCCGCTTCCCGGTCGCCATGCTCGCGCCAGCTCTTGGCGAGCATGTACTCCTGCTGCGGCTCCAGCATGGGGAACCGGCGGATTTCTTCCAGGTAGCGCGATAGGCCGGATTCAGCGGTGATGACCGGCAACGAAGCAGTTTGGGCCATTGATTGCGCCCTCCAAAGTTTATGAGCCCCCGAGATCGGCGGGCTGGTGGTGGCCGCCGCTCCCCGAGCCGGCGACCATTTGTTCGCGATCCATTCCGATCGCGGAACCGAACATACATGGGTTGATACGGCGAAAGATAGGATCCCCGCCGTCACATCTCGTCACAGCCGCGTCATGGGCTCGCGAGGTTAACCGCAGGGGGACGCGCGTGTTCCGGCCGCCCGGCTCCGAATGCGATCGGAGGGCGTCGAAGGCGCATTTGCGTTCGATTTACATCGGTTTCGGCTTTGTCGGCCTCTGTTTCGGAGCTGCAGCCCCGCGGCTCGGGGCCGGTGCCCCGGAAAGCGCCCGGCGGAGCCGGTCGAGATCTTCGGGGAGCTCGGATTCGAACTCCACGAATTCGCCGCTGCGCGGGTGCTCGAAGCCCAGAAGATGGGCATGAAGCGCTTGTCTTTCAAGGGCTTCGACTTCCTTTTGCGCGGCCGGGGCCAGCTTTCCGGCCTTGGTCTTGAAGCCCGGGCCATAGGTGTCGTCGCCGATCAGCGGGTGGCCAATGTGGGCGAGATGCACGCGGATCTGGTGGGTGCGGCCGGTCTCCAGCCGGCAGGCCAGCAGGCTCGCCACCGGCTTGCCGTCAGTCCCCTGATAGGTCTCGACAATTTCCCAGTGCGTGATGGCCTCACGGCCGCCCTGGCGCACCGCCATGCGCTCGCGGGCATGCGGGTGCCGGTCGATGGGCGCGTCCACGGTTCCGTAGGGACGGCCCGGGACGCCCCAGACGAAGGCCAGATAGCCGCGGGTGAGGGGCCCGGTGCGGCCGTGATCCGCGAACTGGGCCGCCAAGGCCTTGTGCGCGCGGTCGTTCTTGGCGACCACCATGACGCCCGTGGTGTCCTTGTCGAGCCGGTGCACGATGCCGGGACGCTTCACGCCGCCGATGCCCGAGAGGCTGTCGCCGCAATGGGCGATCAGCGCGTTCACTAGGGTCCCGGTCGGATTGCCGGCCGCCGGGTGGACAACCAGCCCCTTGGGCTTGTCGATCACGATCACGCTCTCGTCCTCGTGAACGATGGCGAGCGGAATGTCCTCGCCCGCGGGCTTCGCGGGTTCCGGCGGCGGGATCTCCACCGTAATCGACGCGCCTGCGTTGACGCGGTGCCCGGGATCGCGGATCGTGCGCCTGTCGACCGCCACCTCGCCCGCCAGGATCAGGGCCTTCAGGCGGGTGCGGGAGAATCCCGTCACCAGCCGTGCCAGGATCCGGTCGAGGCGATCGTCGGCATCGGCCGCGACCGTGACACTTTCCTTTTGATTGGTGTGTTTCTGATCCGTGTTCGTCATGAGCAACCAGGATAGCGAAAAAGGCGATCCCGCCACGCGGCTGGCCGAGATGCTGGCTCAGTCCCTCGACGAGCTGGCGAAGCCGGCTGCGCCCGTGAAGGCCGCCGAGGCGCCTGCGCCCGCCGTGATCGAGATCGCGCCCGCCAAAGGCGAGGATGCGAAGCTGCCGAAGACCGGTCCGGCGCCGGAGCTCGAGGCGTGGTTCGAGCAGTTCCAGAAGAAGGTGCAGAGCGAGCCCGCCGTGCCGCTGCCGAAGGCCGAGCCCGTGAAGGAAGACCCCGCGAAGGCCGAGTCGCCGGCCGAGCCGTCCGAGCCGCGGCTCGAAGGGCGCGTGCTGAACGGCGTGCCGCCGTCGCCGCCGCCGCCCCAGCCGGACAATGACGACGATATGCTCGAAGCACCGCCGGCCGTCCCGGCCGCGGCTGCCACGGTCGCGCCAGCCGTGATCCCGCCCGGCACAGTTGCGCCCGCCGAGGCGCCGCTCGATCCCGCGGCCGCGAATGTCGTGCGCAAGGTGCGCCGGCTCATGCTGGTCTCGATGCTGATCACGTTCATCGGTGTCGGCTCGGTGTTCGGCATCATCGGCTACCGGGTCTACAAGAACGACGGCGCCGGCGGAAAGCTTTTCGATCCCAAGCCCGCGGCACCCGCCGTCACCGCCGCCGCCGCGCCGATCGAGAAGACCCTCAAGCTGCCGCCCAATGCCCGCATTCTCTCGGCGGCCGTCGCCGAGAACCGGCTGGTGCTCACGCTGGACGTCGGCGGCAAGATCGAGGTGCGGACCTTCGATCCGCGCACGCTGGAGCCCGCCGCCAGGCTCGGGTTCTCCGCGACGCCGTAATCTCTCGGCCGTTCGCTAAATCGACGCAACTCAGCCTCTCACTCCCTCCCCCGCTTGCGGGGGAGGGTGGGGAGGGGGCCGCCCGCTGGCTCGGAGTTTGCCGAAGAGCCCCCTGTCTAACTCTCTCCCCGCAAGCGGGGGAGAGAACGGGCCGAGAGTTGTCGCAGGCCCCGGTCCGCAAAACCCCCGCGCTTGCGCCCGGGCCGGATCGACGCTATTTCCTGCCCTCACGCTCCCTTCGTCTAGCGGTCTAGGACGCGGCCCTCTCAAGGCTGAAACAGGGGTTCGATTCCCCTAGGGAGCGCCATTTTTCTCCCGAAATTTCAGTGCGTTAGAATGCGGTGCTTTCGCACCGGGCCGTTTTGTCAAAAACTCATCAAAAATGATGACCGCCCGGCGACACGCTCGCGTGGCCGCTCGCTCATTTTTCGGGTCGGCCGCTACCCTCGGCGGGGTCGGCGCGAAAACTGTGCCGGCGGGCTCGCGGCCATGGCGGCGGGGCGGGCGCGGGGGCGGGGTTCGACGCGACCCGGGCAAGGCCCGGCGGGGC
>JAEYAU010000136.1 GCA_023404705.1 Pseudomonadota bacterium
GTTTGACAAAGTGGCTTCGTCGCTTCGTAGGGTGCGCTAAGACGGCCCGAGCATTGCGGTCAGCACGCGGCGCAGCGTCCGTCGTGCGCACGCGTGCTGCAGTGGCGACGCGTGCGCACGGCGGAATGGGCGCCGCGATCACCTTTCAACGCCTCGGCCGCCTTAGCGCACCCTACGCCGCAGCACACTCACGAAGAACCCATCCGTGTCGGTCCTTCGCGGCGTCATCAGCAGCCCCTCCTCGGAGAGCAGCACGGCGCGGCGGAAGAGAAACGCCCGCTCGCCGAGCGCATCGGGAAGCTGCGCGGGCGGCACCAGCGCAAACTCCGCGTGGCGCGCCAGAAACGCGCGCACCTGGTCGCCGTTCTCCTCGGCCAGCACCGAGCACGTGATATAGGCGATGCGGCCGCCGGCCTTCAGCAGCGGCGCGGCGCGGTCGAGCGCCGCGGCCTGGTCCTTCTGCCGCTGCTCCAGCGCGCCGGGGCGCACGCGCCACTTGGCGTCGGGATTGCGGCGCCAGGCGCCGACGCCCGTGCAGGGCGCATCGACCAGCACGAGATCGGCGTGGCCGTCGAGATCGCCGAGGCCGTCATCGTTCCGACCGGGCGTGCGGATCTGCACATTGCGCGCGCCGGCGCGCTCGAGCCGCGCATGGATCGGCGCGAGCCGCCGCTTGTCGGGATCGGTGGCGTAGATCTGGCCGCGGTTCTCCATCTCGCCGGCGAGCGCCAAGGTCTTGCCGCCGCCGCCGGCGCAGAGATCGACCACCTGCTCGCCCGGCTGCGCCCCGGCCAGCAGCGCCGCGAGCTGCGAGCCCTCGTCCTGCACCTCGACGAGGCCCTTGAGGAAGGCGGGCTCGGCCTGGATTGCGGGATTCTTGCCGCCGGGCGTGAGCGGAATGCGCAAGCCGACCGGCGACCAGCGCGTCGGCTGCGGCGCATAGTCCGACAGCGCGGCCGCCGCCTTGTCGCGCTCGCCCTTCAAGAGATTGACGCGCAGGTCGAGCGGCGCGCGATGGGCGAGCGCCGCGCCCTCCTCGGCCCGCTCGTCGCCGAACACACGCGCAAAGGGCGCGTCGAGCCACTCCGGATAATCGCCGAGCACATGCGCGGGCGCGCCGTCGAGACTGGCGGCGCGCAGCCTCGCATGCTCCTCGTCGGTGAGCGGCGGCGGCGCGTGGCGCGCGCCGTTGAACAGCGTCGCGATCTTGGCGAGATCGAGGTTGCGCTCGCGCGCGAGCATGCCGAGCACGATCGCGCGCGGGCTCTCGGCGCCCATCAGCCAGGCCGACGACGCGCGCCGGCGCAGCGCGTCATAGACGAGGCCCGCGATGGCGGCGCGGTCGCCGGAGCCCGCGAAGCGGTGCGACAGGCCCCAGTCCTTCAGCGCGTCGGCCGCCGGCCGGCGGCGCGCCTCGATCTCGGCGATCACCTCGATCGCCGCGGACATACGGGCCGCCGGAGTCATACTTTGCCTTTCAAACGCGCGGCGTCAGATGCCGCCGAGCAGCCGCAGCGCGTAGATCACCCACATGGCGAGCAGCACCACTGCGCTTGCCGCGAACACATAGAAGCGATTCGGCACGTAGTTCGAGGTGACGTGCACATAGGCATGAAAGTAGCGCAGCACGACGAAGACCCAGGACATCAGCACGAACAGCAGGTCCGCGAACTTCGTCATATAGGCCATGATCACCAGCACGTAGAACAGCACCGGCAGCTGCAGCTGGTTGTGATAGGCGTTGCCGATCTGCTGGATGCGCGCCGGCCAGGCGGGCTGGCCGAGCGCCATGTCCTTGATCTTCACCTCGCCCCGCTTGATGCAGGCCGTGCGCAGGCTCGCCATCCAGAACATCAGGCCGAAGGTGAGCGCGACCATCGCGAACACCGGCAGGAAGATCATGCGGACGTCCATTGCGTTCCCCTCGTGTCGATTGCTCTCTGCGTCATCCCGGCCGAGCGCGCAGCGCGAGAGCCGGGATCCATATCCCCTGTCGTCGTTATAACCGCAAGACAGGGGTTATGGATCCCGGACAGCCGCTGCGCGGCTTCCGGGATGACGCGGAGTGTCCGTTCACGCCACGCGCACCAGCAGCTTGCCGAAATTCTCGCCGCGCAACAGGCCGATCATGGCGCGTGGCGCGTTCTCGAGGCCGTCGACGATGTCCTCGCGGTAGCGGATCTTGCCCTGCTTGAGCCAGCCCGCGACGTCGCGCAGGAAGTCGTCGTGGCGCGCCGCGAAATCCGTGACGATGAAGCCGCGGATGGTCAGGCGCTTGGTCAGCACGGCGCGCATGAGCTGCGGCACCTTGTTCGGACCGGCGGGCAGCTCGGTCGCGTTGTACTGCGCGATCAGGCCGCAGACCGGAATGCGCGCGAAGAAGTTCAGCAGCGGAAACACCGCGTCCCAGACCGCGCCGCTGACGTTCTCGAAATAGACGTCGATGCCGTTCGGGCACGCGGCCTTGAGGCGCTGCGGGAAGTCGTCGGCGCGATGGTCGATGCAGTCCGTGAAGCCGAGCTCCTCCTTCACGAAGCGGCACTTGTCGGCGCCGCCCGCGATGCCGATCGCGCGCGCCCCCTTGATGCGCGCGATCTGCCCGACCACCGAGCCGACCGCGCCCGAGGCGGCCGCGACCACCACGGTCTCGCCCTCCTTCGGCTGGCCGATCTCGAGCAGCCCCGTATAGGCCGTCATGCCGGGCATGCCGAGCACGCCCAGCGCGGTCGAGACCGGCGCAACCTTGGGGTCGAGCTTCCGGAGGCCCTTGCCGTCGGAGACGAGATGCGTCTGCCAGCCCGCGCGCGAGAGCACGATGTCGCCGGCCTTGAAGCGCTCGTTGTTCGACGCGACGACCTCGGAGACCGTGCCGGCCTCCATCACCTCGTCGACGCCGACGGACTTGGCATAGGACGGCGCGTCGCTCATGCGCCCGCGCATATACGGGTCGAGCGAGAGCCACAGCGTCTTGAGCAGCACCTCGCCGGCGCCCGGCTTGGGCACCGGCGCCTCCTCGAGGCGGAAGTCGCTCGCCTTCGGCTCCCCGACGGGACGCGAGGCAAGAACAATGCGACGGGCGGTGTCGGCCATGCGGGGCTCCTGGGCGAGAGGGCGCAGCTATACCAGAGCATTGAACGAATGGGCAGCGCGGCGCGACCAACGCGGATAACCTCTCCGACCGGTCCTCCGATGCGATACCTCGCTGCACTTCTGGCCGCCCTGGGCGGCGCCATCCTGGGCTGGACCGCCGGAACCAAGCTGTTCGTCATGCTGTTCGAGCTGCTCTGGCGGCACGACCGCGAGCAGATGCTGGGTACTGTGCTCGGCACCTACGCCCTGCCCGTGCTGCTGGCCGCGCTCGGCTTCGTGCTGGTGCTCTGGCTGGCGCGCCGTCCGCCGTCGGGCTTCGGCGCATCGCTCCTGCTGGCGCCGCTCGCCGCGCTCAGCGGCGCCACGCTCGGCTACGTGGCAGGCGAAGCTTCCGGCTACGCGCTGGCGCGCGCCTTCGACCTCGAAGGCTCCGCGTTCAAGGACAATCTCATTCTCCTGGTTCTGCTCGGCACGCTGGGCGGCCTCGCGGCGGGCGCGCTCGTCGCCGGGTTCACGCGCGGCGATCGCCTCTGGGGCAAGCTCGGCATCGCGGTGATCGGCGCGCTGGCAGCCGTGCCGCTGTTCCTCGTGTGCATCAGCGTGCAGAACGCCCTCGGCAATTCGCGTTATGGCCGCGGCCTCAATGCTGTGATGCGCTTCGAGATCCGGCTGCCCGCCGGTGTCGCGCAGCCCGCCAAGGACACGGTGAGGATCGACCTGCGCGGCGAAGCCGAGCCGAAGGAAGGCTTTCTTTACGACGGCAGCGAGCGGCGCGAAGGCGATCGCGTCGTGCTCCCGGGCTTCGTCTGGCTGAAGGATGCGACCGACACGCGGCAGCTCGCCGTGACTTTGCCGAACGAGCCGACGCGGGTCTTCCGCGTGCCGCTCCCCGCGAAGCCGGTTGCCGTCGAGAACTACACGCCCTGGCAGCACGCCGACTCCGCTGCCGACGACGCCTTCGAAATCCGCTTCCGCATGGAAAAGGAGCGCTAGATCCGGCTCGGATAGTTCGGGCTCTCGCGCGTGATGGTCACGTCGTGCACGTGGCTTTCGCGCAGGCCGGCGCCGGAGATGCGCACGAACTCCGCCTTCTCGTGGAATTCCGCGATCGTCTTGGCGCCGACATAGCCCATCGCGGCGCGCAGGCCGCCCGCGAGCTGGTGCAGCACGGTGCCGGCCGCGCCTTTGTAGGGCACCTGGCCCTCGACGCCTTCGGGCACGAGCTTGAGCGTGTCCTTGATGTCCTGCTGGAAGTAGCGATCCGCCGAGCCGCGCGCCATGGCGCCGACCGAGCCCATGCCGCGATAGGTCTTGTACGAGCGCCCCTGATAGAGGAACACCTCGCCCGGCGTTTCGTCGGTGCCGGCGAGCAGCGAGCCCACCATGGCGCAGTCGGCGCCCGCCGCGAGCGCCTTGGCGAGGTCGCCCGAATACTTGATGCCGCCGTCCGCGATCACGCCGGTGCGGGTCGCTTTCGCGACATCCACCGCGTCCATGATCGCGGTGAGCTGCGGCACGCCGACGCCGGCAACGATGCGCGTGGTGCAGATCGAGCCCGGGCCGATGCCGACCTTGATGGCGTCGGCGCCCGAGTCGATCAGCGCCTTGGCGCCGTCGCGGGTCGCGACATTGCCGGCCACCACCTGCACCTTGTTGGAGAGCCGCTTGATGCGGTCGACCGCCTCCAGCACGCGCTTGGAATGGCCGTGCGCGGTGTCGACCACCACGAGATCGACGCCGGCCGCGATCAGCTGCTCGGTGCGCTCGAAGCCGGCATCGCCGACGGTGGTCGCGGCCGCGACGCGCAGGCGGCCCTGCTCGTCCTTGGCGGCGTTCGGGTTGGCGACCGCCTTCTCGATGTCCTTCACGGTGATCAGGCCGACGCAGCGATAGTTCTCGTCCACCACCAGCAGCTTCTCGATGCGGTGCTGGTGCAGGAGCTTCTTCGCCTCCTCCTGCTGCACGCCTTCGCGCACCGTGATCAGCCGCTCCTTGGTCATCAGCTCGGCGACCCGCTGGCGCGGATCGGTGGCGAACCGCACGTCGCGGTTGGTGAGGATGCCGACGAGCTTGCCGGCGACGCCCGCGCCGCCGCCTTCAACGACCGGAATGCCCGAGATGCCGTGGTCCTGCATCAGCGCGAGCGCGTCGGCGAGCGTCGCGTTCGGATGAATGGTGAGCGGGTTCACCACCATGCCGGACTCGAACTTCTTCACGCGGCGCACCTGCTCGGCCTGCGCCTCGGGCTCGAGATTGCGGTGGAGCACGCCGATGCCGCCGGCCTGCGCCATGGCGATCGCCATCTTGGCCTCGGTGACCGTGTCCATGGCCGAGGCGATGATCGGCAGATTGAGCGGGATCTCGCGGGTAATCCGCGTGCGGATGTCGGCCTCGGACGGCAGCACGTCCGACAGCCCCGGTTTGAGCAGGACGTCGTCGAAGGTCAGCGCTTCGCGCAGGCTCCCGTTCGGCTCAAGCATTGCCAACTCTCCTCGGCCGCCGGGGCTGAAATGAGGCCGCTCGCCCGGCCGGTGTGGCCGGGGCCGACGAGTCGGGACCCCTGTGGTTGGCGCCGGTCGTTAGCACGGCCGGAAGCGGATTCCTAGTGCTAGCGGTGAGCGGGCCTGGGACAACGCATGATGTTGTTGGAAACCTAGTTTCGCGCCGCTCAGCGCACGCGCCGGAACGGCTCCGTGTGCAGGGCAACGTTCCGCAGGCTGATCACCTGGACGGCCGAGAGGACGAACATCAGGGGCGCGAAAGCCGCCGCCTGCAGCCTATCGCGGCCGAGCAGGTCGAGGAGATCCGCGCTCTCGAGCAGCCAGCCGAGGAGCACCACCACGACCAGCGCCACGAGATTGCCGAGGGCGGTGATCAGCGCCCAGAACGGTGCGCGGCCGAGCCAGGTCTTGAGCATCCGGCCCTGAATCCAGCCGAGGATCAGGACGACGGGCGTGGTGACGATGCCGATGACGGTCGCGTATTCGCGATAGCTCGGCACGTGCCGGTAGCCGCTGAACGCCGCGAAGCCGAGCATATAGGCGAGCAGCATGAACAGCGGCGTGAGCAGCAGCCAGAGCAGCGCCATGTCGGAGATCGGCTGGTAGCGATAGAGCGCAACCACTTGCGCCAGCGCCACCGCGGCGACCGGCAGCAGAAAGATCACAAAGACGAAGCCGCTCTTCGTGGGGCCGAACCCGTAAGCGATGAGAAAGCCGATCGTCGCGCCAAGGGCGCTCAGCAGCAGCCATCGGCGGCAGATCTGTCTCACCTCGTCCGTCATGTCGGCGTCCTCCGGGCTCCATGCCCAAAAGGGCTCTCCGGCCGGAGCCGAGACTTAGCGCGCTGGGAGCGCCGCCGATGTGATGGACATCACGATTTGACCGGTGGCTCCCGGCCTTGAACCTCCGGGTCGTTCCGCCCGACGAAATGACAAGCCGTCCTCTTTCCGGAGCTCCCCATGCGGTCCCGCCCTGCCCTTCCGCTCGCCGTCGCGGCCGTCGCCGGCTTCGCCCTGCTCGCGGCTCCCGCCGTCGCCAGCGAGGACTGGGAGGCCTGCGGCGCGCCGGGCGCCAGCAACGCAGAACGGATCGCGCGCTGCTCGGCCGCAATCGCGTCCGGACAGGAGAGCGGGCGCCGGCTCTCGCAGGCCTACTGCTCGCGCGGCCATGCGCTGACGGAGACGCGCGAGCTGGACCGCGCCCTCACGGATCTCGACGAGGCGGTCCGCATCGATCCGAGCAATGCCTGCGGCTATCTCAATCGCGGCCGCGTGTTCGAGTTCAAGCGCGACTTCGATCGCGCGATCGCCGATCTCGACGAGGCGATCAAGCGCGAGCCGCAGTTCGCCCTCGCCCACAACAATCGCGGTTTCGTGTGGGCGCTCAAAGGCGATCTCGAACGCGCGATCGCGGATTACAGCGAAGCGATCCGCCTCGATCCGACCTTGCGCATCGCTTACGGCAATCGCGGCTTTGCCTTCTACAAGCGCAAGAACTTCGACCGCGCGCTCGCGGATTACGACGAGTCGATCCGGCTCGATCCGCGGCACATGATGAGCTATCTCAACCGCGGCAATCTGTGGCGTGACGCCGGCCAGATCGAGCGCGCCATCGCGGACTACGCCAAGGTGATCGAGATCGCGCCCGATGACGCGCGCGGCTGGCGCAACCGCGGCTCGATGTATCTCTACAAGAACGACATCAAGCGCGGCCTTGCCGACTACGACCGGGCAATCCGGCTCGATCCGCAGGACGCCTATTCGTACAACAATCGCGGCTTCGCCCGGAACCAGAAGGGCGACCGCAAGGGCGCGATCGCCGACTACCGCAAGGCGCTCGAGCTGCAGCCCGGCCTTGCCTCGGCGACCGAGGCGCTGAAGCGATTGGGCGAGAAGCTGTAGGCGAAATCAGCCGCAGGCAACCTCTTTTCGTCCGTCACCCTGAGGTGCTCGCTCGCAGCGCTCGCTCGCACCTCAGGATGACGGGTTGAGGTTCTCGGGTGTCGCTAGTCCCTACGGCCGCCAGCCGGGCGGCGGGCCGTGACGCTCGATGGCGTCCACCATCTCGCGGTGCCTGCGGTCCTTGCGCCGCATCGCGATGGCGATCACGGCATGCAGCGAGGGCAGCGCGAAGAAGAACGGCACTGTGAACAAGAACAGCACGCCGAGGATGACGCTGATCACGATCAGCACGACGTTGGCGATCGCCGCGAACGGCTGTCCGTTCAGCAGCAGGCCGAGCGGCGGCAGAAGCACAGCGAGAATGTAGATCATGGTCATGCTCCCAGGCGAACGCCGCAGCATGTGGGAATGCTGATCCGACAATACAAGTGTCAGGTCGAGCCGCCCCGAAAACCCGTCGCCAGCAGATAAAGTTCCGCGGAGTCCGCGCGGCTCGCCTGCGGCTTGACGTGGCGAACAGTCGCGAAGTCGCGCTTGAGGTTGGCGAGCAGCGTCGTCTCGGTGCCACCCTGCAGCACCTTGGCGAGGAAGGCGCCGCCCGGCGCCAGCACCTCGCCCGCGAACTCGGCGGCCGCTTCGGCGAGCGCCATGATCTTGAGATGATCGGTGCGCTTGTGGCCGGTGGCGTTGGCGGCCATGTCGGAGAGCACGACGTCGGCCGGTCCGCCGAGCATCTGCTTCAGACGATCGGGCGCATCGGCGTCGAGGAAGTCGAACTGCGCGAAGTCGACGCCCGCCACCGCACCCATCTCGAGCAGGTCGATCGCGACCACCTTGCCCTTCTCGGGCGCGCCGACGCGTTCGGCCGCGATCTGGCTCCAGCCGCCAGGCGCCGCCCCGAGATCCACCACGCGGCCGCCGCGCTTCAAGAAGCGATACTTGTCATCGATCTCGGCGAGCTTGAAGGCGGCGCGCGAGCGATATCCTTCGCGCTTGGCGCGCGTCACGTATGGATCGTTGAGCTGGCGCTCGAGCCAGAGCTGCGAGGAATGGGTGCGGCTGCGCGGCTTGCGTACGCGCACCTTCAGCTCGCGCGTGCCGCGGCCCTCCTTCGACGGGCTCTTGGACGGGCTCATGGCCGGCCTCCGTTCCAGACGCCGTCCTCGCGCATCAGCTGCACCAGGATGCCCTCGCGCAGCCCGCGGTCGGCGACGCGCAGGCGCTTGCACGGGAACGAGCGGCGGATCGCCTCCAGGATGGCGCAGCCGGCGAGCACGAGGTCGGCACGCTCGGCACCGATGCAGGGGCTCGCGACGCGCGCGTCGTAGTCCATGCCCAGCAGCCGCTCCAGCACGTGATCGACCTCCTGGTCGCTCATCCAGCAGCCGTCCACATGGCGGCGGTCGTAGCGCGGCAGGCCGAGATGCACGCCCGCGATTGTGGTCACGGTACCGGAGGTGCCGAGGAGATGGGCAGTCTCGAGCCGCATATCGCTGCCATGCTCGGCCGCGAAGCGCGAGACGTGCTGCGCCACCTCATCCACCATGGCAGCGAACACCGCGCGGTCGACGCGTACGCCACCATAGCGCTCGGCGAGCGAGACGACGCCGATCGGCAGCGAGTCCCAGGCGCGGATGACAGGATCCGGCGGGCCGCCATGGGTCGGCCGGCTGCGGGCGAGCCGGACGATCTCGGAGGAGCCGCCGCCGATGTCGAACAGGATCACGCCCTCGGATTCGGGGTCCATCAGGGGCGTGCAGCCGGTGGCGGCGAGCTCCGCCTCGGTCTCACGGTCGACGATCTCGAGCTCGATGCCGACGTCGGTGCGGATGCGGTCGATGAAGTCCTGTCCGTTGGCGGCGGCGCGGCAAGCCTCGGTCGCGATCAGCCGGGCGCGCGACACCCCACGGTTGTGCATCTTGTCCCGGCAGATGGCGAGCGCCTCGACGGCGCGCTGGATCGCCCCTTCGCTGAGCCGGCCAGAGGCCGAAAGGCCCTCGCCGAGGCGGATAATGCGAGAAAAGGCGTCGATAACGCGAAAACTTTCGCCGGTCGGGCGCGCGACCAGCAGCCGGCAGTTGTTGGTGCCGAGATCGAGCGCCGCATAGGCGGGCCAGCGCCGGCGCGCGCCATCGCCCTCCGGGCCGCTGCCCGGCTGTCCCTGGCGATATGGCCAACGCCGACCCCACGGGGGCCGTCTCCGCGGCTCCCGTTGATGCGCAGGGTCGAGGCCGGAGCCCGTCCGGACCTCGTCACTCATCAAAGCCATCCCGCTGCGCGGAAGCCCGCTCGACCGAAAGCCTTGGTTACGGAAGCTCTTGGGTACGAAGCTCTTGGGCTCCACGGCCGCAGCCGCTGGTGTTTCGTGTATCGCGAAAAGTGTACCAGCCCGGCCGGCCGGCGCAACTCGCGCACAGTCCCGTACGGGCTCTGGAGGTTATTGTGGCAATTTTCCACTACGAATTGTGAAGGAAATCGCGTACAAGGGCAGGAAAGAGTGGTGAATCACACCATCACGGGCTAGCATTTTCAAATGAGGCGACGAGCAGAAATGGTTCAGCGACAAGCACGCGCGCGGAGGGCCGATCTCCGTGACGCGGAAGTGGGTCGGCGCGTTCGCGCACGCCGACTTGAGCGCGGCATCACGCAGACCGAGTTGGCCACGCGCATCGGGGTCACCTTTCAGCAGGTTCAGAAGTACGAGAAAGGCGTCAACCGTATCGGCGCAGGTCGTTTGCAGCGCATCGCCGAAGCGCTCGATGTGCCGGTGACGTTCTTCTTCGGTGGCGGCGAAGCGCCGGTCACGGCTGCCGTCAATGATGATGCCAGCGTGTTCGGCTATCTGCAGACCTCCGGCGCGATCCGCATCGTCAAGGCGTTCTACAAGATCAAGGATCGCCGTACGCGCCAGCTGCTGGTCGAGCTCGCCGAGCGCATCGCGGGCGGGCGGGACTAAGCTCACCGCAACTTCCCACGCCTAAACCGTCACCCTGAGGCGCTCGCGCGACAGCGCGAGCCTCGAAGGGCGACGGCCGCTGAGCCGCAGCGAGTATGCTGCGCCGCCCGGGCCGTTCATCCTTCGAGGCTCGGCCGCTACGCAGCCTCGCACCTCAGGATGACGGATCCGATTCAATTCTCCCGCCGCACCGCGCTCTCGTGCCAGCGGCGGAGCGCCATGTGCGCGATCCAGCTTGTGACGAAGAAGATCGCGATGCCGGTGAGCGAGATCATGATCAGCGCCGCGAACATGCGCGGGATGTTGAGCTGATAGCCGGACTCGAGAATGCGGTACGCAAGGCCCGAGGCATTGCCGCCGGTGCCCGCGACGAATTCCGCGACGACCGCGCCGATCAGCGCGAGGCCGCCGGAGATACGCAGGCCGCCGAGGAAGTATGGCAGCGCGGCCGGCAGGCGGAGGTAACGCAACGTCTGCCAGCGGCTCGCGCGGTAGAGCTGGAACAGGTTGATCAGATTGTGGTCGGCCGAGTTCAGGCCGAGGATCGTGTTCGAGAGGATCGGGAAGAAGGCGACGATCCAGGCGCAGATCAGCAGCGACAGATTGATGTCGCCGATCCAGATGATGATCAGCGGCGCGATCGAGACCACGGGCGTGACCTGCAGGATGACGGCGTACGGAAACAGCGATTTCTCGAGCCACTTCGACTGCGTGAAGATGATCGCGAGCGCGACGCCGACCGTCACGGCCGCGACCAGCGCCGCGAAGGTGATGCGCAGCGTGACCAGCAGCGAGCCCGAGAGCGTCGCCCAGTCGCGCACCAGCGTCTGCGCGATCAGCACCGGCCCGGGCAGGATGTAGTGCGGGATCTGGTTGATGCGCACCGCGGCTTCCCACAGCGCGAGCGCGAGGACGCCGATCACCAGCGGCGCGATGATGCCGGGCCAGGTCGAGACCGCGATGCCGAGCACCCGCTTCTCCTCGGCGAAGACCGGGCGCGCCTCGGCGTCGGTGCCGTCGTGCGGCACGTGGCCGTGCGGCACGTGAGCGTGCGGCGCTTGCGCGTGAAGCGTATCGGTCATTCGGCGATCGCCTTCTTCAGCGTTTCGGACGCGATGCGGCAGAGATGCGCGTATTCGGCGGAGGTGCGGAACAGCTCGTCGCGCGGATGCGGCGCCTCGTTCTGCAAGTCGGCCATCACGCGACCCGGCCGCGCCGCCATGACGACGATGCGCTGCGAGAGATAGACGGACTCGAACACCGAGTGGGTGACGAACACCGCGGTGAAGCGGTTCTTCCACCACAGCGCCAGCAGGTCGTCGTTGAGCTTGTGTCGCGTGATCTCATCGAGCGCCGCGAAGGGCTCGTCCATGAGCAGGATCTTCGGCCGCGTGACCAGCGCGCGCGCGATCGAGACGCGCATCTTCATGCCGCCGGAAAGCTCGCGCGGATAGGCGTGCTCGAAGCCCTTGAGGCCGACGAGCGCGAGCATCTCGGCGGAGCGCGCCTCCGCCTCCCCTTTCGAGACGTGCGCGAGCGTCAGCGGCAGCATCACGTTGCGCAGCGTCGACGCCCAGGGCATCAGCGTCGGCTCCTGGAACACGAAGCCGAGGTCCGCGGCGTCGTGCGTCGTCGTCGGCCAGTCGATGCGGCCGGCGCTCGGCTCGCCGAGGCCCGCGATCATGCGCAGCAGCGTGGACTTGCCGCAGCCGGAGGGCCCGAGCAGGCTGACGAACTCGCCGGCCGCGAGGTCGAGATCGACCCCGCGCACCGCGAGCGTGCCGTTCGAGAACTGCTTGGTGACGTTGCGCAGCGAGACGAGAGCGCGCGCGGCTGTCTCGCCCCGCGTCATCATGTTCACGCGCCGACGCCCTTGTTCACGAAGTCGAGGGTGTAAGCCTTTTTGTAGTCGACGCCCTGCGGGAAGGCGCCGGCGGCCGCCATAGTCTCGTAGAAGCGCTTCCAGCGCTCGTCCGTCATGGCGCCGATGCCGAGCTTGAGCGCATCGCCCGACTTCACGATGGCGTACTCGTTCATGACCTTGTGCGAGTAGGCGAGCTTCTCGTCGGTCATGTCCGGATTGTCCTTCTTGATCGCTGCATTCGCAGCCGCGATCGCGGGACCACCCTTGAGATATTCGGCCCAGCCTTCCAGCGTCGCCGTGACGAAGCGCTGCACCACGTCCTTCTTCTCGTCGACCATCTTCTTCGAGATGTTGATCGTGGTCTGGTAGTTGTCGAAGCCGTTGTCGGCGAACAGGTGGATCACCGGCTCGACGCCAGCCTGCTTGATCACATAGGGCTCGGACGAGACGAAGGCCTGCTGCGAGATCTGCTTGTCGGCGAGGAACGGGCCCATGTTGAAGGTGTAGGGCCGCGCCTGCTCGTCGGTGAAGCCGTACTTGGCCTTGAGCCAGGGCCAGTACGAGTTGCGGCCGCCGGCCGCGATCAGGATCGGCTTGCCCTTGAGGTTCTCGAGCTTGTCGTTGCCGACGCCGGGGTGGGAGACGAGGCACTGCGGATCCTTCTGGAAGATCGCGGCGATCACCATGAAGGGCAGGTTCTCCTTCGCATAATTGATGCCCTCGAAGGAGTTCGACATGATCATGTCGACGCGGCCGCCGAGCAGGAGCTGGGAGGGGTTCTGCTGCGGACCGCCCATGCGGATGTCGGCATCGATGCCGTGCTTCTTGTAGATGCCGTTCTCGCGCGCGAGATAGAAGCCGCCGTGCTCACCCTGGGCGCGCCAGTTGGTCTGGTAGCTCACCTTGTCGAGGCTCTGCGCGCTCACGCGGGCGCCCGGCACCGTCACGAGCGAGACCGCCCCTCCGAGCAGTTGCAGCGTCTTGCGGCGGTCGATGCGATATCGGGTCATGCTCATGATCGGCTCCTTGAAACGGAGCCCCGAACGGGGGCTTGAAATGGCGCACGCTGGCCGCGCGGCCGGTTGGTCCCGGAAACTGCAACTCGCGTGCCGCAGAGAACCCCATAATCGCGGCTGGGGAAAGGGGCGTCATGCCTCGCCATTATGCAGTCCACTGCTAGTATGATGGGCAGAATGGCTTGAGGCCCCTCGCCTCGCCGCCGGTCCGCGGCGGTATGAGATTTGCTGCCCCGGTCGCATATAGAAGAAGGAACTCACATGACGGCGACAGGCCTCGCGGTTCGCGATACGAAACGCGGCTACGACATCGACGGGTTCATCGCGGACATCGGCGACGTTCCCCTGGATACCGACCGCGTCTCCGTGCGCCGGCGCTCGCGCGACTTCTTCTGGTACAGCCCGGTGCTGAACCAGCAATTGCATGGGCTTTCGGCCGATCTCATCGTTGCACCGCGTGACGAAGCGGAAGTCATGCGCGTTGCCGCGGCCTGCGCGCGCCGCCGCATCCCGCTGACGGTGCGCGCCGGCGGAACCGGGAACTACGGCCAAGCCGTGCCGCTGCAGGGCGGCGTGCTGCTCGACATCACGGCGCTGGACCAGATCGAGTGGCACAAGCCCGGCCTCGCGCGCCTCGGCGCGGGCGCGAAGATGCACGAGGTCGATGCCGCGATCCGGCCTTCGGGCTGGGAACTGCGCATGCATCCCTCGACCAAGCGCATGGCGACCATCGGCGGCTTCGTCGCAGGCGGCTCGGGCGGCGTCGGATCCGTCACATACGGAGGATTGCGCGAGCCCGGCAACATCATCGCCGCGCGGGTTGTCACCGTGGAAGAACAACCGCGCGCGATCGAGCTGCGCGGCGATGCGGCGCAGAAGGTGAACCGCGCCTATGGCACCACGGGCATCATCACGGCGCTGGAAATGCCGCTCGCCCCGGCTTGGCCCTGGATGGACGTGATCGTCGCGTTCGATGATTTCTTCGAAGCGGTGAAGTTCGGCTACGACGTGGCGCTGGCGGACGGCGTCGTGAAGAAGCTGGTGACGCCGATCATCTGGCCGATCCCGAACTACTTCCCGGCACTCAAGGCGCACTGCCCCGAGGGCAAGCACTTCATCTTCGCGATGATAGCCGAGCCGTCGCTGGAAAGCTTCAAGGCGATCCTCGGCAATCGCGGCACCATCACGCTGGAGCAGCCGTTCGACGAGTCGCCGAACGTCGTGCCGCTCTACGAGTACACCTGGAACCACGCCACGCTGCAGTGGCTCAAGACGGACCGCTCGATCACCTATCTGCAGTGCCTGTTCCCGCACGACCGGCTGATCGACTCGGTGCGCGAGATGTGGGCCATGTTCCCGGACGAGGTGCTGCCGCATCTCGAGTTCATCCGCTTCGGCGGCAAGGTGACCTGCAGCGCGCTGCCGATCGTGCGCTACACCACCGAGGAGCGGCTGAACGAGATCATCGCGCTGCACGAGAAGCACGGCGTCCTGATCGCCAACCCGCACGTCTATACGCTCGAGGAGGGCAGCCGGCACAAGCGCGCCGACGCCGACCAGATCGGCTTCAAGGCCGAGGTCGATCCTTACGGCCTGCTCAATCCCGGCAAGATGCGGACCTACGTGCCGGCCAGAAGCTGAGCGATGAACGCCATTCCCTCGTCCGTCACCCTGAGGCGCGAGGCTGCGAAGCAGCCGAGCCTCGAAGGGTCGACGGCCCGGGCGGCTCAACAAGTTTGCCGCACCACCTCGGCTGTTCATCCTTCGAGGCTCAGGCTCGGCGAAGCGCGCCGAGCCTTCGCACCTCAGGATGACGGACTGAGGCGGAGTCGCTGAGCGATGCGCGTTCTCTATATCTACTGTCACCCGCTGCCGGAGAGCTTTCACGGCGCCGTGCGGGAGACCGCGCTTGCGGGGCTCGAAGCCGCCGGACATGAGGTCGATCTGCTCGACCTCTATGCGGAGGGCTTCAACCCGGTGCTCTCGGCCGAGGAGCGGCGGCGCTATCACGACACGCATGTGAACCAGCAAGGACTCGAGGATCATGTGCGGCGGCTGCGCGAGGCCGAGGCGCTGGTGATCCAGTTTCCGGTCTGGATCTTCGGCTTCCCGGCCATGCTGAAAGGCTATTTCGACCGCGTGCTCCTGCCGGGCGTCGCCTTCGACATCTCGGATCCGGAGAACGTCAAGCCGATGCTCGGCCATCTCAAGCGCATCTGTGGCATCACGACCTATGGCCGGCCGCGCTATCTCGCCTTTCTGGTGGGCGACCCGCCGCGCAAGATGGTGAGGCGGATCATGGCGGGCTATACGGAGCGGCGCGCGAAGGTCGACTATCTGGCGCTCTACCACATGAACGTCGCGACCGAGGCGCAGCGCGTCGCCTTCATGGAGAAGGTCCACGGCATCATGGCGAAATTTTAGGAGATCGACGTGCGCAAGCTGTTCTGGGCCGAGCTCACCACGCTCGAATTCGCAGCGCTCTCGCCTGAGACGATCGCGGTGCTGCCGATCGCGGCCATGGAGCAGCACGGGCCGCATCTCGCGGTGTCGACCGACACGGTAATCGCCGACGGCATGGTGGCCGAAGTCGTGAAGCGCCTGCCCGCGGATCTGCCTGTCGTGATCCTGCCGACGCAGCAGATCGGCAAGTCGAACGAGCATCTGCGCTCGCCCGGGACCATCACGTTTTCTGCGGAAACTGTGATCCGCGCCTGGACCGAGATCGGCGAGGCCGTGCATCGCGCCGGTCTGCGCAAGCTGATCATCGTCAACTCGCACGGCGGCAATGTCGATGTGATGAACATCGTCGCGCGCGAGCTGCGCGTGCGGCTGAACATGCTCGCCGTCGCCTGCCAGTGGTCGCGCTTCGGCAGCCCAGCCGGGCTCTACACGGACCAGGAGAACGCGGTCGGCATTCATGCGGGCGACATGGAGACGTCCATGATGCTGCACTTCGCCCCCGAGCGCGTGACCATGGCGAAGGCCGAGAACTTCGCGCCGGCCACGATCGAGATCTCGAAGACGTTCGATCTCCTTCGCCCGACCGGCTTCACGGCTTTCGGCTGGATCGCGCAGGACCTGCACCCGAGCGGCGCCGCGGGCGACGCCTCGATCGCGACGAAGGAGAAGGGGCGGCTGACGGCGGAGCATCGTGCCGAGGCGTTCATCCGGCTGCTGCGGGATGTGCAGAAGTTTTCGTTGGATCGACTGGCTTAACGGTCCCCTCGATCCCGTCATCCTGAGGTGCGAGGGCTCGTCGCGGAGCGACGAGCGCGAGCCTCGAAGGATGAACGGCCGAGGTGCTGCAACATACTCGCTGCGATGCCCGGGCCGTCGCCCTTCGAGGCTCGCCCTTCGGGCGAGCACCTCAGGGTGACGGAACTGAGGTGAGCGCAAGCCTCGGTCACCCCGCCATCCGCGCCGCGAGCGCCGGAAACAGGTACGTCTTCCCGGACGCGAAGTCGTAGCTCGGGTCGTCCCAGGCGATCATCTTGCCGGGATTGAGCAGGCCGTTCGGGTCGGCCTCCTTCTTGAAGGCGAGCTGGACGGCGTCGGTCTGCTTCATGCCGCCCTCCTCCAGCGTGTAGCGGTGCGGGTTGAAGATCGGCGCGCCGAGATCCTCGTGGATGCGCATGATCTCCTCGAGGCGCTCCTCGGTGGTGAAGCGGACGAGCGGCAGGCCGAAGCACGTGACCTTGCCGTCGAAGCGGACGAACTCGAGATGCGCCGGCACCTCGGCGCCGAAGCGGGCGTGGATCTTCTCGATCAACGCGAGCTGGTTCGGGAAGGGATAGAGCACCTGCAGATAAGTGATCGAGGGATCGACGCGCAGCGCGCGGAGCGTCGTGTGGTTCCAGGTGAGCTCGAAGCCGGGCGGGAGCCCTTTTCCCTCGCCTTCGGCCAGCGTGTCTGAACGGAACAGGATGTCGCCGCGCTTGAAGCGGCGCGTCACCGTCAGCATGGCGTCGAGCGCATGTGCCGCGACCATGACGATGACGACGTGATGCTCGGGCTTGAAGGACCTTTGATGCCGCAGGAAATACTGATGCGGGACGGGCGCGGCGACCACCGCGATGTTCTTCGTCAGCACACCGTCCTGCTCGCCGAGCGCGTTGGCGTATGCCGTGGCTTCGCCGAGACTCGGGAAGCCGACCATCACGTCGATCCAGTCGTAGGCGGGCGCCAGCGGCATCTCCAGCTCGAGAATGATGCCGTTGGTGCCGTAGGCGTGCGCGACCTTCTGCAGGTCGTCGCCACTGAGATCGAGCACGCGCGGGCTCGCCTCCATGGTCGCGACCTTGAGGCGGATGATGTTGCCGGCGTCGCGCAGGCCGCCCCAGCGGATCGAGCCGACGCCGCCCGAGCCACCGCTGACGAAGCCGCCGATGGAGGCGGTCTGATAAGTGGAAGGATGCAGGCGCAGCTCCTGCGCGGAGTCCGCGCGGGTCACGCCGTCGATGGCGGCGAGGATAGCGCCGGGCTCGGCGGTGACGCGGCCGGGGGCGATCGCGGTGACGCGATTCAGCCCCGAGAGATCGAGCACGACGCCGCCGGAGAGCGGCATGGCTTGGCCGTAGTTTCCGGTGCCGGTGCCGCGTGGCGTGATCGGGATGCCGAGCGCGAAGCAGGCGCTCATCACGGCGAGGACTTCGTCCTCGCGGGCTGGCGAAACGACGAGATCGGCCGTGACGTTCTCGAGCTGGCGCTTGAGCACCGGCGAATACCAATAGAAGTCGCGGCTCTTGTTGCGCATCAGCGCGGGATTGTCCTCGCAGCGGATGCCGGGAAGCCGGCGCTTCAGGGCGTCGATGTCATAGGCGGGCATGGCGCGCGGGATTCCGCATTGAGTTGATCGAGCTCGCGATAATCGGGGAGCGTGGTGTCGATGGTGCGGCCCGCGACCACGACGACGCGGTCGGCCTGCGGGCGCGAGACGAGCTCGTGGCCGTCGCGCGCGCGCGTGAGCACCAGGTCGGCGGGGCCGCCGGCCTGCAGGCGGCCGTGTGCGGTGAGGGCCATGTGATCGGCGGCCGTGATGCCGAGCAGGCGCATCCAGGGGCGATCCGAATGATCGAGATGCAGGATGCGCGTCGCCTCGCGCCACACCTCGAGCATGTCGAGGTCGCCATAGGCGTAGAAGGGATCGCGCGTGTTGTCGCTCGCGACCATCACGGGGATGCCGGCGGCGTCGAGCTCGTGCAAGGGCGCGACGCCGCGCCAGCGCGGCGTGCGGCGCGCGGTGCGGTCCTGCAGATACATGTTGCACATGGGGAGCGAGACCACCGACATGCCGGCGTCGCCGACGCGCTCGACGATGCGCGCGTGCTCGTCGCCTTCCGTGAGCGCGAGCGAGCAGCAATGGCCGGCGAGGATTTTGCCGTTGTACTTGTGGCGGCGCGCCGCGAGCGCGATGCGCTCGAGCGTGCGCGCATCGGGCGAATTGCTCTCGTCGACGTGGAAGTCGAGCGCGAGGCCATGCGCGAGCGCGGCGCCGAAGATGCGGTCGAGCGCAAGCTCCAGCTTCGGCCCGGGCGGCTCGCCGAGGAAGGTGACGCCGCCGAGAATGCCGCCGTGGCGCGCCACGGTCTCGGCGATGGCGCGAAACTGCGGCTCGTCGTCGGCCGCGAGGTCGACCGGGAACAGCGCGACCGCCTGTAAGGCGAGGCGATCCTTCCAGGCTTCGCGCAGCTCGGCGAAGACCGGCCAGGAGATCGCGGTCTGCGGGCCAATGGAATCGAGATGGGTGCGGATCGCGCCGGTGCCGTGCGCGAAGGCGCAGCGGAGCGCGAAGTCCATCCGCGCGGCGACGTCGGCCGCGGTCCAGTTCGCCTCGCGGTCCTCCATCACGGCATTGCGCGCGCCGAAGAAGGTGCCGTCCGGATTGGGACTGCGTCCCCAGATGTGACCCTTGTCGAGATGCGTGTGGATGTCGACGAAGCGCGGCAGCGCGAGGCCGCCGTCGAGATCCACGGCCGGCAGCGCCTGCGGCGCCGTGCCGGGCGCGCCGAGCGCGAGGATGCGGCCGTTCTCGACCGCGATCTCGCAGTCGACGATCGCATGCGGCGGTCCGCTCAACGCCGGCGCGAGCGAAGCCGGCACGCGCGCATTGACGAGGCGATAGGCGGATCCGGGCAGCGTGACGAAAGGCATGCGATCTCCGAGCTGTGGTCGCCGAGACCGTAGCCTGCTAAGCAAGAACCGTGCAATTCGGGGACGCGAGTCATGAACAAGCCTGTGACACCGACGCAGATCCGCGCGCCCTTCGCGGCCTACAGCCACGGCATTCTGGTGCCGCCCGGCGCACGCATGCTGTTCACGTCGGGCCAGCTCGGCGTCGCGCCGGACGACAAGGTTCCGGACGATGTCGAGGCGCAGGCGGTGCTCTGCTTCGAGAACATCAAGGCGATCCTCGACGAAGCCGGGATGAGCTTTGCCGACGTGGTGCGCTACAATGCCTTCGTCACCGACCGCGCCTATTTTCCGGTCTACGGCGCGGTGCGCAGCCGCTACGCGATCGGCGATGCCTTCGCCTCGACGCTGGTGGTGGTCGCGGGCTTCACGCGGCCCGAGTTCCGGGTTGAGGTGGAAGTGACGGCCGCGCAGGCGGGCACGTGAGGCAGGAGAGCTGCCATGCATGACCGACGGACATTTCTGACCGGCGCAACGCTGACCGCGCTGCTGCCGGTGCGCGACGCGCTCGCGGACAACGGGGTCCTCGCCCCTAACGCGGGCTGGGACGACGTGCGCGCGCAGTTCGCGCTCAGCGACGATCTCATCCATATGAGCGCCCTGCTCCTCGCGTCGAACCCGGCCTCGGTGCGCGCCGCGATCGAGCGGCATCGGCGCGCGCTCGATGCAGATCCGGTCGGCTATCTGAACCAGAACGGCAATCGGCTGCTCGAGGAGGCGCGCGCGGCGGCGGGCCGCTATCTCGAGGTGCCGGGCAGCGCGATCGCGCTCACCGACAGCACCACCATGGGCATCGGGCTCGTCTACAACGGACTGCGGCTCAAGCCGGGCGACGAGGTGCTCACCACCGAGCACGACTTCTATGCGACGCACGAGGCGCTGCGTCTGGCGGCGCAGCGCACGGGCGCGCAGGTGCGGCGCGTGGCGCTGTTCGAGCAGCCGCAGGAAGCGAGCGAGGACGAGATCGTGGCGCGCCTCGCGCGTGCGATCACGCCGGCGACCCGCGTGCTGGCGCTCACCTGGGTGCATTCCGCGACGGGTCTCAAGCTGCCGCTGCGGCGCATCGCCGACGCGGTCGAGAAGATCAACGCGGCGCGCGACGAGCAGACACGTGTGCTCATCTGCGTCGACGGCGTGCACGGCTTCGGCAACCAGGACGCGCGGCTCGCGGATCTCGGCTGCGACCTGTTCATGGCGGGCTGCCACAAGTGGCTGTTCGGCCCGCGCGGCACCGGGCTGATCGCCGGCACCGAGCGCGGCTGGCAGGCGCTGCGGCCCATCATCCCGAGCTTCGCGGACGGGCGCAGCTGGACCGGCTGGATGAACGGCCACGATCCGATCGGCCCGACCGACGCGACCCGCATGATGCCGGGCGGCTTCAAGCCGTTCGAGCATCAATGGGCGCTTTCCGAGGCGTTCGCGTTTCACGACACGATCGGCAAGGCGCGCGTCGCGAGGCGTACCGCGGAGCTCGCGGCACAGCTCAAGGAAGGCCTCGCCGCGATTCCGCGCGTCACGGTCTACACGCCGCGTGCACCTCAGCTCTCGGGCGGCCTCGTCTGCTTCGACGTGGAGGGATTCACGCCGCCCGCGCTGGTGAAGCGGTTGCGCGAGCGCCGCGTGGTCGCGACCACGACGCCATATGCGCGCTCGCATGCGCGGCTCACGCCGAGCATCATCAACACGCCGGCCGAGATCGAGACCGCGCTGCGCGAGATCCGTGCGTTGGCGGGATGACGAGAGCTTCAACATCGCGCTGAAGTTCGCGTGAGGACAGTCAGGTAGCCGATCTCGTTTCCGCGGCGCGTTTCGCGCCCGGAGCTTGTTCGTAGCTTCAGCACTTCCCCGAAGGGATGGAGCCCCGAGAGGCGCCAGCCCGCTTGCGAGACGGGCTTACGTCCCGGATCGCCGGAACGTTAAGCGGGACAGCGGCCCCGCCCGAGGGTCCATGACGCGGACCCCCTGCGCCTCTCGGCGCTCCACCGCGGCCGTGTCGGAGTCGGGGCACGCTGGCAAGCTGAGCTTTCGCTGAGCCACCTTGCGGTTCTGGCGGCCGATCGTGCCGCCGGCTCCCGACTCCGCCAGGCCCCGGTTGATCACGCCGGACCCTGCAGGCCGCTCTCCGCTCCGCCAAACACGCCATCCGGATGACGCGTCTCGCGTGCCGAGATGACGCAAGGATCGCTCAAGTCGCAGGCGTCGTCAAGAACAAAACGAGAACACAAAGCCGTGAATGCGGTGCCTCGCTGTATCTTCACGGGCGCCACGAGCCCGGTGATCCGCAACACCACGCCCCAACTCAGCCATTGCCCGACGCGGCAACCCACATTAAATGTCTCGGCGCCGCACGCGGCACCTCTGGCCACGCCGATGGAGGCCCCGACCGGGCCCAACCCATTGGTCCGCTTGGCTTTTGGGGGATAGTTCAACGGTAGAACAGCGGACTCTGACTCCGTTAATCTAGGTTCGAATCCTAGTCCCCCAGCCACTGCCCCGGATCGCAGGACAGTCTCCGCCGCGTGCAGACAGGCCATGAGCAAAGCCTTCACAAAAGAAACCGATGCCGCCGAGGACGTCGATGACGATTTGCCGGACGCGCTGCCGGCCAACGTCAAGAACTACGTCACCCCGGCCGGGCACGCCGCGCTGCAAGAGGAACTGCGCCGGCTGCGGCAGGACGAACGTCCCAAGGTGGTCGAGGTGGTGAGCTGGGCGGCGGGCAACGGCGATCGCTCGGAGAACGCAGACTACCAGTATGGAAAGAAGCGGCTGCGCGAGATCGATCGCCGCATTCGCTACCTCACCAAACGGCTGGAGAGCGCCGTCGTCGTCGACCCGAAGCAGCAGCAGGGCCTGAGCCAGGTGTTCTTCGGCGCGACCGTCACCTACGCCAAGGCCGACGGCACGGAGCACACGGTCACTCTGGTCGGCGTGGACGAAGCCGACATTGCGCAACGCAAGATCTCGTGGCGCTCGCCGGTGGCACAGGCGCTGATGAAGGCGCGCGTCGACGACACGGTGAGCCTCCGCACGCCGGCCGGCGTCGAGGAGATCGAGATCGTGTCGATCGCGTATCGGTGAACCACTGTCTCGATCCCGCTCAACTAGCCGCTTGGCCATTCGCCCGCTGATGCGTTGTGCGTGACAGCGTGACAGACAAGACGTGGCCAGGAAGGCACGCACGGCTACGTTAACAGTGTCCCTGCCATTGCCACTGCTCGATAATGTAGTCGGCCAATGTCGGATTCAGCTTCGTCGTTGAGGCAACAACGGACGCGCGGCATGTGAGCTGTTGTACTTGGCTCGGCGCCACCATGACGGCTCCGCCATACATCGGAACCGCCATTGCTGGAGTTTGATGAAAGCCGGTTTTTTCCCATTGGAAGGCCATCTTGTTTGGTCCCATCGGGAATTGCGTAGTCGGCGGTCCGATGGCAAGGACGACCGACGAAACGGGCTGCCCCACATAGCTAGCAAATTGATTATTGAGTTGTTCCTGACGCGCAGCGCCGCATCCGGCAACGCTAAAGCATACGATTGCTAGCAAAGAGAGACGCACGTACATCGCAGAGCCCCCCTGGCATCTTAGGAACAACTATTCTACAGGGCGGGGAGCCAATGTGCGATGGGGCCTGGGACGTCAACAGAGCGATCGAATTGCTCATTGAGTCGCCTCGATTTTTCAGATGCTGCTGCGCTCGGCGCCATCCCCATGAAGGCGCACTACTTGACAGCGCGGGTCACCCGGCCCTCACACCGCCCCACTCGCCCACTTCACCAGATCCCTCGCCACCTTCCCGAAGGCCTCGTCGAGCGCCTTGGCGGCGGTGCCCGCATTGGTGATCTGGGCGGGCGCGGTAGCGCGGAAGAGCTCGGCCGCGACGACATTGCCGTCCTCGACGATCTTCGCCGTGAACTCGATGTCGGCCATCGGGCTGTTGTCGTCGGTCGAGATCTGGAACCGGCGCAGGTCGATCATCAGCTGAAGCTTGGCCGGCATGCCGTCGAGCGGCTTCGTCACCTTGCCGAGGAAATTGGCGTTCTCGAAGCTCTGCACGATGCGCGCCTGTAAGAGCTTCGGCAGGCTGTCGGCCCAGCGGGCGCTGGCGAAGGAGGGATCGTCGCCGCCGGCCGGCCGCACCAGCACCTTCTGGGTGTCGTAGAGCAGCACCGTGCTGATCTCCGGCACGCTCATGGGACTGGGCAGCTCCTTGGACGCCGCCGGAAAATCCTTCGGCGGCGTCAGGTCGTAGATCACACCCGTCGTCTCGCCCTTGCCGCCGGTCATGCGCTCGATGCCCGCGAGGATGCCGTCCACCTTGTCGGAGTTGCGCGCGAGCGCCGCCGAGAAGGTGTTGATGTTGGCGATGGCGCTCTTCAGCGGCTCGGAATTGTCCTCGAGAATGGTGTTGAAGTTCTTGAGCGCGGTGCGCGCCATCTGGGTCATGCCTTGGCCGGCCGACGGGTCCGCGATCAGCAGCGGCGGCGTGCCGCCGGGCCCGGGCGCCAGCGGCTGGCCGCTGCCGCCCTCGAAGGTCACGACCGGGATGCCGGTCACGCCCTGGAAGTCCATGCCGACGCGCGTGTCGCTGCGCACCGGCGTGCCGCCGGCCACCGCCACGGTCGCGATCACCCGGCCGCCATTGGCGGCGTCGAAGCGCAGGTCCGTCACCTCGCCGACGCGGACGCCGTTGAACTGGACGCCCGCGCCCTTCGAGAGGCCCGACACCGTGTTCTCGAAGCGGATCGTGTAGAGCGCCCGCTCGCCGATGCCGGTCGGGGTGCCCATCCAGTAGACGAAGGAGAAGGACGCGACGATGACCGCGAGCACGAAGGCTCCGATCAGGACGTAGGGTGCGCGATGTTCCAACGGTCGATCCCAATGCGTGGGCGAGCGCCGAGGCCCGGACCGGGCCAGCATACCCGGGACGCGGCGAGCAGCAATGCCCGCGCGAAAAGGCCCTGAATCAGCGCCCGCGCTTGGACAGCGAGATCCTGACCTCCTGCATCTCGCTGCCCGGCGAGCGAATCGAGATCGCCTGGGTGTTGCCGCGCGTCGTCATGTCGAGCAGCGCGCTGAAGGTCTGGCCTTCGGCCCGCAGATTGAGGCGGCTGCCGGAAGCCCGGCCGCTGAGCTGACCGCCCACTTGGCGCGTCATTTCGCTCCAGGTGCCCGAGATCTGGTTGCCGGAGGCCACCGTCTGGCTCTGCAGCTCGAACTTGTAGCTGTCGCTGCTGCAGCTCAGCCGCAGATCGACCGTGGTGGGGTTCTGCAGCCGGTAGGTGGCCTGGCAGCGAATGCGCTCCTTGGTGCCGTTCGACATGGCGATGCTGCCGTCGCCGGACCAGGAACCGGGCAGCGCCGCGAAGGGATCTTCCTGAGCGAAGCTGGGCGTTGCGGCGAGCCCGAGGGCGGCCACCAGCACGGCCGGCCCGGCGAGACGGCGGATGACGGCCGAAAATGCTTCCGATTTGGTGAGAATCACGACTTTGCTCCCTACCCGCCGCCATGAAACGCATTTCCGGCCGCCGGGACGGACGGCCGGACGAAATGTCCGCACCCGAATGCCGTGTCATCCGGCCGGTGTCAAATCCCCTCGACACGGTACGTGCGCTGCGGCGACAAAGGTTCGCTGCATTTGAACTTCTGCGGAGTCCTCATGAATCGCATTACGGGCCGGTCGGCGTTCCTTGCTCTCCTCAAGGACGAGGGCATCACGCATCTGTTCGGCAATCCGGGGACGACCGAGCTGCCGATCATGCATGCGCTCAAGGAGCACCCGGACCTGACCTATGTGATGGCGATGCAGGAAAGCCTGGTGGTCGCAATCGCCGACGGCTTCAGCCGGGCCTCCGGCCGGCTGGTCGCCTGCAACGTGCATGTGGCGCCCGGTCTCGGCAATGCGATGGGCTCGCTTTACAACGCGAAGTTCACCGGCACGCCGATGATCCTCACGGCCGGCCAGCAGGAACAGGGGCATGGGCTGATGGAGCCCCTGCTCTACGATCAGCTGGTGCGCATGGCCGAGCCGCTGGTGAAATGGGCCGTGGAGGTGACGCGGCTCGAGGACCTGCCGCGCATCGTGCGCCGCGCCGCCAAGATCGCGACGACGCCGCCGACCGGGCCGGTGTTCATCTCGCTGCCCGGCGACATCCTCAATACCGAGGCCGGGATCGATCTCGGCCGTTCGACGCGCGTCGATACGCGCGTCGCGCCCTCGCCCGAGGCGCTGCAACCGCTCGTGAAGCGCATCCTCGCCGCCGAACGGCCGGTCATCGTGGTCGGGGATGAAATCGTCAAAAGCGATGCGCTCGAAGAGGCCGCAAGGTTTGCGAACGTGCTCGGATGCCCGGTCTACCAGCAGTCGATCGCCTATGGGGCGCATTTTCTCTCCGAGCAGCCCGGCTATATGGGACCGCTCTCCCGGATTCAGAAGCAGACGCACGATATCCTCGCGGCTCATGATCTGATGATCGTGCTCGGCGCCGATCCGGTGCGGATGTCGGTGTACAGCGAGACGTCACCGCTGCCGGACGACATGCCGATCGTGCAGGTCGGGCTGGTCGACAACGACCTGGCGAAGAATTTCCCCGTGGAGATCGCGCTCAAGGCCGACGTCCGGGAGACGCTGCGCGTGCTCGCGCCGGCGCTCGCGGCGGCCGGTGGGCAAGCGCTCGTGCAACGCGCGCAGAAGAGCACCGCGGAGCTTGCGGCGAAGAACTGGTCGGCGAAACGAAAGGCGCTCATCGCGCAGATCTCGCAAAAAAGCGCGAGCGTTCCGATCGATCCCGACTGGCTGGCGCTTCGCGTCGTCGAAGCGATGCCGCCCAATGCCATCCTGGTCGATGAAGGCCTGACCTCGGCGCGCGTCATCGGATCGTTGCGCGCGCATCGCGATCGCTACGGCTATCACGCGCTCGCTTCCGGCGGCATCGGCTGGGGCCTGCCGGCCTCCATTGGCGTCAGCCTCGCCAACCCGGACCGGCCAGTGGTCTGCTATTCGGGCGACGGCAGCGCCATGTACTCGATCCAGTCGCTCTGGACCGCCGCGCACCACAAGCTGCCGCTCACCGTTGTGATCGCGAACAATGGCGGATACCGCATCATCAAGCAGCGCTTGCTCGCGTTCCACAACGACGATCATTTCGTCGGCATGGACTTTGCTGATCCGGCGGTCGATTTCACGGCGATCGCGCGCGGGCTCGGACTGGAAGCCATCCGCATCGACACGCCCGACGGGCTCGACGCCCTGCCCGCCTGGTTCGCGCGGCCCGGCGCGAAGCTGATCGAGGTGATGATCGACACGTCGGTGTAGGCCCGCGCCCAAGGCGAGCGCCATGCGCAACCTCTATCTCAGAGCTGCAGGAAAGCTCCTCCAGCTTCCGCTCATGCTCGCGCTCTTCGTCTTCCTGCCGGCGGGGACGCTCGACTATTGGGAGGGCTGGCTCTTCAGCGCGGTGTTCGTGCTCGGCTCGCTGGCGATCACGGTCTACCTGGCGGTGACGGATCCCGCGCTGCTCGAGCGGCGCATGAATGCGGGGCCCGGCGCCGAGCCCGAGAAGGCGCAGAAGACCATCATGTGGTTCGCGCTGGCGACGTTCGCGGCGCTGCCGATCGTCTCGGCGCTGGACCATCGGTTCGGATGGTCGACGGTGCCGCGGGCGGTGGTGATCCTCGCCAATATCCTGACCGTGCTGTCCTTCGTCGGCTTCCTCTGGGTCTTCCGCGCGAACACCTATGGGGCGGCCACCATCCAGATCGCGGAAGGCCAGCGCGTCATCTCGACGGGACCCTACGCGATCGTGCGCCATCCGATGTACGGCTTCGCGCTGCTGTTGCTCGTCGCCATGCCGGTGGCGCTCGGCTCATGGTGGGGCCTGTTCATGGTCATGCCGGCCATTGCGGGGATCGTTGCGCGATTGCGCGACGAGGAGCGGTTTCTGGCGAGCCACCTCGACGGCTATGTGGACTACATGCGACGGGTCCGCTACCGGCTGGTGCCGGGCGTCTATTGAGGCGGCTAGCTCGCGCTGCGTGCGCCTTCGGCCATCATCTCGCGCACCAGCGGCACCACCTTGGTGCCGTAGAGCTCGATGCAGCGCATCAGCTTGTCGTGCGCGAGCGTGCCCGCGGAGTGCTTGAGGTCGAAGCGCTGCAGGCCGAGGACCTGAGCCGTGCGGGCGATCTTGCGCGCGACCGTCTCGGGGCTGCCGACATGCAGGGCGCCCTGCTCGACCTCGCGCTCGAAGGCGGCGCGCTGCATCGGCGGCCAGCCGCGCTCGGCGCCGATGCGGTCGTGCATCGCCTTGTAGCCCTGCCAGTAGTCGTCGCGTGCTTGCGCGTCGGTCGGCGCGACATGGCCGGGCGAATGCACGGCGAGCGGCAGCGCGGGCTTGCCCATTTGCGCGAAGGCGCGGTGATAGAGATCGACGAAGGGCCGGAAGCGCGCCGGGTCGCCGCCGATGATGGCGAGCGCCATGGGGAATTCGTAGCTCGCGGCGCGCACGACGGATTCGGGCGTGCCGCCGACACCGATCCAGGTGCGCAGCGGCCCCTCGAGGTTCGGATAGACGCGCTGGTTCTGCAGCGGGCTGCGCGTCTCGCCGGCCCAGGTCACGGGCTGCGCGCGCAGCAGCGCGGCGAAGAGGTCGAGCCGCTCCTCGAACAGCTGCTGATATTGCGAGAGGTCGAAGCCGAACAGCGGGAAGCTCTCGGTGAAGGAGCCGCGGCCGAGCCGCACCTCGGCGCGGCCGTTCGAGACGGCATTGAGGGTCGAGAAGCGCTCGAACACGCGCACCGGATCGTCGGAGGAAAGCACCGTGACGGCGGTGCCGACCAGGATGCGCTGCGTGCGCGCCGCGATGGCGGCGAGCACGATCTCGGGCGACGAAATCGCGAAGTCCGGACGGTGATGCTCGCCGACGCCGTAGGCGTGGATGCCGACCTGATCGGCCAGCACGGCCTCCTCGACGACGTCGCGAATGACCTGCGCATGCGGCTTGGGCTGGCCGTCCGGGCCGATGGTGACGTCGCCGAACGTATCGAGGCCGAATTCGAGCTCTTGTGCCATGAGGTCCGCCTTGGTTCAGACGGCCCTATAGCGGACATGGCCCGTTTGTACAGCCTCAGCCGGAATGTAGGGTGTGCTCGGCGGCCCGAGTGCGGGAGTTGGACCGCAAGCCATACGTCCGCCGAGCGCACGCGTGCGCTCAGCGCGATCCAATTCATTGCCCAATGGAAGCACCTTGGCGCGCTGAGCACACCCTACACGGCAGGTCTCGACTCAGCCGCCGGCGCCGGGAATGAAGCAGCGGATGTTCGGCCGGCGCTTGCCGTCGACGTCCCAGGAGAACCAGTACCAGACGGTCGCATAGCCGAGCCGGTTCGGCTCCTTGATCACGGCGTCCTCGGGGACGACGTACCAGTGGCCATCGATGCGCACACGATAGCGGCCGGTGTCGTTGTCCCAATCGACCTCGGCCGGAAAGCCGTCGGCCGTGTCGCAGCAGCTGACACCGCCCTTGTCCTTCAGCCCGCGCACCCAGTCGCGGATGATGGGATCGACGTCGGCGTATTGACCCGGATATTGCTCGCGCGCTGCGGCAGGCATGCCGGTCAGCAGGACGAGCATCACCATCGCCAGCGCTTTCACCAGCGGCACGTTCACCCCCATCGCGTCTTGCTGGCGCGCTCGCACCCCCCGCCGGGATGGCGCGCGCCGCCTGCTGCGCATCGCAGACGACTCAGTGTCGCTTCTGCTCTGCCCCACGGACGAGTGAATGGAACCCGGCGGCTCCGCGCTAGATCGTAGAACTGCGATGCGCGCCGGGCGCGTGCGCGACGAGGTTCGCACGCCCTTGACCACGGCCGGCAGAAGGCCTCCGATATTCGGCAGTCGCAGCCGAGCCTTGCCGCCATGACATCCGAGATGGCCTTTGCGATCGAGGTGTTCGTCCGCGGTCACGCGGTCGGCAGGAGCCAGACGTTTCCCTATCGGGTGGATCACATCGGGCCGCTATGGGTGATGCGCGATGCGCCGCGCAAGAACGCGCGCGACTACCGCAAGGAAGAGTGGATCGCGTATGACGTGGATCCGCGCGAGGCGGACAAGATTGCACGCAAGCAGGCGCGCGGCCGCTTCTTCCTGTGCGACATGATCGCAGAGGGCGCGCCGGACGTGCGCGAGTCCTACAAGGCGCTCGGTTATCGGCTGCTCGCGACGGAAGGATTTTTCGTGCAGCGGCTGGAGCGGATTCCGCGTCCGCCGTCGCCCGTGACGGTCGAGCGCCTGTCTACCCCGGAGCTCGCGGCAAGGTTGGGCAAGGTCATGCGCAGGCGGCCCATTCCGGGCGAGCTGCTCACCGACGAGGCTCCGTTCCGTCAGTACATTGCGATCGACGGCGACGACATCGTCGGCCGCGTGCGCAGCGTGGACGCAGCGGGCGCGACCTGGTGCGCCGATATGTATGTGGAGCCCGCGCATCGCCGGCGCGGGATCGGGCGGGCCCTGCTGGCGCGCATGCTGCGCGACGATCGGGCACGGGGCTCGAAATGCTCCGTGCTGACCGCGAGCCACACGGGCGCGCTGCTCTATCCGCACCTCGGCTACGAGCGCATCGGCACGCTGCTGATGTTCGCGCCGCGTCGGGAGAAGGCGAGCGCGGCTTGACCCGGGCGCGCATCAAGCCTTGCCGCCGTCGGCCCTCCCGAGCACGACGGCGAGCCAGCCCGTCGACGCGCTCTGCGCACAGAAGGTGACGACCGCGACCGAGATCGGTACGCCGATGAACGCGCCCGGAATGCCCCACAGGAACATCCAGAGGAATACGGAGAACAGCACCACGAAAGGCGAGATCGCGAGCGCATTGCCGGACAGGCGCGGCTCGATATAGCTGCCGACGACGAACTGTATCACGTTCAAGCCGATGAAGATCGTCACCACGGCTTGCCAGCTGTCGAGCTGAGCGATTGCGAGGGCCGTCGGGATGAGGGTGGCGACCAGCGGGCCGAGGAATGGAATGTAGTTGAGAACGAAGGCAATCACCCCGCACTCGCGCGCCAGCGGCAAGCCAGCGAGCACGGCCGCGAGCCAGACCAGCACGCCGGTCAGCACGCTCATCAGCGTGCGCACCAACATGTAGGTCCGCAGCTTCTCCGCGGTCTCGGCGGATCCGCGCAAGAGAACGTGCGCGAGGTCGCGGTTCGCGAGCGACCTGAACTTCTCGGCCGTCGCCTTCACCTCGAGAAGGCCGAGGACCACATAGACGAGCACGAACAGCCAAAAGGTGAGCGTCGTGTTCACCTGACCGGTGAACGTCTGCATCAAGCCGACGAACCAGCTGATGTTGAAGTGCTCGGTCCACAGGGACGACACCGCAACCCCCTGCGCCTCGAGCCAGGAGGCGGTCCGCTCGTAGAGCGCCTGAAAGCGCGCGAGATTGGCGATACTCCATCGCCCGACGCGGCCGAAGGCCACGACGATCAGCGCGGCGAAGCCGGTGATGGTCGTGACGAGCAGCAACATGCTGATGGCGAGCGCGAGCACCCTTGGCAGCCGTGCCTCCAGCCAGCTCTGCAGCGGCCACAAAAGGGCGATGAAGAAGAGCGCAAAGGCAACAGGGGCGAACACCGCGCTGGCGACGTTCAGTCCAGCGAGGACCACAGCCACGCCGATCAGCCAGATCCAGGCGTTCAGGACTCGCTCCGCATTCCCCGCAGCACGAACATTCGAGCAAGCCGGGAAACCGGAGTCAATTCAGGAGCGCGGCATCCTTCGCGCCGGAACGAGGGGGTCAGCTTGCCGGCATGGTGCTGCGCAGCTCGCGCTTCATGAGCTTGCCATTGGCGTTGCGCGGCAGCGGCTCGCTGCGCAGCGTGATGCTCTCGGGCACCTTGTAGTCGGCCAGCACGCGCGCGCAGTGCTGCTTCAGGTCGCTCTCGCCGACCCCTTGCGCGACCACGAAGGCGTGCACGCGCTCGCCGAGCACCGGACAGGGCTTCGCCACCACGGCGGCCTCGACCACGCCCGGGAAACTCATCAGCGTGTTCTCGACCTCGACCGAGGCGATCTTGTAGCCGCCGCGGTTGATCATGTCCTTCTTGCGGTCGAGCACGCGGATGTAACCCTCGGCATCCCGGCTGCCGATGTCCCCGGAACGCCAGTAGCCGCCGACGATGTGCTCGGCGGTGGCGGCGGGATCGTTCCAATAACCCTTCACGACCATCGGGCCGCCGAGCCAGAGCTCGCCCTCCTCACCGGCCGGTACCTCGCGGCCCGTCTCGTCCATCACCAGGATGTCGGCGCAGGGCACCGCGCAGCCGACGCTGTCGGAGCGCGCGGCGGTTTCGGAAGGCGGCATGACAGTGGCGGGGGACGTCGTTTCGGTCGCGCCATAGGCGTTCATCAGGTTGAGGTTCGGCAGCACCTCGGCGAAGCGCGCGATGGTCGCGGGCGCCATCGGCGCGCCGCCGAAGCTGCCGACGCGCCAGGCTGTCAGCTTGTCCGGCACGAAGCCGGGATCGAGGAGACACAGATTGTACATGGCCGGCACCATGAGCGAGTGCGTCATGCGCTCGCGCGCTGCGAGCGCGAGGAAGTCGGCGGCTTTGAACGCAGGCATGACGAGCAGCGTCGCGGCCGCGCGCACCATGCTGGCAATCAACGCGATGACGCCAGTGACATGACTCATCGGAACCGCAACGGTGGCGCGGTCCTGTGACGTGAGCCCCATGCAGTATTCGAAGTGCATAGCCGAGTGGCAGATGCCGAGATGGGTCAGCATGGCGCCCTTCGGGCGCCCAGTGGTGCCCGACGTGTAGAGGATGACCGCGGTGTCCTCTTCGTCGACGCTGGCGGGCGCCTGCACGGCCGGCCCATTGAGCGGGAGATCTGCGATCGGCGCGCCGGGCTGCACGGCGACGCGCTGAAGGAGAGCCGGCGTCGCGTCCGGCGACGGCAGGCGGTCGGAAAGGTCGGCGTCGTGCACGAGCAGCTTCGCGCCGGAGTGCTCGAGCATGTAGGCGAGCCCCTGCGTCTGCTCGCGCACGCTCAGCGGCACCGCGACGGCGCCGAGGCGCAGGGCCGCGAACATCACCACCGGAAACGCGATGCCGTTGCCGAGCAGCATGGCGACGCGATCGCCCTGCCCGACTCCGGCCGCCGCGATCCCGGCGGCGCAGCGCGCGACCGCGCTCTCCAGCGCGCGATAGCTCAGCCGCTCGGCGCCGCAGACGATCGCCTCGCCATCCGGATTGCGCGCCACCGCCTCGGCCAGCAGGTCATAGGCGTTGCGCGGTCGCTCGACGAAGCAGCGCACGACGCGGGCGCCATAGTGGCGCTCGTAGCGCATAGCCGGCACGCGGCCGAGCCAGGCGCGCTCGCGTTCCATGAGGCTTCGTTGCGTCATGTGAGCTCCTCGCAGGCGGAACATACCGAAGCCGGCCGCGCCGGCTGCTGTCAAGGCGCGCGCGCGCAACCGCGCCTCGCAATGGGCGAACGGCTCGTGCCTTGACCCGCCGCCGCGAAATCCTGATGGTGCGGATCGAACCGCAGCCGGAGTTTCACGTGACCGAAGAGACCGCCCATCTCACGACCGACGTGCTCGTCATCGGCGCGGGCGGCGCCGGCATGTCGGCCGCGCTCGCGGCCGCGGAGCAGGACGTCCGCGTGCTGCTCGTCGACCGCAGCCTGATCGGGCGCAGCGGCGCGACCGTCATGGCGCAGATGACCGTGGCGGCCGCGCTCGGCGAGGACGTGCCGGATCACTGGGAGCATCATCTCGCCGATACGCTGACGGCAGGACGCGGGCTCTGCGACACCGGGCTTGCGGCGCTGCTCTGCGAGGATGGGCCGCGCGCCATCCGGCAGATGGACTCCTGGAACGTCGGCTGGGCGCGCAAGCCGGACGGCGCGATCCGCGCCGCGCACGCGCCGGGGCACGACCGGCCGCGCTGCGTCTATGTGGACTTCCTCTCCACCGGCCCTGCCGTGTCGAAGACGCTGCGCACGCGCGTGCAGCGGCAGAGCCAGATCACGCGCATCGGCGACCTCTACATCACGGACCTCGTGATCGAGGACGGCGTAGCGCGCGGCGCGATCGGCTTCTCGGTCGCCGACGGACGGCCCGTCTCGATTTCGGCCGGCGCCGTGGTGCTCGCCACGGGCGGACTCACGCGTCTCTATCGGCGCAACAGCGCCTCGGCGAACATGGGTGGCGACGGCCATGCGCTGGCGCTGCGCGCGGGGGCCGAGCTCATCGACATGGAGTTCGTGCAGTTCTTCCCGATCGGCCATCTCGCGCCGCGCCTTGTCGGCATGGATCCGATCATGTGGGATCCGTTCCGCTACAAGCTCGGCGGCCGGCTGCTGAACGCCGAGATGCGCGAGTTCATGGACGACTACGGGAACCCGGAGGGATCGAAGTATGTCGTCACGCGCGACAAGGCGACCTATGCGATCCTGAAGGAAGTGCAGGCCGGGCGCGGCTCGCCTGCCGGCGGCGCCTATCTCAGCTTCCAGCACATTGGCGAGGCCGCGCTGCGCGAAGCGTTCGGCCCGGTGATCGACCGGCTCGCCAAGAACGGCATCGACCTCTTGAAGATGCCCGTCGAGGTCGCGCCGATCGCTCATTATCATATGGGCGGCGTGCGGGCCGACCTCGCCATGGAGACGCGCGTGCCGAACCTGTTCGCGGCCGGGGAGCTGGTCGCGGGCGCCAACGGCGCCAACCGGCTCTCCGGGAATGCGATCACCGAGGCGCTGGTCTTCGGGCGGCGCGCGGGCGAAAGCGCGGCCGCGCGCGTCAAGCAGACCGGCGCGCGTGATCAGGCAAGCGTCCAGGCGAGCGACTCTCTCATTCGCGCCGAGGGCACGGAGTCCGGCGCAAACCTCGCGAATGTCATCGCGCGACTGCAGGACGTCATGACGGACATGGTCGGGCCGTTCCGCACCCGCAGCGGTCTCGAGCAGGCGCTGGCGCAGATCGCCGCGCTGAAGGAGGAAGCCGGCGCGCGGCCACCCGGGAGGAACGGCCCCTACCCGCTGCAGCGGATCGACTGGTTCGACCTGCGCTCCATGCTGCTCACCGCGGAGGCGATCACGCGGGCGGCGCTGCTGCGCACCGAGAGCCGCGGCGCGCATCAGCGCGAGGATTTTCCGGGCCTCGATGCCGGCTGGACGCTCCACCAGGCGATCGCGTGCCGGAACGAACAGCTGGCGCTCAGCCGCGTTCCGGTCGACGGCGCCTTGCCGGAGGTCGCGTGATGACCGAGACCGCGACCCTGGTCGTGCAGCGCGGCGGCTCCCGCGAGAGCCGCTACGAGGTGCCGTATACGCCGGGACAGTCCGTGCTCGACGGGCTGCGCTATGTCCGCGCCAGGCTCGATCCGAGCCTGAGCATCCGCTACTCGTGCATCAATGCCAACAGCTGCAAGGAATGCATGATTCTCATCGACGGCATCGTGGCCTATGCGTGCACCACGCGCCTCGAGCCGCGCGAGATGATGCTCGGTCCATTGCCGAACAAGCCGCATCTGCGCGATCTCGTCACCGAGATCGGCCCGCCCGACGAGCGCCTGTCGAACGCTTTGAGCCGCGCGAAGGTTTGAGCTTCGCATCGCCTCCCTGCGGATGGATCGTCTCGCCCCGCTTGAGCATGGCGACGAAGCTTTCGATCTTCGTCTTGCGCCCGGCTGGCGTCTTCATGTTCTCGGTGCGGAACACGAGCGCGAAGCGGTTCTGGCTCGAGAGCTTGGCGAGCATCGCCTTGGCCTTCGGCTCGGCCTCGATGGCGATGCGCAGGTCGTCGGGCAGCTCCGCGCCCTTCATCTTGTAGGCGCGGTCCCAGCGCCCGTCGGCCTTCGCGGCCTCGACCTGCTTGAGACCATGCTCGGTCATGCGACCTTCTTTGATGAGCCGCGCGACGTTTTCGATGTTGATCTGGCTCCAGGTGCTCTTCGCGCCGCGCGGCGTGTAGCGCTGCAGGAAGCTCGTCTCATCGAGCGACTTGCGGATGGCGTCGATCCAGCCCCAGCACAGCGCCACGTCGATCGCCTCCTTGGGCGTGATCGACTTGAGGCCCGAGCCGACCTTGTGGATCTTGATCCAGACCTCGCTCTCCCTGTCGTGGTTCTTGCCGAGCCATTTGTAGAAGCTCTCCGCATCCTTGAAGGTGCGGACCTTGTCGGGATCGACCTTCACGGGCGCCATAGTCACTCCTAGCCGAAGAAATCGCGCAGCATCCGGTTCACGGTGTCCGGCGTCTCGACCTCGGGCAGGTGCCCGATGGCGTCGAGCTTCTCCATGCGTCCGTTCTTCAGGACCTTGATCAATATGTCGGCGTTCTTCTCGGCCGGATTGACGCGATCCACCGCGCCCTGGA
This sequence comes from Pseudomonadota bacterium, assembly GCA_023404705.1. Classification (GTDB taxonomy): domain Bacteria; phylum Pseudomonadota; class Alphaproteobacteria; order Rhizobiales; family Xanthobacteraceae; genus FEB-22. Next base: position 35,901 of record JAEYAU010000136.1, read on the forward strand.
TCAGCAGCACCGGCATGGTCAGCTTCGGGGCGACCTCCTCGGGACTGTAGCCATTGGCGAGGCCGAGCTTCACGCCATGCATGAAGCCGCGCGGCTGCGTCGCGCGCAGCACCCGCTGTACTTCGGCGGCGAGCTCGGGAGAGGCGTTCGGCCCGAGCAGCGCCGCGACGCGCGCGCCGAAGCCGTACATGCCCTTGGCGACCTGGGCTTCGCGCGTCGCGATCACCTTGGCCTTGGCGTCCTCCGGCATGTCCTTCGGACCGATGCCTGTGCCGGTCATCGCGATCTTCAGCACGCGGTCCGGATAGTGGATCGCGAAGCACTGCGCGACGCGCGAGCCGAATGAATTGCCGACGAGGTTCACGCGCTCGATGTTCAGCGATCCGAGAAAGTCGCGCACCGCGTCCGCATAGTCCCGGCAGCCGGGGTCGTCCTTCGCGAAGGCGTCGGTCAGCATGTAACCGGGCGCGTTCCAGGCGATCACGCGATAGCGGTCAGACAGCCCGGCCAGCTGATAGCGCCAGTGCATGGAGTTGGCGCCGACGCCGTGCATCAGCAGCACGACCGGCGCATCGGAACGGCCCGCCTCCATGAAGCTGAAGCGGTCGCCCTGATAGTTGGCGCGCGCTGCGGCCGGGATCTCGGAGAAGCGGATATCCGGCAGCGGCGGGCGTGAATCGGCCCAGGCGGCCGACATGGCGAAAGCGCAGAACAGCGACGCGGCGGCAACGAGGGAGGTCGAGGTCATGGATGGCTCCGGGGCAACGCGAACGGCTCTCATCTTCGCCGATCTGCGCCCGCGCCGTCGAGACCGCACCAGAGAGCGAATGCGTGCGCAGTCTCGCGCGCGATCGCCCTTGCGGTTTCGGGTGCGGCGTGCCTGACTCAGGGTCAGGTTTCGAAAGAAGAAATGCGGCGGAAGGGCATGGGCATCGCTCTCGCGGTGAGCGGGCTGACGCGCAGCTTCTATGGCGTCCGCGTGCTGAAAGGGGTCGAGTTGGCGATCCGGGCCGGCAGCCTCACGGGGCTGATCGGCCCGAACGGCGCCGGCAAGTCGACGCTCTTCAACGTGATCTCGGGACTCTATCGGCCGGACGCCGGCACCATCCGGCTCGACGGCCGTGAGATTGGCGGCCTCGCGCCGGACCGGCTCGTCGGCCGCGGCCTCGTGCGCACGTTTCAGCTCGCGCGCGGCTTTCCCAAGCTCAGCGTATTCCAGCACCTGATGCTCTACGGTCAGCAGCATCCGGGCGAAGGGCTGGTCGCGGCGCTGCTCGGCGGCGCCAAGGCGCGCGAGTCCGCGCTCGCCGAGCGCGCGGTCGCGATGGCGCGGCGGCTGCGGCTCGATCACCTGCTCGACAATCCCGTGACGGCGCTCTCGGGCGGGCAGAAGAAGCTGCTCGAGATCGGCCGCGCGCTGATGGCCGAGCCGAAGATCCTGCTGCTCGACGAGCCGATGGCGGGCGTCAATCCGAGCCTCACCGAGGAGATCGCGGCGCATCTCGTCGCGCTCAATCGCGAGGGCATCACGATCTGCCTGATCGAGCACGACATGGGACTGATCCGCCGGCTATGCGATCCGATCATCGTGATGGCCGAAGGCCGCACGCTGACCGAAGGCTCATTCGCGGAGGTCGCCGCCGACACGCGCGTGCAGGAAGCCTATCTCGGGAGGCGGCATTGAGCGTGCTCGCGGTCGACGCGCTGGTCGCCGGCTATGGCGCGGCCGAGGAGATCCTGAAAGGCGCGTCGCTGCGCGTTGAACCCGGCGAGATCGTCACCATCATCGGCCCGAACGGCGCCGGCAAGTCGACCTTCCTCAAGGCAGTAGCCGGTCTGGTGCAGCCGCGCGCCGGCACGATCCGCTTTGCAGGCGATGACGTCACCACACGCGACACCGAGGGCCGCGCCCGCGCCGGCATCAGCTTCGTGCCGCAGGAGCGCAACGTGTTCGGTGGCCTGACGGTGGCCGAGAACCTGGAGATCTCGGGCTATCTCGATCCGGCCGGCGCGAAGGCGCGCGCCGCGCGTCTTTGCGAGCGCTATCCTCTGCTCGCCGAGAAGCGGCGCGCCCTCGCGCGCACGCTTTCGGGGGGACAGCGCCAGATCCTCGCCATGGCCATGGGCCTGATGACCGAGCCGAAGCTCATGCTGCTCGACGAACCGACCGCCGGCCTCGCGCCAAAAGCGGCCGACGACCTGTTCGATGCGGTCGTCAACCTCAACCGCGGCGGGCTGCCGATCCTGATGGTCGAGCAGCACGCCGTCGAAGCCCTCGCCGTCTCGACGCGCGGCTATGTGTTCGTCGCCGGACGCGCGAGCGCCGAAGGCGCCGGGCCGGCGCTCGCGTCCGATCCCGAGATCCGCCGCCTGTTCCTGGGCGGGTGAGAATGCAAAGGAGAACCGACATGTCGCAGTTCATGACCACGCGCCGCACGCTGATGGGCGGCGCCGCAGCCCTCGCGGGCGCCCTGGCGCTGCCGAACCTGCCGAAGGCGCAAGGTGCGGCGATCCGCATCGGCACGCTGACGCCGCTCACGGGCGCCGGCGGCCCCTACGGTCCCGTGATGGTGAAGGCCGTCAAGGCGGTGGTCGATGAGGTGAACGCAGCGGGCGGCGTGCTCGGCCGCAAGATCGAGCTGATCTCCGAGGACGACCAGACCAATCCGGAAGCCGGCGTGCGCGCGGCGCGCAAGCTGATCGACGTCGACAAGGTGGTCGCGATCCTCGGCACCTGGGCCTCATCGGTGACGACCGCGGTGGCGCCGCTCTGCTGGGAGTCGAAGACGTTCTTGGCCACTGTCTCGGGCGCCGACTCGATCACGGCGCTGCCGCATCAGGGCTATCTGATCCGCACGCAGCCGAACACGACGCTGCAGGGCCGCAAGTTCGGCGAATATTGTCTGGAGCTCGGCGGCAAGCGTGTGTTCTTCATCTGCCCGCAGACGCCGTTCCAGAAGAGCCAGCTCGAGAACATCACGCTCGCGGTGAAGAAGGGCGGCGGCGAGACCGGCTCGCTGATCTATGACGACAAGAAGCCGTCCTACCGCTCCGAAGTCGACGAGATGCTGCGCTTCAAGCCCGACGTGCTGATCCTCGGCGGCTATCAGCCCGACACCACGGTGCTGCTGCGCGATGTGTTCCGCGCGGGCTTCTCGGGCAAGAAGATCGGCTTCGGCTATTCGGTGAACCAGAAGCTGATCGAAGGCCTGCCCGCGGACGTCGTGGAAGGCATCTATACGATCTCGCCCTCGCCCGCCGAAGGCTCGAAGGCCTATGAGCGTCTCGTCAAGCTGATCGGCGTCTCGAACCCGGATCCGTACACGACGCAGATCTATGATCACATCAACCTCGTGCTGATGGCGATCGCGCTCGCGGGCGACGCGTCCGGCACGGCGATCAAGGACAATGTGCGCAAGGTGAGCCAGGCGCCGAACGGGCAGAAGGTCGACAATGCGCTCGACGGGCTGAAGGCGGTCGCCGCGAAGCAGCCGGTCGACTATGACGGCGCCAGCGGGCCGTGCGACTTCCTCGAGTCGGGCGACATCACGGACTGTAAGTTCCGCTACGAGCAGGTGAAGGCCGGCAAGATCACGCTCGTCAAGGTCGCCTGACGCCGGATGTCGCTGCTCCTGCAGGCGATCCTGAACGGACTGATGACCGGCACCCTGATCGCGGTGCCGGCCATCGGCTTCACCGCGATCTTCGCGGTGCTGCGCTATCCGAGCTTCGCGGTCGCGGCCTATATCACGATCGGCGGCTTCGCGGGCTGGTTCGCCAACAGCCATGGGGGCGCCGGCGTGCTGCCGGCGCTCGCCATCGCCTTCGTGATCGCGGGCGCGGTCGGCATCGCGGCGGAGGAAGGTGCGCTGCGGCGGCTGCGGCCCGCGGGCGCGCTCACGGTCGCGATCGCGACCATCGCGGTGAACCAGATTTTGGAGAACGTCACGCGCTTCTTCTTCGGCAACGATCTGCGCGGCTACGACCTGCCGCTGAAGGCCGACCTGCGTTTCTGGGACCTGCGCGTCGGACCGCAGCAGATCGAGAACGTGGTGCTCGCGCTGCTGGTGATGGCCGCGGTGTTCGGCTTCCTGCGCTTCACGCGCTTCGGCAAGGCGATGCGCGCGGTCGCCGACAATGTGGATCTGGCGCGGCTGAAAGGAATCGCGCCGCAGAAGGTGGCCGTGACCACGCTGTTCCTCGGCGCGGGACTGTCCGGCGTCGGCGGCGTGCTGCTCGCGGTCGATACTTCGATCGATCCGCTCACCGGCGCGCGCATCCTGCTCACGGTGTTTGCGGCCGCCGTGCTGGGCGGGCTCGGGTCGATCCCGGGCGCCGTGGTCGGCGCCTTCGCGGTCGGCATTGCGGAGGAGCTCTCGCTGCTGGTGGTGCCCGCGACCTATCGCACCGCCATCGGCTTCGCCGCGATCCTGCTGATGCTCACCTTCCGCCCGCGCGGCATCCTCGGCGAGAGAGCCACCTGATGCTCTCCTATCTCCTCTTCACGCTCACGCTCGGCGGGATCTACGGCCTGCTCGCGCTCAGCCTCAACCTGATCTGGGGCGGCGCCGGCATGGTCAATCTCGGGCTCGCGGGCTTCTTCGCGGTCGGCGCCTATGCCTCCGCCATCGTCACGGGCGCCGGTGCGCCGGTGCCGATCGGGCTTCTCGCGGCGATCATCGCGGGCGTCGCCGCAGGACTGATCGTCACCTTCTCGACGCTGCGGCTGCGCGATGATTATCTCGCCATCGTCACCCTCGGCTTCGCCGAGGTCGTCCGCCTCGTCGCGCTCAACGAGCGCTGGCTCACCAATGGATCAGACGGCATCTCGGGCATCGCGGCGCCGTTCAAGGCCGCCCTCGGCACCGCAGGCTTCAATCTGTTCTATCTCGGCCTTGTCACCGCAATCGTGCTGATCGTCTGGGCGCTCCTGCGCCGCCTCGACGGTTCGCCCTTCGGGCGGGCGCTCAAAGCGATCCGCGAGGACCAGGAGCTCGCGGCCTTTGCGGGCAAGCGGGTGCTGCGGTTCAAGTTGCAGGCCTTCGCGGTCTCGGCGGCGATCGCGGGCCTCGCGGGCGCGCTCTACGGTCACTATCAAACCTACATCTCGCCCGACCACTTTCAGCCGCTGATCACCATCTACATCTTCCTCGCGGTTTCCGCCGGCGGGGTCGGCCGCCCGACCGGCGCGCTGATCGGCGCCTATGCGGTGGTGTTCTTCCTCGAGGCGACGCGCTTCGTCGCCGAGGTGGTGCCGGCGCTGCAGCCCGTGCAGGTCGCGGCTCTGCGGGAGATGCTGGTCGGCGTCGCGCTCATTCTGGTCTTCTATGTGCGGCCGCAAGGCGTGCTGCCCGAACGCATCCCCCCTGCCCCGAGGACCTCATGACCGATGCACTCGCCGACCTTTCGACCCTGCTCGCCGAACCCGGCCAGCCGGAACGCCTCTATAAGGCGCTGGACGAGACCACTGCAAAACTCGTCGGCCACAAGCTGTTCACGCTGCTCTATGTGGACGGCGACGAGGTCGCACGCGTCTACTCCAACCGGCCGGCCGAATATCCGGTCTCCGGCCGCAAGCGCATGGGCCCGACGCCCTGGGGCGACGCCGTGCTGAAGGGCCAGCAGCCCTATCTCGGCCGCGACCGCGCGGCCATCCGCTGGGCCTTCCCGGACCACGCCCTGATCGAGAGCATGGGGCTCGGCTCGGTCATCAATGTGATCGTGGTGTATGATGGCGCCGCGATCGGCACCATGAACCTGCTCGACGTCGAGCATCATTATCGCGAGGAGCACGTGTTCGTGGTGCAGCGGCTCGCCCCGCTGCTGATCCCGGCCTTCCTCGACGCGCGGGCGAAGGCGCGCGGCTAGCGCAAGGAGATGCGCATGCGACACGCCCTCGCTCTCTCGCTCGCGCTTGTCACTCTCCTGCCGTCTCCGCTGCGGGCCGAGGACTATCCGGCGCGCACCATCAAGCTGCTGGTCGGCGCGCCGCCCGGCGGCACCACCGACACGATCGCGCGCGCCATCGCGGCGCCGATGGCGGCGGCGCTGAAGCAGACCGTGATCGTCGAGAACCGGCCCGGCGCCGGCGGTAATCTCGCGGCCGACATGGTCGCGAAATCGGCGCCGGACGGCTACACATTGCTGGTCAGCTTCTCGAGCCACACCATCAACGCCTCGCTCTATCCGAAGCTGCCCTATGATCCGGTCAACGACTTCACGCCGATCACCAAACTCGCGACCGTGCCGAGCCTGCTGGTCGGCCACCCCAAGCTGCCGGCGCAGGATCTCGCTGCGCTGATCGCGCTCGCGAAGGCCCAGCCCGAGAAGCTCACCATCGGCATCGGCGGCATCGGCTCGTCGCTGCATCTCGCGGGCGAGCAGCTCAAGCTCACGACCGGCATCCGCCTGCTCAACGTGCCGTACAAGGGCACCGCGCCGGCGCTCACCGACCTGATCGGCGGGCAGCTCGATCTCATGTTCGTCAGCCTGGTCACGGGCGCCGAGCAGGTGCGCGGCGGCAAGCTGCGCGCCTATGGCGTCACCAGCGCGCAGCGCCAACCCGCCTTCCCGGATTTACCGGCGATCGGCGAGACCGTGCCGGGCTTCGAGTCGACCGCATGGTTCGGCGTGTTCGGCCCAGCGAAGCTGCCGGACGCCATCACCGAGAAGCTGAGCGCCGTCATCGTCGCCGCTCTCGCCGAGCCGGAGCTGCGCGAAAGGCTGAAGGCCGAGGGCGCGACACCGGTCGGCGACACGCCTGCCGCCTTCGCGGCCTTCGTGCGCCAGGACATCGCGCGCTGGGCGCCGATCGTGAAGGCCTCGGGAGCGACGCCGAACTGAGGCGCCTCATCTTCCCTCAGTTCGTTCCTCGAAACGCGAGCGCCCGGATCAGTATTCGGCTGCGCGAGCCATGCGATTGCGTCAGGATCGCGATCACTTCGACGCATTGATCGCGCTTGGCGACTTGCGCCACTATGGGGGTTCGGAGGCCGACGAGGTGGCTCCACTTCGCGGAACAATGACAAGCTCGGCATCGAGCACGGAGGAGGCGTCATGAGAGCGTTAGCGTGGATTGCATCGACGGTCGCTGCCCTGGCGCTGGGCGCGCCGGCGCAGGCGCAGGACAAGCCGTCCGAAATCAAGATCGCGATCACGACCTTCCTGTCGGGTCCGGCGTCGGTGTTCGGCGTGCCGGGCAAGAACGCGGCCGAGATGATCGCCGACGACATCAACCGGAAGGGCGGCATCAATGGCGTACCCGTGAAGCTGATCTTCATCGACGAGGGCGCGGGCGGCGAGGCGCTGGTCTCCAATTATCGCCGGGCCGTGCAGGACGAGAAGGCGGACGTGACCTTCGCGTCGATCTCCTCGGGCAGCTGCGGACAGCTCGTGCCGCTCGCCGAGGACCTCAAGGTCCTCAACCTGATGTGGGACTGCGGCGCCTCGTCGATCCTGGAGGCGAAGAAGTATCGCTACAGCTTCCGCACGCAAGCGAACGCGACGCAGGAGATGATGGCGGTCCTGCTCTATCTCCTGAAGACCAAGCCCGACTTCAAGAGCATCGCGGTGGTGAACCAGGACTACGCCTGGGGTCGCGAGAGCTGGGACATTTTCTCGACCGCGCTGAAGGCGCTGAAGCCCGACGTGAAGGTGGTCGGCGAGTTTTTCCCGAAATTCGGCGCACCGGACTATTCGACCGAGGTCTCGCGCCTGCTGGCGCTGCGGCCGGACGTCGTCTTCACGACCTCATGGGGCGGCGATCTCGACACGCTGGTGCGGCAGGCCGGGCAGCGCGGGCTGCTGCGGCAGTCGCTGTTCGTGCTCGCGATCGGCGAGACCTCGCTGCAACGGCTCGGCAAGGATGTGCCGGAAGGGCTGATCGTCGGCGCCCGCGGCGACCACTGGTTCCTGCATCCCGAGATGAAGGGCAAGCCGGAGTTCAAGGCCTTCAACGAGGCCTTCAAGGCGAAGACCGGCGCATGGCCGATCTATCCGGTTTACCACATGGCGCAGGCCTTCGCGGCGCTGCAGGCCGCCTATGACAAGGCCGGCAAGGCCGCGGGCGGCAAGTGGCCGACGCGGGAGCAGGTGATCGACGCCATGTCGGGTGTAACCTTCACGGCCTGGGGACGTCCCGTGACGCTGCGGCCAGAGGACAACCAGGGCGTCGAGGCGCAGCTCGTCGGCACCACCAAGAAAGCCGACGGCTACGACTTCATGGTGCTCGACAACATGATGATCTTCGACTCGGCCAAGATCATGAATCCGCCCGGACAGAGCACGGGTGACTGGCTAAAGACGCTGAAGCCGGACATCCTCAAGATCGAGGCGCAGACGTTCAAGCACGGCGGCTGAGCCCGACGGGCCGTTCGCAACACGAGCAGGCGGCGCGCGTAGTCGCGCCTCCTGCCCGCCATTCCCCTTCATCAAAGAGCGGGACCGACATCGATGGATGCAACCATCGTGATCCTCGCGACGCTGGATGGGCTCTCCTACGCGGCCCTGGTCTTTCTGGTGTCGGTCGGCCTGAGCCTGATCTTCGGCGTGATGAACATCGTCAACGTCGCGCATGGCAGTCTCTATGCCTACGGCGCTTACGTGGCGGCCACGGTCGGGATCCTGGTCGCGCCGATCTCGCCCTGGCTCACCTATCCGGGGCTTCTCCTCGCCGCGATCGGCGTCGGCGCCATCATCGGCGGCCTGCTCGAGCGCTTCCTGCTGCGGCTGGTCTACGGCAAGGACGAGGAGCTGCAGCTCCTGATCACCTTCGCGGTGTTCATGATCCTCGACAACCTGCAGCGCATGATCTGGGGCGTGCAGCCCATCTACGCGGCGCAGCCGCTGACGCTGCTGCCGAACATCACGGTGTTCGGCGTCGGCTACACGTCGTACCAGACGCTGCTGCTGCCGGGCGTCGCGCTGCTGACACTGTTCGGCTTGCGCTACTTCCTGCGTCACACGCTGGCGGGCTCCGTCATCCTCGCGGTCACAGAGGACCGCGAAGCCGCCACCGCGATCGGGATCGACCCGAAACGCGTGTTCCTCGTCACCTTCATCATCGGCGCCATCCTGGCCGCGCTTGGCGGCGCCCTCGCCTCGCCGACCACGTCGCTGCTGCCGGGCATCGGCACCGACATGATCGTGCTGTCTTTCGCGGTCGCGGCGACCGCCGGCCTCGGCCAGATCGAAGGGGCAGCGGTCGCCGCGCTGATGATCGGCCTCGCGCGCGCGCTCGCGATCTACACCTATCCGGAGTTCGAGGTGCTGGTCCCCTACCTCATCATGGTGGTCGTGCTGCTGGTGCGGCCGCAGGGGCTGTTCGGCAAGACGCTGACGCGAAGGATCTGACGCATGCACCTGCGCACCTCTCCTTTGACGCTCGGCATTGTCGGATTGGGCGTCGCCGTCATGGCGGTCTCGCCTTTGATCTCGCCGAGCCTGCCGACGCTGTTCGCCCTTGTTTTGGCCAAGGGCATCGTCGTGCTCGGCATCATCATCCTGCTGCAGGCCGGCCAGGTCTCATTCGGCCACGCCATGTTCTTCGGCGTCGGCGCCTATGCGGTCGCCTTCTGGGGCAAATATCTGGGCCCGAGCGACATGGCCTTGTACCTGGTGCTCGGCACCCTGGCAGGCGCCCTGTCCGGCGTCGTGGTCGGACTGTTCGTCGTGCGCTACCGCCAGATCTTCTTCGGCATGCTCAACCTCGCCTTCTCGATGGTGCTGTGGTCGCTGCTCGAGAAGATGTTCCACATTACCAATGGAGCGGACGGCATCCGCGTGCCGCGGCCGACTATGTTCGGCATGGTGCTGACGCCGGACGGCTTCTCGACCGCGATCCTCTATCTCACGTTGGGACTGGCGCTGGTCGCAACACTGCTGGTGCAGCGTTATCTCGCGAGCCCGCTCGGACACATGCTGCGCGCCATCAAGAGCAACGAGACGCGGCTCGAATATCTCGGCGTCTCGGCGCGGCGTGTTCTGCTCATCGGCTATGTGATCTCGGCGGCGCTCGGCGGGCTCGGCGGCAGCCTGGTCGCGGTCGTGCAGCAGATCGCGACTCCCGAATTCGCCTATTGGACCAAGTCGGGCGAGTTCGTCTTCATCGCGATCCTGGGCGGCGCCGGCAACGCGCTCGGCGCCTTCGCGGGCTCGCTGGTGTTCGAGTTCGTGCGCTTCTATGCCTCCGCGCAGGTCGCCGATGCCTGGCAGCTCATTCTCGGCGTCGTGCTGATCGCCATCATCCTGTTCGCGCCGAGCGGGTTGATCGGTCTCATCCGGGCGCGCGGTGCGGTTGCCAAGGGACGGATCGTCTGATGCTGGACACCTCCTCGCCATCGGTGCTGCTGCGGGCGCGCGGGCTCGTCATCCGCTTCGGGGGCGTGGTCGCGGCCGACGGCATCGATCTCGACATCGTCGAGCGCGAGCATCTGGCGATCATCGGCCCGAACGGCGCCGGCAAGACCACCTTTCTCAACATCGCGACCGGCTATCTGCGCCCGCAGGCCGGCAGCGTCGAATTCCTGGGGCACGACATCACGGCGCACCCGCCGCGCGAGATCACGCGACTCGGCATCGCCCGCGCGTTCCAGATCCCGCAGCTGTTCCTCGATCATACGGTGATCGAGAGCGTGCTGATCGCGGCGGCTGCGCGCGAGCGCCGTTTCGCCGGCACACGCCGGCTCGATGCCCTCCCGGAATACGACGAGATGATGCGGCTGCTTGATCTGGTCGGGCAGCGAGACGTCGCGCATCAGAAGACGCGGACGCTGCCCGAGGGCCGCCGCAAGCTGGTCGATATCGCGATGGCGCTCGCGCTCAAGCCGAAGCTGATCCTGATGGACGAGCCCACCTCGGGCGTCGCCTCCTCGGAGAAGTTCGCCATCATGGACCTGCTGGTCGCGGCGCTCGATACGCAGGGGGTGACCTCCGTGTTCGTCGAGCACGACATGGACGTCGTGGAACGCTATGCGGACCGCGTCGCGGTGTGGAGCGCCGGCAAGATCCAGGTCGCGGGACCGCCCGCCGAGGTGCTGAAGTCGCCTGAGGTCATCAGTCAGGTCGTGGGAATCTGACCATGCTGTCGTTCCACAATGTCAGCGTCGGGGTCGCGGGTGTCGATGTGCTGCGAGGCGTCACCTTCGCGCTCGCGGAAGGCTCGACCGCGGCGCTGATCGGCCGCAACGGCGCCGGCAAGACGACGACGGTGCGGACCGTGATGGGCTTCACGGTCTCGACCGGTTCGATCCGGTTCGGTGACATGGATCTCGGAACGGTCGCGCCGCACAAGCGGCCGGGCCTCGGCATCGGCTATGCACCGGAGGATCGCCGGCTGTTCTCGGCCTTCACGGTCGAGGAGAACATCCTGCTGCCGGCGCGCGTCGGCGCCCTCGATCAGGCGGAAACGCAGCGCCGGCTCGACCGCATCTACGCCATCATGCCTGAGCTCGCCGAGCTGAAGGCGCGGCCCGCCGGCTCGGTCTCGGGCGGACAAGGCAAGATGGTCGCGCTCGGACGGGCGCTGATGCTCGGGACCAAGCTCGTCATGCTGGACGAGCCGTTCCAGGGCCTCGCCCCGGTGCTGGCGCAGCGCTATGCCGAAGCGCTCAAGCGGCTGCGGGCGCAGGATTCGACGATCACGCTGCTGATCACCGAGTCCAATCCGAAGCTTCTGACCGCATTCGCCGACGTGACGCTCACGATCGAACGGGGCGAGATCTCGATCGCCTAGCCGAGAACGGAGCAACGTGTCCGGTGCGACGCCGAGAGGGGCTGGCGCACGCCTCGCCGCGGCCAGAACTATCCGCAGCTGTACTTGTCATCTTGTGCGTCGTGGCCCTGACCCGTCGTCAGACCGAGCGGCACCGCGTGGGTGCTGATGAAGCCTGCGAGCTCTTCCCCGTAATAGAGAGTCCAAAAATGGCAGTGCTCGCTCGGCGTGCGAGCGTCCTTCCGCCGAGTCACCAGCGCAGCCCGCTTGATGGGCCCGTCGGTGTGGCTATAGGCAGCGAAAACGGGAGCGCAGAAGTTACCCGGGAAGTCGCGGTCGGCGGCGGCGAGTTGCGCCGCGGAGCCGGCCGGTTGGCGTGCCCAGGCGCTTCGCACCGGCTCAACACGGGACGGATCGAGCTTCGAGAGCTTGTAGAGCTGCGCGCTCAAACGGCGCCGCGCTGCTTCGGGATTGCCGGCCGCCTCCAGATCCACGCCTTTGAGATAGTCCGGCTTGACGACCAGCTCCTGGAGCTTCCGCGCCCAGTCAGCCGCGCTCTTGTCGGTATAGAAGGCCATGCGGGAACGGTTCGGACCGCGCTGCACGGCGAACAGCTGGTCATAGATCCGATCGGATTCAGCCCGCGCCTGCCGGCTTCCCAGCAGCTGCGCGAGGTAGTTCGAGACACGGCTCGCATCGACCGTGCGGTTGAACCCGTGATCGCCGATTCCCGTGATGCTCCTGCACGCCAGCGTGACGGCGAGCCGGTGATAGAAATCGCGGTCGGGACCGAGATCCGTATAGCCGCGCTTCTGCGCGTCTTCCTGCTCGGCGGCCACCGCGTTTGCCCCCAGATGCGCGTCGAAGAAAGGCGCGACCGCCGGGGCCTTGCGAACGCGGTAGAACATGATGGTGCTCATGTTCGAGAGCATGGTCTTGCGATCGCCATCCGTGATGGCCTCGAGATCCTCGAGGCTGGCAATGGCCATGGACGGCATGCCCCAGGGGACATCCTGCCCGCCTTGCGCAACCGCGGTCCGAGCCGAAGGAAGCGGGCCGACCGCGAGGAGGCTCAGACCTCCCCGCACGAAGCTTTGGCGTGATATCCGCATGTCACGCCACCAACGCTCGCGGCGGCGTCTGCGCGTTCTTCATCGCCGCCATCCAGGTGTACCAGCCCGAGTCCGGCGCCGCCGTGCTGTCGAGCGTCTTGCGGCCGCGCTCGTCCATGTACTTGTCGGCCGGGCGTTCCGGCTCCGGCTGCGGCAGGAATGCCGCGACGATCGCGAGGATCACGCCCGCGACCGCGCCGAACGGACCGAGCACCGCCATCGCGCATTCGCTCGCCACCATCGTGGCAATCGCGCCCACGAGGGCGAGCGCGTTCGCGGTCAGCATCATGGTGTCGACGATCTTCTGGGCATCGGTGCTCGACCCGTGAAAGTCCTCGTACACCTTGTAGGCCGAGAAGCCGACTGCGGCCGCCGCCGCCACGACGGCGAAGCCCTTCATGAAGGTGGAGCCCTCCTCGAACAGATCGAAGAAGGTCGACTTGCGCGCCGCCACGCCCTCCTCCAGGGCATCGCCGCACCAGCCCATGGAGTTGGAGAAGAAGTCTTCTCCGGCCGGAACGTCCTTGAACAAGTTCTCGGCGATGTCGTCGGCGAGCCCCTGAAACTCCTCCGGCAGATTGGCGAGGCGCGCGACCACGTCAGTGAGGGCCAGATCGGTCACGAGGCTGCACAGATCGACGCCGAGCTCGACCACGCCGATGACATTCTGTGCCTTCGCGGCATCGCTCAGGCTGGCCCATCCCTTGAACGCCCCGATGACCTGGATGACGCCGTAACAGAAGCCGCCGACCACCAGCAGCTTGGCAATGCGACCGGGCCACTTGCTCTGTCCCGCCCAAGCCTGCAGCTTGGCGAGCAGGTTCGAGCCCTGCATGGTGGCGACCTGCTCGCCCAGCTCGGCGCCCAACGCGACGAAGCCGCCAGCCTTGTTCTGCGCCTCGAAGAGCTCGTCATTGAGCTCCTGCAGCGCCGCCTTCTGGCCCGGGTCGAGCGGCGGCTGAAGGTTCGGATCCTGCAGCCGCTCGGCAATCTCGGTCGAGAGATCCTGTAGCCACTGACCGAGGAACTGCTTGAGCGAGGTGACGGCCGTATCGCTCGTCAGGTCGGTCGACAGATTGAACTGCTCGACGAGCTTGGACGTGATCTTGGAGTGATAGAGCGTGCCGTAGTTGCACTTCTGCTGGCCCAGAGTCTGGTCCAGCGCCGGCGAGAGCGCGGTGAGGAGCTCGGCATTGCGGTTGATCTGGTCCATGTGCCAGCCGCTGCCGATGAAGGCGAGACATGCCTGCTCCAGGGCGGCCTTTGTGCTCAGCGCCTCATAGAGCCGCTTGGCCCACGCGCCGCCGCCCGCATCCACATACTGTTTGATGCGGGGACAGGCCTCCTCATAGGCGAGCTGCGTGATGCGGTAGCTCTGCTCGTAATAGCCATCCTCCTTGTTCACGTTCGTGTTCCAGAAGCAGGTGAGCTTGTCCTGCTCGGATTGGCTCAAGGGCGTGGAGAAGCCGCCCGCCGCTTTGCTGACGCCGCCCAGCTGCTGCAGCAGGTAACGATCGGCCAGCCGGTTTTCGTAGAGCGCGGCGTGCTCCTGATAGGCGGCCTTCTCAATGTCAGTCAGCAGCGGCTTGACGGCCGAGGTCAGCTGCTCGCGCCAGCTGTCGTCCATGCCGTAGACGACAAAGTCATTGAACTTCTTCTTGGCGATGCCTGCGGCGGCAGCCGTGTTCTGGGACATCAGATCGGCGAGGCTCATCGGCGGGTCGTCCGCCGCCGAAATGGCGAGCGCCTCCGCGGCGGCACGGATGCGTGCGGCGGCCGCCGCATCATGCCCGCGCCAGCGGAGCTTCGTCGCCGTCGTGCCCGGCGGCACCAGCGGCGTCATCTCGCCCGTGAAGCTCGCGCCGTCGAAGGCGAGCGTGACCTGGCCCTGTTGCGGCACCGGATACTCGGCCTTGGCGAAGATGCCCGCAAGGTAAGCCGGGGTCGAGACATAGAAGGAGACGCTCGACACGCCCGGTTGGGTCGGGAGCACGCCCATTTGGATCTCGTGCCCGTCGATCGCGGCCGAGGGAACCGGAAGCTTTCCCGTGGCGAATGTCACGCTGATGCTCAGCGGCGGACCGGGCTTCCAGACTTCGGGCGCGCCGGGCTCGGTGCCGCAGACTTCGGTCACGAAGTCGGTGGTCTCCACCTCGAGGTTGACGAAGCTGTGCACCGCCGAGCCCGCGTCGGGACCTTCGGCGATGAATCCGGAGAGGATGGTGCCGCCGGCGAGCGCGTTGAGAGAGCCGCCGCGATAGCCGTCCGGGCCTTGCTCGCTCCAGCTGATGCCGGATGACGCGAAGCGAGGCCGGCGGACGCGATATCCGTTCGCGATCACGACACCGGCGTGGATCTGAACCTTGTGGTTACCCACGCGCGCCGCATAGGCCGCACTCAGCCTGGCGGCCGGCGCGATGCAGGGCGTGGCCGCCGCATCATGCAGGTGCGCCGTCAGACACGGCAGATGCGGCGCCGCGGAAGCAGCTCCGCCGGTCCCTGTGCTTTGGACCGCGATGATGTGTGCGCGCGCAGCTGAGTTGGATTCGAAACCCATGTCCGCCTCCCCTGACCCTCATGGTCTTCGCGATCATCTTCGGAGCGCGCACGCCGCCACGCCAAGATTGGAACACGACGCCGCGTCCCAACTTCGCGACACGGAATCCCAATCTCTAGTTGCGCGCGCGCGAAGCTCGTGTGCACACTCGCGTCGCGATCGAATGCGGCCGATGGAACTCGCATGAAGCACAACGGGGGGAACTCGCAGCAGTCCGGAGTTCCAAAGTTTGAGATGCGCCTCGGCCCAGACCAGGATGGCTCCGCACTCGCTGCCTATCGCCAGAACATCGAATTGCTCTATCGGCTCGACCTTTCAGCGGACGCGGCGGCGAACTTCTATTCGTACGCGCTCACCTACCAGCTCCCCCGGGCCGTACTCGCTCGCGTCGAATCCGTGGCTCAGAGCCTCACGCGCGGCCCGGACGAGATCGCGCGTGGCGGCGATCAGATCGTTCTGTATGCGCAAGTGCGCGGGGAGCTCGAGGGCAGTTATGCGAGGCGTCCACGAAGCCTTCGTCCGGGCGACGTCGCGATCATCGACTACAGCCGTGAGATCGTCAGCCAAGTAACCGATTTCGAGATCTTCTACCTTCTGGTTCCGCGCGACAGCGTGCCTCCGGCGCTGTTGACGCCCGACGTGCACGGCACCGTCTTCCCGGCCACGAGCGGCCCGGGGCGCCTGTTGTACGGGATGATGGAGAATCTGCTTGGCGCGATCGACGGCCTGACGGTCGCCGAGGCGGATGCAGCCGTGGACGCGCTGTTGAAGATGGCGGCGGGTTCGCTCCAAGAGGCGTTGGCGCGCGCGTCCGGCGCCTCGGGCGACCCCCAGCTCGACCGGGCGCTCGCCTTCATCGATCAACATCTCGCCCGGGCCGATCTGTCGCCCGCGGTCATGTGCACCGGCTTGGCGGTCTCGCGCTCCAGCCTCTATCGGCTGTTTGCCCCGCTCGGCGGCGTCTATCACGTCATCCTGCAACGGCGACTCGAGCGAGCCATGAAGGCCTTGCTGAACGGACGCTCGTCGCGCACACCCCTGCGTCGGATCGCGTCCAGCCACGGTTTCGAAAGTGAGGAGCAGTTCAGCCGCGCGTTCCGCAGCCGGTTCGGCGTCACGCCGACCCGCTTCTACGATCTGGTTCGCCGCAAGGACCATGCCGCCCTTCGAGCTCAGGCCGAGCGCGCCGGCTTTGCCAATCTGCAGGCCTGGATCGAAGCCTTTCCGGAAACCGTCAGCAATTGAGGCCGGCCGACAGGCATGCTGCCATGCCGGCGAACCGGATTGATTCCCTTCAGGAGATCCATGATGAGCGCGCCCCTCGACCGCTTCCGCCTCGACGACCAAGTCGCCGTGATCACGGGCGGCGCCCGGGGCATCGGGCGGGCGACGAGCGAGCTGTTCGCGGCGGCGGGCGCGCGGGTCGTGATCGCGGACCGCGATCAGGCGGAGGCCGCGCAAGCCGCGAAGGCGATCGGCAAAGGCGCCGAAGCGCATGCGCTCGATGTGACCAACGAGGCGGCCGTGGAGGCCTTCTTCGCCGACGTCGTGAAGCGCGCCGGACGGCTCGATGTGCTGGTCAACAATGCGGGCACCTCGATCCGCAAGCCGACCCTGGAGCTTCCGAAGACCGACTGGGACACCGTGGTGGCCGTGAACCAGACCGCCGTGTTCCTCTGCACGCGGGCGGCGGCGCGGCACATGCTCGGCCGCGGCGGCGCGATCGTGAATGTCGCTTCGATCATGGGCCTGTCGGGCGGCGGGCTCTATCCGAACGCCTCCTATCAGGCGACCAAGGGCGCGGTCGTGAACATGACGCGCGCCTTCGCGGTCGAATGGGCGCGCGAACGGATCCGCGTCAACGCGGTGGCGCCGACCTGGGTGCGCACCGGCTTCATCCAGCCACTGCTCGAGAAGCCCGAGCTGATGGAAGAGATCGCCCGCATCACGCCCATGGGCCGCATCGCCGAACCCGAAGAAGTGGCGGCCGCCATCCTGTTCCTGGCGTGCCCGGCCTCGGCGATGACCACGGGCCATGTGCTGGCGGTGGACGGCGGCTTCCTGGCGCAGTAGCGCTCATCCATGAAGCTCGCGACGTTCAACATCAACAATGTGCGGAAGCGGCTGCCGAACCTGCTCGCCTGGCTCAAGGCCGCCAAGCCGGACGTGGTCTGCCTGCAGGAGCTGAAGAGCACGGATCGCGAGTTCCCGGCCGATGCGATCGCGAAGGCCGGCTATCGCGCGGTGTGGGCCGGCGAGAAGAGCTGGAACGGCGTCGCGATCCTGAGCCGCAGCGGCGAGCCGGTGGTGACGCGCACCGGCCTGCCGGGCGATCCGAAGGACACGCAGGCGCGTTACATCGAGGCGGCCGTCAACGGCGTGCTGATCGGCTGCGTCTACCTGCCGAACGGCAATCCGCAGCCGGGGCCAAAATTCGACTACAAGCTCGCCTGGTTCAAGCGACTGACGCGGCACGCGGCCTCGCTCCTGAAGGCCCATGTGCCCGTGGCCCTGATCGGCGACTTCAACGTGGTGCCGACCGAGCGCGACATCTATCCGACCAAGTCCTGGAAGGACGATGCGCTGGTGCAGCCCGAGAGCCGCGCCGCGCTGCGCAAGCTGCTGGCGCAGGGCTGGACCGACGCCGTGCGCACGCTGCATCCGGACGCCCCGATGTACAGCTTCTGGGACTATATGCGGCAGCGCTGGGAGCGCGACGCCGGGCTGCGGCTCGATCTCATTCTGCTCGGTCCTTCGCTCGCGCCGCGGCTCGTCGAAGCCGGCGTAGATCGTGCGGTGCGGGGCAAGCCGAACGCCAGCGACCATGCGCCGGTCTGGGCCGTGCTGCGCGATACGCGCGGGGCAGCAAAGAAGTCGCCGGCGCCGAAGAAAGCCGCCTCACGAAAGGCGGCGCCGAAGGCCGCACCACGCAAGACGCGCAGCACGAAAAGCTCGAGCAAGGGGCCCTTGCTGGTCATCGACGGCGACTCCTTCGCGCATCGCTCCTATCACGCGCTGCCGAAGACGATCCTGCGCGACCGGAACCGCGGCGGCGGCGCGATCCTCGGCTTCGCCAACCAGCTGCTGCGGCTCTACGAAGCCGAGAAACCGCGCGCGGTGCTGGTCGCCTGGGACACGCTCGACGTACCGACCTGGCGGCACAAGCGCTTCCCGGCCTATCAGAGCGGCCGCAAGTTCGACGACTCGCTGATCGAGCAGCTCGCGGATCTGCCAAGCTTCGTCGCGGCCTGCGGCTTCGCCAATGCCAAGCGCGCGAACTACGAGGCAGATGACTTCCTGGCCGCGGCCGTGCGCGTCGAGGAAGCGCGCGGCGGGACCGTGCGGGTCGCGAGCGGTGACCGCGACACGTTCCAGCTGGCCTCGGAGAAGACCACGATCCTGTTTCCGGTGCGGGCCGGCGTCATGGATCGGATCGGCCCTGCGGAGGTGAAGGCGCGCTATGGCGTCGCGCCTGCCCTTGTGCCGGACTTCATCGCGTTGCGCGGCGATCCCTCCGACCGAATTCCCGGCGCAGCCGGCGTCGGACCGCAAGGCGCGGCGCAGATTCTCGCGCGCCAC
The DNA here is from genome assembly GCA_023404705.1 of Pseudomonadota bacterium. Lineage (GTDB taxonomy): Bacteria > Pseudomonadota > Alphaproteobacteria > Rhizobiales > Xanthobacteraceae > FEB-22. The sequence goes on from JAEYAU010000136.1 coordinate 54,859, forward strand.
GGTTCGCTCGAGAAGGTGCTGGCGGCCGGCCGTTTTTCCGCGATCGCGGAAGAGCTGCGGCTCTACCGCAGCCTCGCAACCATGGACGCAAAGGCGCCGCTCCCTGCCCTGCCCGATCAGGAGCCCACATGGGCCGAGGCGGCGGCGCTCGCGCGCCGCTGGCGCCTCGCGCAGCTCGCGAAGCGCCTCGATGAGCTCGCCGGCGGGTGAGCCAGCTTACTGGCGGCTCGCGGCGCGACGCTGCGGCGTCACCTGGATGATCCGGTTCGTGCTGCTCTGATGGATCAGGATGTTGCCGTCAGGCGTGGCGCGCATGTGGCGGATGATGCCCGCGTAAACGCCGCCGGACGGGATCGCCCAGCTCTGGAACGTCTCCGTCGCGGGATCGAAGCGGACCAGCGGATCAGGCCGCATGCCGGACTCGTTGTACCAGACGATGCCGTCGATCACGACGATCGCATAAGGATGCGACTTCGGCCCGCTCGGCGAGTCCCATTCCTTGATGTCGCCGGTCTTCGGATTGTAGCGGCCGATCTTTCCCTTCGACGAGTTCACGAACCAGATCGTCCCATCGCCCGCGATGTCGAGGCGCCGCACCGTCGTTCCCGGCGTCGGCAGCTTGACCTCGGTGAGCTCCATGGTCGCGGCATCGACCTTCACGAGACAGGGGCTGCCGTTGCAGGCGACCCACAGGTTGCCGTCCGCATCCTCCTTGATGCCGTAGGGCTTGGAGTCCGGCGTCTTCATGGTGACGAGCTTGATGTCGCCGGTCGCGGGATCGAGCCTTCCGAGCATGTTGCTGTTCTGGAGCGTGAACCACATGGTGCCCTTGCGGTCGAAGATCGCGGTGTGCGGATCCTTGGCCTTCGGATCCGGCATCTTGTACTCGGTGATCTTGCCGGACTTCGGGTCGAGATAGCCGACCGTGCCGTTGACGTTGCCCGTGTACCAGACGTTGCCCTTGCTATCGAGCACGACGGTGTGCGGCTTCGCGTTCGCGGGCAGCATGTATTCCTTCATGGCTCCGGTCTTCGGATCGAGGCTGCCGATCAGGTTGCCCCACTGGCCGGCCCACCAGATCAGGCCGTCGTCGCCCAGCACGGGATCGCGCGTGCGCTGGCCGAGGGTCGGCGTCTGCCACTCCTTGAAGGTCACCTGCAAGGAGCCCGGCATGATCTTGGCCGCGCGCTTGGTGTTCGGCGGATAGTGCTCGGCGAGATAAGCCATCAGGGCGTCGCGGTCCGCGGGCGCGCCCGAGAGGTCGATCATGGTGCTGGTGAGCTCTTTCCAGCCATCGCGCGTGTAGCCCGAGCTGCCCGTGATCATGTTGGTCTGATGGCAGCCGGTGCAGAGGCCTTCGGCGAGCTGCTTGCCGGTCCCGTCCGGCAAGGCCTGCGCGGCGGCCAGGGAGGGAAGGAACGCAAGCAGCGTAGCGGTCAGCCCGAATGTCACGGCCGGCTTCAGCATGAGGTCCTCCTCGAAGCAGATGCCGGATGCTTCTCCCCTTGCGGAATGCCGTCAAGGCGGAACAGCTGTTGCGCTGCCGCAAATCTGCCGCGCAGGGATTGCGGGCCTCCGGGCTTTCGCCCCGCGCAATTCGGCGCCGGATCGTCAACGCGGGTCCATTGCATGCCAGAAGGCGCGGTATAAGGTCCGCGCAAACAGGACGGACGATCCTCATGCTCGATGCCCGGCTCACAACGACCATCGCTGCGATCGACGCGGCGAATGCGTGCGACCCGAATCGGATCGAGGTCGACGGCCGGCAGGAGCCGGCGGAGCTGGTTTATGGGCGGCGCATGAGCGCGACGCTCGCCCGCATCGCACCGGATGCGCCCGCGCATCTGCTGATCGCGGCGCGCGGCCAGCACATCGAGCGCTGGCGCACGCCGCGCAAGAGCTATCCCGAGGGCCGCGCCGGCTATCTCAAGTGGCGGGCTGACCTGAAGGAGTTTCATGCCTCGCGCCTGACCGAGATCATGACGGCGGCCGGATATGGCGCGGATGACGCCGAACGCGTCGGCGCGCTGGTGCGGAAGGAAAGGCTCAAGCGCGATCCGGACGCACAGCTGCTCGAGGATGTGGTCTGCGTCGTCTTTCTCGAGCACTACATCGACGGCTTCATGGCCAAGACCGAGCCCGACAAGCTCGCGGACATCCTGGCCAAGACCTGGCGCAAGATGTCCGAGCGCGGGCACGCCCATGCGATGAAGCTCAACCTCCCGCCCGAGATCCCGCGCCTGCTCGAACAGGGACTTAAACGCTAATTGCGCGGCTTTTGCTCGCGCGCGCCGATGCAGAGCTCCGCAAGGTCGCGCTCGACGCCGCCGAAGAACGCCTTCGGGCCCAACTGCGCGACCTTCTCGAGATTGGTCGCTTTGGTGCTCGCGATCGTCACGGCCTCGATCAGCTCGAGGTAGCGTTGCAGCTGGGGCGCCTTGGTCTTGTCGTAGAATTCCTGCTCGGCCGCCTCGGCGGTTTCGGTCGGATTCTCGGGCAGCGGCGGCAGGCCGCGGCCTTCGGGCGAGATCGTGTCGAACTTGACGCGGGCGATCATGAGATGCCGATCGAACTGCTCCAGGATCATGTCGAGCACTTGCGCGAGCCGCGCCGGCCGGCCGATCGCAATCAACTGCTTCACTTGAGGGTCTTCTCGCAGGCGTGCCAATTCGGCCTCCGCATTGGCCCCCGCGGCCGCTGCAAACTCCGTCGCATAGGCCGCAGGATCGATCCCCTCTTCGAGGATTTGGATCATGCGAACACCATGGCGCTGCAGGATCGCGCGGCCTTGCGCGATCACGGCCGCGTCGTCGCGCCCCTTGGCCTGGAGGCAGGCCGGATCGCCGTTCCGGCGCACGGATTCCGCGAAGGTCTTGAGGAGCACCTCCGCATAGGGCGTCGCCAGAGCGTCCCGCACGAAGACTTTGGGCTCCTCGAACATTTGCCGGGCGTTGCCCTGGGCGAAGGCCGGAACCGCGGCCGAGACCAGGGCGATGACGAGAAGCAGTCTCCTGAGCATGGCAGATCCCTCTGGTGGTCAGGGTTTAGTCGTGCGGCCCTCCCCGGGGTTCATGTGTGCTGCCGGGGCGAAGTCCAGCGGCATCGGGGCGATTGCGGCCCGCCATGAACCGTCGAGACCGGACGCGCGACGAACCGTGATGACGAGGGGCACTCCATGGACGGCATCTGGATCGTCTACCTGTTTCTCGCCGCCTTCCCGGGCCTGATCATCTTCGCGGCGATCTACAAGTATATGGAGGTCTCTCAAGCCGCGCGCTGGCCGAGCACCGAGGGCCGCGTCGTGGTCTCGACCTCGGAAACGCGCGAGATGTCGGCCGGCGACGGGCCGTGACGGTCTACTACAATCCGCGCAAGCCCGATCAGGCCGTGCTGGAGCGCGACGTGCCGCCCGGCATCTGGAAGGGCGTGACGATCCTCGTGCTCGTCATGATCGGACTGATCGTCGGCGGCATCGTCGGCTTCCGCCGGCTCGGAGACGTCATGGCGCTTGTCCTGCGCGACCCGAGAGAAGCGCCGTTCGTCACCGCCTGCCTGGGCTTCGCCCTCTTCGCTGCGCTGATCATTTTCGGCATCCAGCGCAACATGGCGCGCATGCAGCGCTGGCCCACGGCCCCGGGTCGGATCGAGGCCGCGGATGTGCGCGCGTTCACGGTCTACGATCACGACCAGCACCGGCGGGTCACGCGACATCGGCCGAACATCGTCTATGGCTACGAGGTCGGCGGCGTGCGCTACATGGGCACCCAGGTCGGCAGCGCGGCGCGGGTGAGCTCGAACCTTCCGGCGTTGATCCGGCCGCGTGATGCTGTGTACGCGCCGGGCCGCGCGGTCGAGGTGCACTACAATCCCGCTAATCCGGCGGACTCGATCGTCGCCCCGCGCAGCGGCCCGATCCGGCTGCTGTGGCTCATCCCGGCGGCGGTGCTGATGCTGGCGTGGCTCGTCGGGCGCTAGCTGCGCGTACGCGCGAGCACGTAACCCGCGATGGTGCCCGGCAGAATCCACATCAGCGCCTGCACGACGAGCGACGCGGCCACGAAACGCGCGGCGAGCCCGGCGGGCACGCGGCTTGCGACCTCGGCCGGATGCGGCGCGCCGACGAGATGCGGAAGCACGAGCGCCACGATGCCGAGCGCGATCCAGAGCCGTGAGCGCCCGATGAAGATCGCCGCGAGGC
>JAEYAU010000098.1 GCA_023404705.1 Pseudomonadota bacterium
CGCCTGGCTCGCGCAGGACGATCGCCTCGCCGTCCGCCGCCGCGCGCAGCAGCGGGCCTGGATCGCGCAGGCGACGCGCGCCCGTTTCGGCTCCGCCGGGCTCGAGGCGGCGCATGAGATGACGCAAGGGGACTCCGGTCCCTTCGCGACCGAGCATGCGATTGCGCGCGAACTGCTGGCTCGCCTGCGGTGCTGAGCCGCAACGGGAACCTGGTTCGCTAGCGATCCAGGATTTGCAACTTCTGCGTAATCACGCGGACGTCCGCGATTAACGTCGTCTCAAGGTTAATCGGCGAGAAAGGTTGCCGATCGGCGAACGCTGTCAGGCAAATTTTAATCACGCCCGCAGGATCATCGGTCGATCGCACATGAATGCTCTCGTGTGTGGCTTCGGAGTGACAGTTGCGTGTTGTGGCGTAGCGTTGCGTAGCGTGGGTGACCGATGCTGGTGTCATCGCTCGGGCCGAAGGGGGCCGTGGTCTCCTTCGGCCTTGCAGCCCAGGTCTTCGTCCTGACGCCGACTTCGGTCGGATACCAGGACCTTGCCTCCTTGATGGCACAGCAACCCGCTGTGGCTGAGCGCTTTCGCCAGCATCTCGTGGCGTCTCCCTTCGGCACCATTCACGCCTCAACCTTCACGCTGCCGCGCCCGGTCGGCACCGGCATGTTCGAGCCGCCGCGCTATCAGCTCGCGAGCCTCGACACCCGTGAGGTGACGGGCTCCGTCGATCCGCAGGCCCGTCTCGGCGCGACGCGCGCGAAGATCGAGTTCCCTTCCGTCGATCGGACTCGCAAGGGCGATCGCCTGGTTCCCGCACCGGCGGAGAATGCTGCCGAGAAGCCTGCCGCGCTGCCGCCCGTGGCCGAGAACGAGCCGCTGCCCGACATTCAGATCCAGGTCGAGATGGCCATTCGTGCCGAGGCCAATGCGGTCCCGGCGGCCGTGAAGACGGATGAGCTCGAGGCCGCGGTCCGTTCCGAGCCGTTCCTCGAGTTCGACATCTCGATGTCGCTCGAGCTCGCGCCGCAGCTTCCGGCCGAGGAGGTCGGCGACATGGCCGACATCGATCCGGCCGAGCTCTATCCTAACGCGCCACCGAATCTCGACGGCCTCAATGCCGAGATGCGCGCCGATCATCTGTTCTTCGCCAAATCGATCGGCGAAGCCGGCAGCATGGTGCCGTGGCAGGTCGGCCAGGCGCCGGTGCTGGTCGCGCCGCGCCAGGATCCCGATATGAAGCTCGCCGCGCTCGCGCCGCCAAGCCAGAAGCCCGAGGCTGTGCCCCCCGTGTCGGGCGTGACCATCGCGGGCAAGGGCGAGGTGACTGGCGAGGGCCAGCGCCCGAAGACTCCGGCCGAGCGTCTCGGTCTCGCCGGCAAGGCGCGCACCAAGGCCGAGCGCTGTCTCGCCAACGCGGTCTATTTCGAATCCCGCAGCGAACCCGTGCGCGGCCAGATCGCGGTCGCCCAGGTCGTGCTCAACCGCGCCTTCTCGGGCTATTATCCCGAGGACGTCTGCGGCGTGGTCTATCAGAACGCCCACCGCCATCTCGCCTGCCAGTTCACCTTCGCGTGCGACGGCATCCCGGACCGCGTCACCGACGACGAGTCCTGGACGCGCGCGACCCGCATCGCCAAGGAGACGCTGGACGGCAAGCTCTGGCTCGCCGATGTCGGCAAGTCGACGCACTACCACGCCAACTACGTGAACCCGTGGTGGCGCCGCAGCATGCGCACGCTCAGCAAGATCGGCCTGCACATCTTCTACCGCCCGCGCAAATGGGGCGACGGCGAGGACGCTCCGAGCTGGGGCAGCGCCACCTACACGGCCGAAGTCGCGAAGAAGATGTGAGAGACGTTGCTGCGGGCAACGCCCTCTCGACCGTCACCCTGAGGCGCGAGCGAAGCGAGCCTCGAAGGGCGACGGCCGGTGAGTTGCAGCATACTCGTTGAAATGCCGGGGCCGTTCATCCTTCGAGGCTCGCGCTCATCGCATGCGCGATGAGCCCTCGCACCTCAGGATGACGGGATCGAGGTGAGAGAGCGACTACATCTCGATATCCAGCGCCACATCCAGGTTCGGCGCCGAATGCGTGATCGCGCCCGACGAGAGATAGTCGACGCCCGTCTCCGCGATCGCGGCCGCGGTCGCGAGCGTGATGCCGCCCGACGCCTCGGTGACGAGCCGGCCGCTCACCATCGCGACGGCTTTTCTCAGCGTCTTCGTGTCCATGTTGTCGAGCAGCACCACGTCGGCGCCGCCCGCCTCCAGCACTTCGCCGAGCTGCTCGAGCGAGTCGACCTCGATCTCGATCTTCACCAGATGACCCGCAACCGCCTTGGCGCGCGCGAGCACCGCGCGGATGCCGCCCGCCACCGCGATATGGTTGTCCTTGATCAGGATCGCATCGTCGAGCCCGAAGCGGTGATTGAAGCCGCCGCCGCAGCGCACCGCGTATTTCTCGAGCGCGCGCAAACCCGGCGTCGTCTTGCGCGTGCAGATGACACGCGCGCGCGTGTGGGCGATGCGCTGGGCAAGCTCGGCAGTCGCGCTGGCGACGCCCGAGAGATGCCCGATGTGGTTGAGTGCCACGCGCTCGGCCGAGAGAACGGCGCGCGCATCGCCCTCGATGTCCATCAGCACCGTCTTGGGGCCGACCGCAGCGCCGTCGCGCGCATGCGGAGCGATCTTCACGGCAGAGTCGAGTTTTCGCAGCGCTTCCACGACGAGCGGCAAGCCCGAGATCACGCCCGCCGCACGCGCCACTAGCGCGGCGCGAGCCCGCGTCCCCTCCGGAATGGTCGCGGTCGATGTCACGTCGCCTGCGCGGCCGAGATCCTCGGCGAGCGCGCGCATCACCGCGGCTTCGATCTCGAGCGGCGAGAGAAATGCGTCGGGGCAGAGCAGGGACATCAGCCTACCGCCTCAGGAGTGGTCGCGGTCTGCGCGATCGCCTGCGCCTCCGCGAGGGTGATGAAGGTGCGCTGCGCCAGCGCCGGATTGGTCTCGGGGAAATCCGAGCGATAGTGGCCGCCGCGGCTCTCCTCGCGGCGCAGCGCCGCTGCGGTGACCAAAAGGGCCGCAGTCGCCATGTTGCGCAGCGCCGGAATGTTGCGGCTCTCGCGCTCCATGCGCTGGATCGTGTCGAGCGCCCTGATCAGGCCTTCGCGGTTGCGGATCACGCCGACATGCGCCGACATCAGCTGGCGCAGCTCGCGCTCGCGTGCCGGCTCCGGCGTCGCCGTCGTCTCCTCGCCATGATGCCGCTCATCCGGCCAGGCGAGCGTCTGCGGCATCGGCACCAGGCCCGCGATGTCCTCGGCGATGCGCGCGCCATAGACGATCGCTTCGAGCAGCGAGTTGGAGGCGAGCCGGTTCGCGCCATGCGCGCCCGTCGACGCGACCTCGCCGGCCGCCCAGAGACCATCGAGCGTGGTGCGGCCCGTCGCATCCACCAGCACGCCGCCCATGTGATAGTGCGCGGCGGGCGCCACCGGGATCAGCTCGCGCGCCGGATCGATGCCGGCCGCCTTGCAGCTCGCATAGACGCTCGGGAAGCGCTGCTCGAACGAGGCGCCGATCGCCTTGCGGGCATCGAGGAATGCGCCGCGCCCGGCGCTGAGCTCCGCGAACACGCCGCGCGCGACGATGTCGCGCGGCGCGAGCTCGGCATCGGGATGGATCGCGGCCATGAAGCGTTCGCCCGCGCGGTTGACCAGGATCGCGCCTTCGCCGCGCAGGGCTTCGGTCGCGAGCGGCGCCGGATCGCGGCCGATATCGATCGCGGTTGGATGGAATTGCACGAACTCGGTGTCGGCGAGCACTGCGCCGGCGCGCGCCGCCATGGCGAGCCCCTGGCCGCGCGCTTCGCTCGGGTTGGTGGTCACCGCATAGAGATGGCCGATGCCGCCCGACGCGAGCACGACGGCGCGCGCCGGAATGGTCACGAGCTTGCGGTCGCGGAGCGCACGGGCGCGGATGCCCGCGACGTAGCGGCTTTCGACGATCAGCTCCTCGGCCGCATAGCCTTCGAACACGCGGATAGTCGGCGTCTTGCGCACCGCGGCGATCAGCGCCTGCATGATGGCGCGGCCCGCCTGGTCCCCGCGCACATGCACGATGCGCCGCGCCGAATGCGCAGCTTCGCGACCGACCGAGAGCCGGCCCTCGAGATCCTTGTCGAACGGAACGCCGTAGGCGAGCAGGTCGTGGATGCGCGCCGGACCTTCGCGCGCCATGGCGAGCGCGACCGCTTCGTCGACGAGGCCAGCACCCGCGATCACGGTGTCGCGCGCGTGCGCTTCCGGCGTGTCGCCTTCGGCGACCGCAGTCGCGATACCGCCTTGCGCCCAGGCCGTCGAAGCGCCTTCGCCGATCGGCGCGGCCGTGATCACGGTGACGGGTCGCGGCGAAAGCTTGAGCGCGCAGAACAGGCCGGCGAGGCCGCCGCCGACGATGACGATGTCGTCGACGCCGCCCCAGGATTGGGGCGGCAGCACGGTGTGGTCACGTGGTTCGTCGGACATCAAACTCCCCGTGGGTCGGGGCAGGGGACCGGAAGATCCGGTCCCCATCCGTGAGACTAACGCTGATCGGGGCCGATCAGCTCTTGAGATGGATCATCCGCTCGACCGAGCGGCGGGCCTTCTCGGCGATTGCCGGATCCACCACGACCTCCTCCTTCATGTAGACGAGGCTGTCGAGGATCTTGGGCAGCGTGATCCGCTTCATGTGCGGGCAGAGATTGCACGGCCGCACGAACTCGACGTTCGGCAGCTCCGCCTGCACGTTGTCGGCCATCGAGCACTCTGTGACCATCACGATCCGCTTCGGCTGGCGCTTGCGCACCCAGTCGATCATGCCGGCTGTGGAGCCCGTGTAGTCGGCCTCCTCGATCACGTCCGGCGGGCACTCCGGATGCGCGATGATCTGCACCGACGGATCGTCCAGCCGATAGCGCTTGAGCTCCGCGCCGGTGAAGCGCTCGTGCACCTCGCAGGCGCCCTTCCAGGAGATGATCTTCACCTTGGTCTGCGACGCCACATAGTTCGCGAGATACTGGTCGGGCAGGAAGATCACGGTGTCGGCACCGAGGCTCTCCACCACCTGCACGGCGTTCGCAGAGGTGCAGCAGATGTCGACCTCCGCCTTCACGTCGGCGGACGTGTTGACATAGGCGACGATCGGCACGCCCGGGAACTTGGCGCGCAGCAGCCGCACGTCCTCGCCCGTGATCGACTCGGCGAGCGAGCAGCCCGCGCGCGAATCCGGGATCAGCACGGTCTTGTTCGGATTCAGGATCTTCGAGGTCTCGGCCATGAAGTGCACGCCGCACTGCACGATGATGTCGGCGTCGACCTTGGTCGCCTCCCGCGCGAGCTGCAGCGAGTCGCCCACATAGTCGGCGACGCAGTTGTAGATCTCGGGCGTCTGATAGTTGTGCGCCAGGATGACGGCGTTGCGCTCGCGCTTGAGCGCGTTGATCGCCTTCACATAGGGCGCGAAGAACGGCCACTCGATCTCGGGCACGACGTTGCGCACGCGCTCGTAGAGATGCGCGGTCTCGCGCGCGACCTGCTCGTTCCACTCGAGCGAGGGCATCGGCACGACGCCATATTTGAGCGCGGCGTCCGAGACGGCGTTCGGCGCGACCGCGGGAAGCGGCACGCGACCGCGGGTCGGGCCATGCAGTTCGAGGACGGGCATCGCAACCTCCGCGTATGGGCTCACCGGAGCGAGCCAATATGCTCAATTTGAGCATATATGGGGACGAAAAGATCCGGCGCAAGCCGGCTCGTTCCTCGTCATGATGGGTACGCGTTCCCCTCCCAAGGGAACCTTTATCCTCACTTCGAGCAAATCGTATATAACATGATCCTGGGGCAAGCGCCAGTCCCAAACCAGTGAGGAGCCATGCAAAGAATGGATCGCTTGGATCAGCAATATTCGTTTTGGCCCGACAAGGGTCGCTCCTAAGTACACGCGTGGCGACTCAGGTCGAGCGCGCCCGCCGGAAGCATCCCATGTCGACAGTGACTGCTAGCGCCCGCCCGATCAGCTGGCGCACACCCGCCATCGTCATTCTCTGCGGCTGCCTGATTGCGCTGCTGACCTTCGGCCCGCGTTCGTCCTTCGGCTTCTTCCTCACGCCGATGTCGACCGCGAACGGCTGGGGCCGCGATGTGTTTGCGCTCGCCTTCGCGATCCAGAACCTGCTCTGGGGCCTCGGCCAGCCCTTCGCGGGGGCCATCGCGGACCGCTTCGGCACCATGCGCGTGCTGTGCGGAGGGGCGCTGCTCTATGCGGCGGGTCTCGCGCTGATGACCTGGTCGACGAGCCCGGTGGCGCTGGACATCACGGCCGGCGTGCTGATCGGCTTCGGCCTCTCGGGCTGCTCGTTCAACCTGGTGCTCGCGGCGTTCGGCAAGCTCGTGCCTGAGGACTGGCGCTCGCTCGCGCTCGGCGCCGGGACCGCAGCCGGCTCGTTCGGCCAGTTCCTGTTCGCGCCCTTCGGCGTCGCGCTGATCGGCTCCATCGGCTGGGAGCACGCGCTCCTCGTTTACGCGGCCCTCATGCTGCTGGTGCTTCCGCTCTCGCTGGCCGTGGCGACGCCGCCCGCATCGACCGCGCCGGCCGGCGCCAGCGACGCGCCGCAGTCGCTCAAGCACGCGCTGTCCGAGGCCTTCGGCCATCGCTCCTATGTGCTCCTCGTGCTCGGCTTCTTCACCTGCGGCTTCCAGCTCGCCTTCGTCACCGCGCATTTGCCGTCCTACCTGATCGACCGCGGCCTCGGCACGCAGGTCGGCGGCTGGACCCTGGCGCTGATCGGCCTGTTCAATATCGTCGGCTCGCTCGGCGCGGGCTGGCTCGGCAACAAGGTGCCGAAGCGCTACATCCTCTCGGTCATCTACTTCATGCGCGCGCTCTCGATCGCGGTCTTCGTCACGCTGCCGCCTAGCATCCCGCTCACGCTCGCCTTCGGCGTCATCACGGGCCTCACCTGGCTCTCCACCGTGCCGCCGACCTCGAGCCTCGTCGCCCTGATGTTCGGCACGCGCTGGCTCGCCATGCTCTACGGCTTCGCCTTCTTCAGTCACCAGGTCGGCGCCTTCCTTGGCGTCTGGCTCGGCGGCATCGCCTTCGAGATGACTGGCTCCTACAACAGCGTGTGGTGGCTTTCGGTTCTGTTTGGCGTACTCTCGGCGCTGATCAATCTGCCGATCGTCGAGAAGCCGGTCGCCCGCGCGGTGCCGCAGCCGGCCTAAGTCCAAGAGGGGGAAGTGCATCGATGTCGACTGAAGCCGTCTCCACGATGCGCTGGCGCACGCCTGCCTTCATCATCTTCTGCGGCGGGCTGATCGCGATCGTCACCTTCGGGCCGCGCTCCACCTTCGGCTTCTTCCTGCAGCCGATGAGCCAAGACCTCGGCTTCGGCCGCGACGTGTTCGGCTTCGCGGTCGCGATCCAGAATCTCCTGTGGGGTGCGGGCCAGCCCTTCGCGGGCGCCTTCGCGGACCGCTTCGGCATCGTCCGCTCGCTCTGGATCGGCGCCGTTCTCTATGCGGCCGGCCTGATCCTGATGGCCTGGTCGACCACGCCCGGCATGCTGACGCTCTCGGCCGGCGTGATCATCGGCTTCGGCCTCTCGGGGGCGAGCTTCAACATCGTGCTCTCGGCCTTTGGCAAGATCCTGCCCGAGGAGTGGCGCTCGTTCTCCTTCGGCGTCGGCACCGCGGCGGGCTCCTTCGGCCAATTCCTGTTCTCGCCGCTCTGCATCGCGCTGCAGAACGCCTATGGCTGGCAGAGCACGCTGGTCATCTTCGGCGTCATGGTGCTGCTCGTCCTGCCGCTCTCGCTCGCGCTCGCGCCCACTGCCGAATCCAGAAAGCCCGCGGCGGCTGGCGTGGCGCAGCAGTCATTCGGCGCCGCGCTGAACGAGGCGTTCCGTCACCCGTCCTACGTTCTGCTTGTGCTCGGCTTCTTCACCTGCGGCTTCCACGTCGCCTTCATCACGACGCATCTGCCGCCCTATCTGATCGACAAGGGAATTCCCGCCTCCTGGGGCGGTTGGGTGATCGCGCTGATCGGCCTGTTCAACATCATCGGCTCGCTGTCCGCGGGCTGGATCGGCACGCGCTATCCGAAGCGCTATCTACTTGCCGCGATCTATTTCACACGCGCCATCGCTTTCGCGGTCTTCCTCATGGTGCCCGTCACGCCCGCCAGCGCCATCATCTTCGGCGCCGTCATGGGACTGCTGTGGCTCTCCACCGTGCCGCCGACCACCGCGCTGGTGCCGCTGATGTTCGGCACCCGCTATATGGCGACCCTCGGCGGCGTCGTGTTCTTCTCGCACCAGGTCGGCGCCTTCATCGGCGTCTGGCTCGGAGGCGTGCTTTACGAGCGCACCGGCAGCTACGACGTGGTCTGGTGGCTCGGTGCCGCGCTCGGGATCTTCGCGGGCCTCGTGCACCTGCCCATACGTGAGAAGCCGGTGGCGCGCCTCGCGCCCGCCGCGGCTTGACCGAACGCATTGACAGGCCGGCGCTCCTCCGCAAGATCACCGGCATGAACGAGGATCTTGCAGTGGATCAGCTTCCCGAGGAGGCGCGCGTCTATCTCGCGCCGGCCGAATACATCGACAGCGATCATCCCGCGATCCGCGCGCGCGCCGACGAGATCATGCGCACGCATGCGACCCCGGCAGCGCGCGCTCGTGCGGCCTACATGGCCGCGCGCGAGATCCGCTATGGCTACGTCGATCACGCCGATATGGAGGTCTATCGTGCCTCCAGCGTGCTCGCGGCCGGCTACGGATACTGCGTCGGCAAGGCCGCGGTGTTCGCCGCACTGTGCCGCGCGTGCGGGATCCCGGCGCGGGTAGCATTCGCTGACGTGACCAATCATCTCTCGACCGAGCGGCTCGCGAGCGGCATGGGCACCAACGTCTTCGCTTGGCACGGCTTCACCGAGATCATGCTCGGCGGCAAATGGCTCAAGGCGAGCCCCACCTTCAATGCGAGCCTCTGCGCCCGCTACGGCGTTGCGCCGCTCGAATTCGACGGCGCCTCCGACGCGCTCTTACAGGCCTTCGATGCCGAGGGTCGCACCTTCATGCGCTATGAGCGCATGCGCGAGAGCTTCCACGACGTGCCGGCCAAGTTCCTGCACCTCGAGATGGAGCGGCTCTATCCCGAGCTCGTGCGCTCGCCGGATCTCAAGGGCCGGGCCATGGAAGAGGACCTGGCCACCGCCAGCGCGTGAGCGCGAGGTGAGTAAATAGGCTCCAGGGTTGCGCTTTTCGACCTGACGGTCCAAAACCTTCGCATTCGGGACGAGGGGAGAGCTGATGGCGACCTTCCGGGCCGTCCGCATCGATAAATCCGATGCGGGCCAGAACGTGGCGCTCGTCGACTTCGACGAGAAGGACCTGATGGATGGCGACGTCACCGTCCGGGTCGAATGGTCCACGGTGAATTACAAGGACGGGCTCGCAGTCACCGGCAAGGCGCCGGTGGTGCGCCGCTTTCCGATGATTCCCGGCATCGACTTCGTCGGCATGGTGGAGAGCTCCACGCATTCTGAATGGAAGCCGGGCGACCGCGTCATTCTCAACGGCTGGGGCTGCGGGGAGACCCATCTGGGGGCCTTCGCCGAGAAGGCGCGCGTGAAGGGCGACTGGCTGGTGCCGGTGCCGCCCGGCATGACGGGCCGCGAGGCCATGGCGATCGGCACCGCGGGCTACACCGCGATGCTCGCCGTGATGGCTCTCGAGCGCCACGGCATCACGCCGGACCGCGGTCCGATCGTGGTCACTGGGGCGGCCGGCGGCGTCGGCTCGGTCGCGGTGGCGCTGCTCGCCAAGCTCGGCTTCACGGTGATCGCCTCCACGGGCCGCGCCCAGGAGGCCGACTATCTCAAGGGCCTCGGCGCCGCCGAGATCATCGACCGTACGGAACTGAGCCAGCCCGGCAAGCCCCTGGGCAAGGAGCGCTGGGCGGGCGGCATCGACGCGGTCGGCTCGCAGACGCTGGCCAATGTGCTGGCCCAGACCCGCTATGGTGGCGCCGTCGCGGCCTGCGGGCTCGCCGGCGGCATGGACCTGCCCACCACGGTCGCCCCGTTCATTTTGCGCGGGGTGTCACTTTTGGGCATCGATTCGGTCATGTGTCCGCAGGCTGTGCGCCGCGAGGCCTGGAAACGCTTGGCTTCCGACCTCGATCGGGGCAAGCTGCAGGCCATGAGCAACGAAATCGGGCTCGCGGGGGTCCTCGTCGCTGCTCCTGCCATCCTGGAGGGGAAGGTCCGGGGTCGGATCGTCGTCAAGATCCCTTAACCACGTTCAGGATTTGTCGACATTCGTCGGGCAGAATGCCCCGACTCCGATGGTTGACGCATGCTTCGGCACTGGATCTCGGTTCGCCGACAAGGACATGCGTCGACGAAACAGAAGTGGAGACCAAGATGTTCGCGCGTGGTGCTGTCGCGTTCCTGAGCCTCCTCGCGGCTGCCTCGTCGGCGGTTGCGGATCCCATGAATGCCGAGCAGGCGCGCGCCTTCGTCGCCGGCAAGCTGTTCGCCTTCAACTGTTTCGATGGAACTTCGGGTCAGGGCCGCATCTACAATGACGGCTCCGTCGCCGGCGTGGTCAAGTTCATGGGCCGCGGCGACCAGCGCTTCATGGCGCTGCCCGCAAATACGCTGCGCGTGAAGGGCGAATCGATCTGCGCCTCCGTGAAGGGCGTGTTTTTCGAGCCCTGCTTCAACCTGGAGCGCACCAGCGCCTATTCGTTCCGTGGCTCGATCTCGGGCATGAGCTTCGCCTATTGCGAGTTCACGCGCCGCGGCGGCCGCACTTTCGTGGCCTCGCGCACGGGCTCCCGGCCGCGCTCCATCGGGCCGCGCGCCGCGCGTGCCGCCCCGCGCGCCGAAGCCGCCGCCGTCGAGCCCGGCGAGATGCGCGGCTCCACGCCGCCGTAAGCCGCTTCAGCGCGCGACGACATCTGATCCGTCACCCTGAGGTGCTCGCGCGCACCCAGATCGGGCTTGCCCGATCTGGGCGTGTTGATGCGTAGGTCGGCTACAGCCGACCTACGTGCGAGCCTCGAGGGTGACGGCCGGTGAGTCGCCACGAGTACGTTGCAACGCTCGGGCCGTTCATCCTTCGAGGCTCGGCTGCTTTGCAGCCTCGCGCCTCAGGATGACGGGATCGGCCTCACCCCTTCGCGGGAAAAATCATGCACGTCGTGGTGCCGTGGGCGAGCAGGTTGCCCTTGGCATCGCGCAGGTCGGCTTCCGCGGTCGCGGTGGTGCGGCCGCGATGGATGATGCGGCCGATGGCGCGCACCTTGCCGGTGTCCTTCGTGACGGCGCGCACCAGGTTGATCTTCACTTCCAGCGTCGTGTAGCCCTCGCCGGCCTTCAGCGTGGTGTGCACCGCGCAGCCGAGCGCGGAATCGAGCAGCGTCATGGCGTAGCCGCCATGCACGACGCCGAGCGGATTGTAGTGCCGGAACGCCGGATTCCCCTCAAAGGTCGCACGGCCGGGCTCGACCTCGGTCAGCGTGAAATCCAACGTCTCGGCAATCGGCGGCGGCGGATATTTGCCCTCGATCATGCCCTTGAGCAGGGTGATGCCGTCGTGGGCGAGCGCCACTTCGGCCGGCACCACGCCATAGGTCTTGGCTGCGTCGTTCACTGTGTTCTCCATCCAGCGGGACTACTTGTTTGAGCATGATCTTTTCCGAAAACCGGTGTCCACTTTACGGGATCATGCTCTAGACCAGTCCCTCGAGTGTCTGTCGCCGCTTGGCGATCTCGTTGCCCGCGAAATCCATGAAGGCTCGTACCCGCGCGGTCTGTCGCAAATCGGCATGAGTGAGCAGCCAGAGCCCGGTCTCGAGCTCGGGATCGGGCGGCGCAAGGCGCACGAGCCCCGGCACCTTGGCGGCGATCAGGCAAGGCAGGATCGCAAGGCCCATGCCGGCCGCAACCGCTTCGGCGAGGCCAAGCACCGTGTTGAGCCGGTACACCACGCGCTCAGCGCTCACATGCTGCGCGAGCCATTTCGCGGGCTTGAGGCCTGCGAGCGAGTCGTCGAAGCCGACCCAGTCGTAGCGGTTCGCTTCCGCGGCGTCGAAGCGCTCGCTCGCGCGCGCGGCCGGCCCATGCACGGCCCAGGCGAAGCCGGCGAGGCGCCGTCCGACCAGCGCCTCCGGCGGTTTCTCGGTCGCGCGAATCGCGATGTCGGCGTCGCGTTTCGAGAGGTTGAGCTGCTGGTTCGAGACCAGCACATCGAGCGTGATCTCCGGATAGGCCCGGCGGAAGGCCGCGAAGATCTCGGGCATCACATGGATGTGCAGCGTGTCGTTGGTGGTGACGCGCAGTTCGCCGGAGGGCCGCAGATCGTGTCCCGTGACCCGGCGCTCGAAGCTGACGATGTCCTCGTCCATGCGCTCGGCAAGCCGCACCATCTCCTCGCCGCACGGGGTGAGCGCATAGCCGCCGCGGCTGCGCTCGAACAGGCGCGAGCCCAGCTGCTCCTCGATCTGGCCCAGGCGCCGGAACACGGTCGAATGATTGACGCCCAGCAGCGAGGCGGCGCCCGCCAGCGAGCGGTGCTCCGCAATGGCCTTCACGTAACGAAAGTCGTCCCAGGACAGCATCGGGGGTGCTTCTTGCACGCACGCAAACGAATGCGCGCACAGTAGCTGGGAGCTTGCCGTGCGCGCAATCGTCGTCAGGAGGCCGCCGCCGGCTCGGGTGGCGGACTTTCCGGCGCCGGGGGCGCCTCCGCCGGCCTCGGCGGGAACAGGAGCTTCTGGTAGGCCCGCCCGATGCTGACCAGCACAAGGCCTAGGCCAATGAGCGATATCGACCGCCAGAAGCCGGTGAGGCCCGCCATGTCCCACAGGAACACCTTGGCGATGGTGAGCATCACCACGGCGGCCGAGGCGAGGCGCACCGGTTGCGAGCGCAGATAGATCCCGATGATCAACAGCACGACGCCGAAGCCGAGCCAGACCGCCGAGTAGGTGTAGCCCTCCGCATCGGTGAACTCGCCCTCCGTGAGCACCGGCCCGCGATAGAAACGCGTCACCTGGAGCGAGAGATAGAGCAGGGCGAGCACCACGGCAGAGATCGCCGCGATCGTGCGATAGCCCTGCGGGCGCGTCGGCCGGGTCATCAGTCCGATCGCGGCCGCGAGGATCGCGGGCAGCGCGTAGGCGATCAGCAGCAGGTTGAAGAACAGCCCGCCGACATTGATCGGCTTCCACCACGGGTTCTCGGCAAACACCAGCCCGAGCACCGCGACGAACAGTATCAATCCGCCCAGGATGAGCGCGCCCATATCGTGCACGACGCTGCCGGTCCGCAGGCGCACACGCTCGAGGCCGATCACCGTCACGAGGCCGAGCGACACCTGCAATGCGACTTCGGTGAGACCACTGTCGAGGTGATAGATGTCCCCGCCGTAGACGTAGTGGCGGATCTCGAAGAAGCCGGTGAGCACAGTGAACAGGATCGCGGCCGAGTCCGCGAGCCGCGCCGGCAGATCGTCGGCGCGCCGGCGCAGCAGCCAGCCCGCGAGCCAGAACGCGGCCGCCGGTACGCCATAGCCATAGAGCAGCCAGTTGAACACCGGCGTGGTGCCGACATCCGCGACGATGCGCGGCTCCCACATGATGCGCAGCAGCACGAGACCGATGATCACGCCGGCAATCTCACGCAGCACCGGCAGCGGCCGCTTGTCGGCCACCCAGGCGATGCCCGGCACCATCAGCGCCAGCGCAATCGTGAGCCAACCTTTCTCCAGCGCCATGGTGAGCGCCAGCGCGAGCGCCGCGATCGCGCCGACCGCGAAGAAGGCAGCCGCCGCGGCCGAGCCAGGGCGCGGCTCGCGCTTCACCAGCGTCTCGGTCGCGAGGCCGAACAGCGCGGCGAGCAGCAGCGAGAGCGCCGCAAAGGGCACCGACTGCTCGAACGCCGTGATGCGCCAATAGAGCGCGATCAGGATCACGATCGGTGCCAGCACCGCGGTCGCGGCCCACACGATCGGCGGCGTCGCCTGCGACGAGCGGCCTTGCGCGAGAAAGCCGCTCACGCCGAACAGCAGCGCAAAGCCAGCGCCCAGCCAGAGCTGCGGGCCGTAGATCACGCGTCCCGCATCGCCCGGCATGCGGATGCCGGGTCCCGGCGCCACCAGTGAGGTGAGCTGCATCTCGAGCGCCCAGTCGGCGATCACCAGCGCCGCGAACACGGCCGCGAACGCCACCGCCGCGACGGCCGCCTCGGTGCGCCACGCGATCGCGACCGTCGCGACGGTCAGCAATGTGAACACCGTAAGCGCGAGGCCCGCATGCTGCTGCGAGATGACCAGCACCATCGCGGCGAACACGGTCGCGGCGAGCGCGCCCGACGATACGCCGTCGATCTTGCCGGGCTCCGCGTCCGGGCCGTAGAGCAGGCCCGAGACCATGAACACGCAGACCAGCACAAAGCTCACGACCGCATGGAACGCGTGCGGCGTCAGCGCATCGACGCGCATGTCGTTGAGTCCCGGGAACATCCACAAGGTCGTGAACACGACCGCCGTGATCGCGAGCCAGCGCCACAGCCGCGCGCGCGCCAGCGCGAAGGCCGCCGCCGTGACCACGCCGAGATAGATATAGAGCGCCCAGTAGTTCGGCACGTCGGATGCGACCAGGATCGGCGTCACGTAGGCGCCGACAACGCCGAGCCCCGCGAGCCACGGCCCATGCAGCAGCGCGGCCGCGAGCGTTGCGAGCGCGACGATACCGAGCAGCACGAAGGCGGCGGCCGGCGAGAGGAAGCCATAGAGCGCATAGGCCGCGTAGATGTCCGCATAGGCGACGGTCGTGCCTGCCGCCGTGAGGATGCTCGGGATGTGCGCGCTCGGCAGCTGCACGACGCCCGAAAGAATGTCGTTGCGCCGCGTCCACTCGCCGGCGCCGACCAGTAGCGCGGCGAGCAGGGCGCCGAGGAAGATGCGCACGCCGGGACCGAGCAGGCCCTGCTCGATCGAATACTGCACCAGGAAAATGCCGCCGAGCGCCAGCGCGAGACCGCCGACCCAGACGACCCAGCGCGTGCCGAAGCTCTCCTCGAAGCTCTGCTCGCGCGTTGGCTGCGCGGCGGGCGGCGGCGCGACAGGCGGGACGGAGCTCACGACCGGCTCCGGCGTCGTGGGCGGCTGCTCCGGTGTCGCGGCGGGCTCGGGCTGAATCTCGGCGACGGGTGGCTGCGCGACTGGACTCTTCGGCGCCTCCGTTGGCGTCGCCGCGATTGCGGCCGCGGCGCCGGCAGCGCGCGCGGTCAGCCGTTGCTCGATGGTCGTCAGACGCTGCTCGAGGTCGGCTTGGCGACTGCGCATCGACATGGCGAGCCAAAGCGCGCCGATCGCCATTCCCAGGGTCAGAAGCTCCAGCATGAACGCCCCCCGCGCCCAATCGGCCCGAATTGATGGTAGCGGCCCTCGCCCGTCAGGGACAGGCGCGGACGGCGCGCGGATAGGCTTCCGCGCTGGTTTTGGTCGGGGAGCCTATGGGATCGGTTCAATGCCCAGGTCGTCACGAGCGTCCGCCGAGCCGCAGGCCCGCGGCCGGCCGTTCGGCCAGCACCTCGCGGCGGAAGCGGAAGATGGCGGCCGGGCGTCCGCCGGTCTCCGTCGAGGTGTCGCCGGTTGGCTCGACCAGCGCGGCGTTCTCGACCAGACGGCGGAAGTTCTGCTTGTGCAGGTGGCGGCCTGAGATCGCTTCGACCGTGTGCTGCAGCTTGGTGAGCGTGAACTCCGCCGGCATCAGCTCGAACACCACGGGGCGATATTTTAGCTTGCCGCGCAATCGCGCGATCGCGGTCGCCAGAATGCGGCGGTGGTCGAAGCGCATCGGCACGCCGAGCTCCGGCAGCGTGGCGCGTGCGAGCGCGGCGTTGCGACCGTCGCGCCGGGCCTCCTCGATCAGCCCGGCTTCGTAGATCAGCTCGTAGCGGTCGAGCACCTTCTCCTCATCCCAAGGGCTGCCGCCGACGCCGAAGGTGAGTCGCAGGCGATCGCGCCGGCTCATGCTGCGTCCGGGATCGATCTCCTCGGCTTCGCCCGCCCATTCTTTCAGGAGGGGAAGGATCGTCGCGTCGAGGATCTCGGGCCGCTTCTCGCGCCAGTCCTCCCAGGGAAAGAAGCGGTACCACGGCTCGAACCGCGCCTGCGCGGCCGAGAGCGCGGGCGCGCTTTCGGGGATGCGCGTCAGCGCCAGATAGCCGACCGAGACCACGTGCGCGGCGACATCGCCGGGCCGCGCATGCCGGCCACGATCGCCGAACGTGTAAAGCTGCTCGACATAGCCGACGCGCAGTCCCGTCTGCGCCGCCACCCATTCGCGCAGGCCTCGCTCGAAGGTGCCGTGCGCCACCGGATCGAACGGGCCGGTCGGCAGGCCCATCGTGGGCTGCTGGTCGCCGGTCTCGCCCGCCACCAGGATCGCGGGCTCGTCCTCCTCCACCGCGACGATCGCCGCCGTCAGCCCGATCTCGATCGGTGTGAGCGTCGGCGCGGCCATGCGTCAGGCGAGCTCGAGCCGGAATGGATCCGCCGGATAGACCTGGAGGCCCTGGCCGATCGCCGCGATCGCGGCGACCATGCGTCCCTTGCGGCCGAGCATGCGGTCCGCATGGGCGACGATCAGCGGATTGGGCGAGGCGGTCGGCGAAGCCGTCCGCAAGGCCTGCGCGATGTCCTGCTCGTCGCGCTTCGGATTGAGCACGCAGGCCGCGACGAAGGCGCCGGCCGTCGAACGGCTGATGCCCGCATAGCAATGCACCACGAGCGGCGCCGAGCGATCCCAGCTTCCGACGAAGCGAATGAGATCGGCGACATGCGCTTCGCACGGCGCCACGTAACCCTCGAGCGGCTGGGCGATGTCGTCCATATCGAGCAGAAGGTGGTTCTCGGCCGCGATGCGCCCGGGGCGCGTCACCAGCGAGATGTCCTTGATCAGCGTGACGACGTGGCTGGCGCCGATCCCATCGACGGTTTCGTGCAGGCGAGCCAGGGAGCAGACGTGGATCATGCGACCTTCTGGGTTGTGGGTCCGGTTACCAGTCTACCGGCTCCTCATGTCAGCTTTTGTCCTCGACCTCCGCGAAGCGCTTGAGGAAGCGCTTCTCGGCTTCGGTGACGGACCAGGGATGGAGATAGTCGCGTTCGAGCGCCGGTGGAAGGGCGACCGGCACGCCGAAGAAGCGTTTCGCTTCGGCATGCGTAAAACCCGCTAGCCGCGTCGCCTCAAGGAAGGCGGCATGCTGGTCCGCCGACTTGATGATGCGCGTCAGCTCGGCGGGGAGTTCCGCCGGCAGCCCGAAGCGCAGGCGGATCGCCGAGAGCAGCCGGCCCTCCACGGCCTTGTAGGCATCACCGATGACCGCCTTGAATGGCGAGATCATGTCGCCGATCACGTATTCGGCCGCATCGTGCAGCAGGATCGCGAGCCGCGCGCGCCGATCCAGGGTCGGCCGCCGCCGCCGCGCGATGGCCTCCACCAGCAGCGTGTGCTGCGCCACCGAGAAGATGTGCGGGCCCGTCGTCTGCCCGTTCCAGCGCGCCACGCGCGCGAGCCCATGCGCGATGTCCTCGACCTCGACGTCGAGCGGCGAGGGATCGAGCAGGTCGAGCCGCCGTCCCGACAGCATGCGCTGCCACGCGCGCGCGTCATTGCGTTGTCGTGGTCCGGATCTAGGAGGCATCGTGGTCCAGTGGAGTCTGCGTCATCTCGCGCATGTTCCGGCAAAGTGGAAACCGGTTTGCCGATAAGAACATGCGCCAAATAACCATGGCGTGCAGGGAGGGGAATAGCGGATTCGCCGACAGATTTCGTGCGTTCCCCTCCTTTTAGCCCGCGCGACGCCAGCTGCGCCACGCCTTGCGCAGCCTAGCCGCGCGGGATCCAGGTCCCGTGCAGGCCTTGCGGGACGCGCTGCGGCAGCCGCACCACGGCGACCGGCTCGGCTTCGATACGGGCCGCATCCAGCAGCACGAAGTCGCTGGTCTTTGCGATCGGATCAAACGCGAACACCGCCAGATATCCATCGTCCTCGCGACCGCGGCCGCGCGGCACGAACACGGCTTCACCCGCGATGCGGTTGCCGAAGTCGTGGCGCGTGACGTTTCCGGTTTCGGCATCGATCTTGAGCATGGTGTTGAACGTCGCCGAGGGCGGATTGGGAATGCGCAGCGTGTCTGTCAGCGTCGGGATATAAACGAAGCGCGTCGGCTGCGCCTCCAGCCTGTCGTTCACGCGCGGAAATTCCACCAGCAGGTTCGAGACCGCGCGGTCGCTCACCTTGCGTGTCGCGAGATCGATCGTCATGCGATGCAGTGCCGGCATCCGGCGCGGCGCCGGTCCATAGCCGAGCCGGAAGCTCTCGTGCTGCACATAGTCGAGCACGATCCGGCCGTCGCGCTCATAGCCATTGGCGAAATGGAAGACGAAGAAGGGTTCGGCGTCGAGCCAGGTCGTCTGGCTGCCATCGAGTGCGATGATCCCGATGCGCGTGCCCATGGCGGGACGCCACTGCAACGGCGGCTGGCCCGTGCGCGCCGCCCCGAAGTCGAACACCACCGGACAGGCCAGCAATACGATGTGCCGCTCGGTGAGGATGAAATCGTGGATCATGGTCGGCGCTGCGAGCGTGACCGGAAAGGTCTTCACGAGCGTGCCGGATGCATCGATCTGGTGGAAGCGCACCTCGGGACGCGTGACCGAATAGGCGAGCGCGAAGAGAGCGCCGGTCTGCGGGTGACGGCGATTATGCGCGCCGAGTTCGATCGGCGTGTCGGTGCCGGCCTTCCATTCGCCGATGGTGTCGAGCTCCATCGTCATCTCGTAGCAGCGCGACGCTTCATCGAGCGCCAGCAGATGCTCGCCATGCCGCAGCACGCTGATGAAGGCCCCGTTCTTGATCGGCCCCGGATAGCCATCCGCGCCGACCAGGGCCGGATCGACCGGCGTCGGCCGCATCAGCCCGCCATAAACGGCGCGGCCCGCGCGCTGCTCGACCGCGAGGCTGCGCGTCTTGACGAAGCGATTGCGATAGCGCGCGCGGCCATTGTCGAGATAGACCGCGTGGATCATCCCGTCGCCGTCCATCGGATAGGTGTAGGAGATCGGCCGGAACAGCGGGTTCGGCCCGTTGCGCATGTAGACGCCGCTCAACTCCGGCGGAATGCGCCCCGCGATCACCGGCAGATCCGCCGCGTCGGTCTCTCGCGCGACCGGGAGGAAGTTGCCGCTGAGATGCGGATCGTCGGAGATCCACGGAACGTCCGCGCTCGACTGCCCCGCAGAAGGCGAGAGCCCAAGGCCTGCGGTTGCCACCACCGAACCGGAGAGCGCGTTGAACCTGCGTCGCGTCATGTCGAGCATGAGCTGCTTCCTCGTTCGCCGCACGCACGGAATGCGATTCGTGCACGGCGGGAAATCTGTTTCTCCACATGCAGGCTCGTTCCCGCGACGCGTTGCGCGTCCGGGGATTGCGGAATCTTCCTCCCCTAAAAGGGAGGCGGAGCGCCGAGACGGCGCGGGCCCGCAGCGGCGGACCCAGATGGCCGGAATTCGCTCCGGCCGGGCTGCGCAAGCGTGCGCCGCCCGGGGATCCATGACGCGGATCCCCTGCGCCTCTCGGCGCTCCACCGCGGCCATTTTTCGGTCGGGCCGCTCTTCGAAAGCAGGGGCATTCGCGCCCGGAGCTCCCTACAGCCAGCCTCACTGGCAGGCGGTCGTAATGCCGCCGGTCGTTGGTTCCCGACTCCGCCCGGGAGCCCGGTTTGCAAGTCCGGAGCCCGCAGGGGCCGCTTCCTGCTCCGCCGCGGCTGCACGGTTGACGTCCCACGTGAGCAGGAATGCGGCGAGTATGCGCGCGCGGTGCCGCAGGTCAAGCGCTATTTCGGTTTCTCCGAAAAATATATTTCCTGCTTTTCAGAAATGAGTCCGCCGCCCGGCCGCCCAGGCCGAATGCCCGCTCTCTGCCGGGCATTGCTCTCTTGGCTGCGGAGCGCGGATCGCCTCACGCTATGCGGCGCCGGGAGGAGAATAGCGGATTGGCCGACAGAATTCGTGCGTTCCCCTCCATTTAGCCTGCAGCGAGCCGGCTCGCCACGCCTGCCGGGCGTGGGGAGGGCCGCAGCAACAACGTCGCACGCGATGTGCCTCGAGCCGCCAACTACTTCCGCAGGACCACGGTCGGGAGAGGATGTTGCGCAACCGTGCTGATCTCGCGGGGCCGCTTGCTCTTGAGATCGGCGAGAAAATCCATGATGGCATCGTCGCCATAGGCGCGCAGGCTGACCGCGAACAGCATCACTCCTTGGCGGAAGGGGACATACCGGTAGACGTTCCATTCGGCGATGTCTCGGCCGGTCGCGTCGCGCCCGCCGAGAATGAAATCGAGCAGCACCTCGCCGGTTTTCTCGTTCCGCGTGATCGCCATGTTGACCAGCGGGTCCTTACGTTTGCGCTCGTTCAGCATCTTCACCTGGGCGGCGAGCGCGGAATTGACGGTAGCGCCGGACTCGATCACCTCGATCATGACCATGCGGGTGTAGGTCTTCGTCGCTTGGCCGGCCGGCAGATATTCTTGCTTGTAGTAGCGGGCGGACGGCTGCGCGCTCCATGCCAACGCATGATCGACGCCGCCGAGGGAGAGCGGTCCGGGAACGCCGATTCGATCGACGGGCTGTGCGACGGCCGGCGCAACGCTCATCAGCGCGGCGAAGGCGAGCGCCGCGCGAGACCAGGCGGTCACTCGGCGGCAGAAGACTCTGATGTGCATTGTCGCTCCTTTGTGCCGTTCGCGAGAAGGATCGCTTGGGCTCGCTGCTGCCGGGTGTGCTTGAGAAGCTGGCTTGCCTAGGCCGCTTGCGCGTTCGCGGGCGGCTGCGTGCCGTAGCGCACCGCTGCCCGGAGGCCGCGCCCAACCGCCCACAGCGTCAGGCTGGCGATCACCGAGATCGCGAGCGGGATCAGGCCGGAGGTCGGATGCAGCCAGGCCGCCCAGCCTTCGAGGCTGAAGAGCAGGTCGATCAGCTCGAATTTCGTGCCGACCATGCCCTGGAAGAGTCCGACCGCCGCCGCGACCGCCGCACTCGCCAGCGGACGACGGATCAGGAACGCCACCGCGATCGCGGCTCCGGCGCGGATCCAGTCGAGCAGCATGCCGAAGAACATGAAGACCGCGAACTCGTTCGCGGTCGGCCAGTTGCGGGGCAGCTCCTTCTGCGTCTGCTCGTCGGACTTGGCGGCCGTCGTGTTGCCGAGCGCCCGGTGAATGCGGGCGCGCTCCTCGAAGTATTTCGGCGCACGCGGCGCCTGCTCGATCGCGCTGTTCAGGTCGGCGAGCGCGCTGTTGAGGTCGCCGCGCTTCTCGTGCAGCAGCGCGCGGGCATAGAAGTAGCGGGAGTCGGTCGGTCGACGCTTGATCACCTCGTCATAGTCCGCGATCGCGCGCGCAAAGTCGCCGATCTCCTCATAGGCCTCGGCGCGATCGACGATACGGAAGGCGTTGCTCGGATCGATCTCCATGCGCTTGGTGTAGGCTGCGATCGCCTCCTGCTTACGGCCGAGCTCCATCAGCAGCTCCGCCTGCTTGCGATGGCCGACCTCCCACTGCGGGAACAGCTGCGCCGCCGCCGCGAAGTCCTTGAGCGCGAGCTCCTTGCGCCCGCTGTCGCGATAGGCCGCGCCGCGATTGATGTAGACGACGCGCATCTTGGGATCGAGCTCGTTCGCCTTGGTCAGATCCGCGATGGCGCGATCATATTCCTTGAGCTGCGAGAGCGCGTCGCCGCGCACGTTGTAGGCCCGTGCGGAATTCGCATCGAGACGGAGAGCCTCGGTCGCGTCCGCGACCGCGGCCTTCCAGTTGCTCATCTCGTGATGGAGCGCGGCCCGCTCGATGTAGTTCGTCACGTCCTGCGGTGCGAGCCGGATCGCTTCGCTGAAATCGCCCAGCGCGCGCTCGTTCTCGTCCTTGTCGTCATAGGCGCGGCCCCGGTAGTAGTAGAGATCCGCTTCCTTCGGGTTCTTCGCGATGGCGGCGGTGAGATCCGCAATCGCGCCGTCGTAGTCCCCCATGTTGTAGCGGCTGAGGCCGCGGCTGCCGACCGAAACCGCGTTGGTCGGATCGAGCTCCAT
This sequence comes from Pseudomonadota bacterium, assembly GCA_023404705.1. Classification (GTDB taxonomy): domain Bacteria; phylum Pseudomonadota; class Alphaproteobacteria; order Rhizobiales; family Xanthobacteraceae; genus FEB-22. The sequence goes on from JAEYAU010000098.1 coordinate 22,207, forward strand.
CGCGCGCGTGAAGGCCGCGATCGCCTCGCGGTAATCGCCGCGCACGTCGAGCACGGTGCCGCGCCCGTGATGCGCATGGGACGACTTCGGATCGAGCCGGATCGCGCCGTCGTAGTCGGCGAGGGCGCCGTCGGGATCGCCCTTGCTCACGAGAGTGTCCGCGCGCATGACGAGCAGCGAGGCATCGCTCGGAGCGCGGCGGATCGATTCGGCATGATCGGCGAGCGCGCGATCGATGTCGCCCTTGTCGCGCAGCACCGCCGCACGCATGCCGTAAGCATGGGCGTGGTTCGGGTCGAGGCGGATCGCCTGCTCCAGATCGGCGAGCGCTCGATCCTTGTCGCCCGTCTCATAGAACTGCGTGCCGCGGCGGCGGTGCGCCTCGGCGAGTTGGCTGGCGGGCAACTGGCCGCTTTGAATGACGCGGCCGCAGGCCGGCGCTACCTGCGTCTCGTCCTTGCCGGTACAGAGGGCGAAATCGTCGGTCTGGGCCCCGGCCGTGATGGCCGTCAGGAGCAGGGCAACGGATGCGAGGAGGGGAGCGCGGATCATGACAGCCTCGGGCGTGAACAATGTTCTCGCCCCTTTGTCGGGCGCCCGGGCAAAAGGTTCATGCCACCGAACGAAAAGCGCACCCGCCCGGGGGCGAGTGCGCTTCTGTGGGTGGGGCTGCCGCCAGCCGAGCCGCGAGGGTCTACATCGGCTTGCGGTCAAGCCTTGTCAGAGGGTCCCGCTGCCCCCGATCCAGGCGCAGCAACCGCTTCGGCGCCAGCGCCGTCACGTCGCTCTCCTGCGCGTTCAGCTTCGGGATCGGCAGGCCGTAGAGCTGGTGCAGCACGGCCTCGGCCTCGGTGATCGAGAAATGCCGCGGCAGCGTCGCGGTGGCGCCCAGCCGGTCGCGCCCGCGCTCGTTCGTGATGGTGACGATCTTGATCGCCGGATTGAGCTTCTTGAGGTCGACGATCAGCCCGTCGAGGTCCGGCAATTCGCCATCCAGGAATACGACGTCGAAATACTCGGTCTCATAGAGCTCGCGTGCGCTCTCGACATCGTGGGTCTGCTCAAGCAGCAGGCGGAACACGCTTTGCGCCAGCACCTTGCGGATCGTCTGCCGGGTCGAGCGCGAGCCGTCCACGATCAGCGCGCGCAGCGGCGCCGCGATGTGGTTGTACGTGCGGATGATCGACTGCACGGCCGACATCCGGAACGGCTTCACCAGGAATTCGTAGACCCGTAGCTGCCGCGCGAGCTCGAACAGCTCCTCGTCGGGACGTCCGCTCATCAGCGTCATGAACGTCTTCAGTCCGGCGCGCCGGACGTTCCAGACGATCTCGATGCCGGACATGCCCGGCATATAGTTGTCGATGAACGCGAGCTGCACGTCGTTCCGGTTGAGGATCTCCATGCATTGGTGACCGTCGCTGGCTTCCAGCAAGGTCACCGGCATGCGAGCGCGCGCGGCGACCTCGCGGAAGATCTGATGAATTGAGGCCGTGTCATCGGCCACCAGGATCCTGCATCCTGAATCCATTTGGTCCGCCTCCTAATCTTGCAGCCGGCATCCGCCAAACTGCGTACATCCCCCATGGCGGGCAAAATGAGCGGGGCGGATTACGGCGACGTTTTTTCGAGGGCGGAAACTGTCGTCGAAAACGAGTCAATTTGCGCACGACTTGCGCCGCATCTGTCGCACAGTGGCACAAGTGAACCTGTGTGATGTTGTGTAATGTGGCGCAATGCCGCGTTATGCGTGTCTTGGGCCCGAGCACACCATGAATCTTGGCCGGATGTTACCGCGTCTTCACGGATGACGCGTGCGCTCGCGATCTTCAATTCGCGGTGATGGCCTGCATTTATTTTTTTGCGCGTGTGTGAGCCACGCTCTTGCCGTGCAGCCGCGCGCAGGCGGCGTGGCGATGGCACGTCACCAAGTGATCGTTCACCATCCCCACCGCTTGCATGAAAGCGTAGACGATGGTCGGCCCGACGAACTTGAAGCCGCGACCGGTGAGGTCTTTGGAGATCGCCTTCGAGATCGGCGTCTCGGCCGGCACCTGCTTCGTCGTCTTGAACTGGTTCACCTTCGGCTTGCCATCGACATAGTCCCAGAGCAGCGCCGAGAAGCCGGGACCTTTCTCCATCACGTCGAGCCAGGCGCGCGCCGAGAGGATCGTGCCTTCGATCTTCAGCCGGTTGCGCACGATGCCGGCGTCCTGCATCAGCTTCTCGACGCGCTTCGGCGTGTAGCGTGCGATCTTCTCCGGGTAGAAGCCGTCGAAAGCGCGGCGGAAGTTCTCGCGCTTGCGCAGGATCGTGATCCAGGAGAGGCCGGCCTGGAAGCCGTCGAGCACGAGCTTCTCGTAGAGCGCACGGTCGTCGAGCTCGGGCACGCCCCACTCGTCGTCGTGATACGCGATATAGAAGGGATCCTGGCCCGGCCACGGGCAGCGGTGCAGTCCGTCCGGATGTGCGATCGCGGCCGACATGATTACTCCGCGGCCTCGCCCGGGAACGCGAAGCGCGCCCAGTCCGGCTTCAGCGGCTTGAGCGCCACGCCGCCGGCCATCAACGGCTTGCCTTCCGCCAGCGCCTCACCGACGCGGTCGAGCCGCAGCATCGCGAGCCCGCGTCCCTTCGCGGCCGAGCCCATGGTGCCCACCGTCTTGTCGCCGGCTTCCACGCTGACACCGGCTTCGGGCGCAAAATCCTCGTAGGCGACCGGCACCACGCGGCTGCGCGCCGTGCCGCGATGCTCGACCCGCGAGACCACCTCCTGGCCCACATAGCAGCCCTTGGTGAAGTCGACGCCATTGAGCTGGTCCATGTCGGCTTCATGCGGAAAGGCATCGTTGTAGACGAAGTCGAGCCCGCCGCGCGGCACGCCGAGCGCGATGCGGTGCGCCTCGTAGTCCTCGGCCGACGCGAGCGTAGTGGCGAGCTCGGCGGCTGCGTCTGCGGCTGCTTCCGCGGGCAGGATGCAGCGCATACCGAGCGCGGGCAGGCGCGGGTCCGTGTAGCAGAGGCCGTGATCGGTCGTCCCGCTGCCGTTCCACACAGCCAGCACGGCCAGCGGCAGCTCCTCCACCGTCACCTTGGCGCGCAGCTTGTAGAACCCTAGCCGCTCCACCAGCGTCGCCGCGAGCGCGGCAGGGCAGTCGAGAAAGAAGGCGCCGCCATCCTCCGCCGTCGCCTCCGCGACCAGGAAGTCCACGATGATCTTCCCCTGGGGGGTGAGCAGCGCCGCATAGCAGGGCGCTTGCGGCGTGACCTTGCCGACATCCGCCGTGACGATGCCGTTGAGGAATTTGCGCGCGTCGTCGCCCGCGACTTTCACGACCCCGCGATCGGGGAGAAGGGCTGCTGTCATCCTGAAAGCTCTTGCCACCTGTCGCGGCGAAACGTAAGGCGCTCTCGGGCCGCTCACAAGGGCCGGGAGCGAAGATCAGAATGGCGACAAACTACGACGTGATCCTCAAGGGCGGCACCGTCGTCAATCAGGACGGCGAAGGCCAGCGGGATCTCGCGATCTCGGGCGGCCGTATCGCGGCGATCGGCGACCTCTCGGCCGCGCATGCCGGCGAGTCCGTCGACTGCAGCGGCCTGCACATCCTGCCCGGCGTGATCGACACCCAGGTGCATTTCCGCGAGCCCGGGCTCGAGCACAAGGAGGACCTGGAGTCGGGGTCGCGCTCGGCCGTGATGGGCGGCGTCACGGCGGTGTTCGAGATGCCCAACACCAATCCGCTCACCACCAGCGCCGAGACGCTCGCCGACAAGGTCAAGCGCGGCCGCCACCGCATGCATTGCGACTTCGCTTTCTTTGTCGGCGGGACGCGCGACAATGTCCGCGACCTGCCCGAGCTCGAGCGCCTGCCCGGCGCCGCCGGCATCAAAGTCTTCATGGGCTCCTCGACAGGCTCGCTGCTGCTCGAGGATGACGGCGGCGTGCGCGACGTGCTCGCCGCGATCAGCCGCCGCGCCTCGTTCCACAGCGAGGACGAATTTCGTCTGCGCGAGCGCCAGGGCGAGCGCATCCCGGCCGACCCGCGTTCCCACCCGGTGTGGCGCGACGAGATCGCCGCGCTCACTTGCACCGAGCGGCTCATCCGGCTCGCGCGCGAGACCGGCAAGCGCGTGCACGTGCTGCACATCACGACGCGTGAGGAGATCGCGTTTCTCGCCGATCACAAGGATGTCGCCTCGGTCGAGGTGACGCCGCACCACCTCACCATGCATGCGCCCGAATGCTACGAGCGGCTCGGCACGCGCGCGCAGATGAATCCGCCGGTGCGCGGCGCCGAGCATCGCGCCGCCCTGTGGGACGGCATCGCGCAGGGCATCGTCGACGTGCTCGGCTCCGACCACGCGCCCCATACGCTGGAGGAGAAGGCGAAGCCCTATCCGCAGAGCCCCTCGGGCATGACCGGCGTGCAGACGCTGGTGCCGCTGATGCTCGATCACGTGAATGCCGGCCGCCTGTCGCTGGCGCGCTTCGTCGACCTCTCGAGCGCCGGCCCCGCGCGCCTGTTCGGCATCGCCCGCAAGGGCCGCATCGCGGTCGGCTACGACGCCGACCTGACGGTGGTCGACCTCAAGCGCCGCGAGACCATCACGAACAAGTGGACTGCCGCCAAGTCGGGTTGGACGCCCTATGACGGCGTCACGGTCACGGGCTGGCCCGTCGGCACCTATGTGCGCGGCAGGCGCGTGATGTGGGAGAACGAGCTGGTCACGCCAGCGCAGGGCGAGGCGGTGAGGTTTCTCGAGACGCTGACGCCCGCTTCGTAGGGTGGGCAAAATCGCCTGCGCGGCTTCGCTACGTGCATTGCGGTCCGAGAGCGATTTTGCCCACGCGGTGCTGACTGGCGACTCAGCACGCGTGTGCATCGCGCGACCGAATGAGTGAATCGTGACGCGCCGAGGAGGCGCGATGCCCACCCTACAAGAGGATTACGCGGTCCCCTTCGTGGCGCCCTGGCGCACTTGGTAGAAGCGCACCACGCGCTGCGCGGTCGCGACCTGGAGGCGCTCGAAGCTCTGGCGCACGCGGTCGAGATCGGCCTGCGAGAGGCCGCGGCCGGAGGCCTGCATCAGCACGAACGACTTGGTGGTCGCCCAGGAGAGCGCGGCCGCCTTGGCGGCGATCAGCACCATGTCGGTCTGATCGTCGATCATCGCGCGTTCGATGCCCTCGATCGGCAATCCGGAGAGCGTCGACAGCGCGACCATCGCCTCCTTCTGGCGCCCCATGCGCGTGAAGGTGAGGATCTGCTCCTCCCCGAGCTCGCCGCTGCGATGCAGCGCCTCGACCACGATCTTCGCGTCCGCATATTCATGCGACGTGGCTTCCGCCTCGATGCGGCCCGTGATGCCCTGCAGCACATGCTCGACCTCGTGGGCGAGGTGCGGGTGCGCCTTGCTGAGCTTCTTGAGCACGTTGCCCGAGGCCTTCACCAGCAGCCCATGCAGGTGATGGCGCGGCAGATCCTGGCGCAGGCCGACATGCTCGGCGAGCACGTCGTCGCCTTCCGAGCGTTTCACCAGGATGCCGAAGCCCGAATCCGAGAAGCGGGCGCCTTCGTTGCGCGCGACCGAGCGCACGACCTCGGTGTCGCCGCGCTCGACCAGCACGTCGGTGACGGCTTCGCTCAGGGTCTCGCGCTTCGAGATCGCGAGCAGATGTTCCTGGCTCTTGGCATACGCGTAGGCGATCAGCTCCTTGTCCGAGAGCCGTCCGGATCCCTCGAGCACCGGGCCCGCCACGTCGACCACGTCATCCTGGGCGAGCGCCTGGATCACCTTCACGGGCGCATTCGGGATCGGGGCGAGACGCTTGGCGAGCTGCGCGCGTGCGTCGACCTCGATCTGGCGTGCGAGGCGATCGATCACGTCGTCGAACACACTGACTTGTTCTTCGCTGTACTGGCCCGCGCCCAGCACGAACAGATCGGTGACCCGCCGCAGCGTGTTGAGACGCTTCTCCCGCGAGCCGGACGCGATGGCGTCTTCGAGATCGTCGATCAAGGATGCGCTGATCATGACTGCTTCGACGCGGGGGAGTTGGGCAAATCAGGTGGTGAACGAAGTTAATCAAGAACTGTTGGAAATGAATGAACGAGTTTGGCCCATATTTGTACGTATTTTTCGGGAGGTTCCCGGCGCTGAGGGCCGATTTCACGAATGCCGTCAAACGGCTAGCGGGCGCGCCGTGACCGCGCATCCACATGCAGGGGGCGTGTTTTCAGCCGACGCAGGTGCGCGGCCCCGCATTCGGCGCGCCGCTGCCGCGGCACTGGCATCGCGGCGGCCGCTCCAGGAATGAGACCGTCACGCTGGTGATGCGGTTCTTCTTCACCACCACCTCGCAGAGCGGGAACTTGCCGCCTGCGGTCTCCGCCTCCAGCTTCGCGGTGCCGACAGTCTGGCGCAGCACCGCGATGCCGCCTTTGAGCGGTGCGAGCTTGACCGAGTCGAGATAGAGCGGGGGAGGGGTGAGCGAGGAGACCGGCACGGTCTTGATCTCGACATAGCCGGCGTGGGGGGGGGGGGGGGGGGGGGCCCGGCGCGGCG